>NZ_LATL02000228.1 GCF_000972705.2 Limnoraphis robusta CS-951 | reverse complement strand
ATAGAGAGGGGTTGGGGGAGAGGTTCTAAACAAATGTTTACCGACGAGCGAAACGGCCCTGCCTTAAAAACGGGGTTGGGAGAAATTCAACAAACCTAAAACCATTTTTCTAATGACACTCTATCACTGTCTATTAACACTTCACGATAACGTTTTTTTTGCCAGTCGTGAAATGGGAATTCTCTATGAAACTGAGAAATACTTGCATAATTGGGCGTTGAGTTTTGCACTGTTTACGCCTAAAATTATCCCTCAAGTTTACCGTTTACACGGAACAAACGCCCAAACTCCAAGCTATCTCAACAGGAATTTTGAGGCGAATTTACTTCATCTGAATCAAGCGAAAATCTATGTTTTTCCCGCTCAACCTTTGCATTGGTCTTATCAAATTAACACGTTTAAAGCGGCTCAAACGACCTATTATGGTCGCTCAAAACAGTTTGGAGATAAAGGTGCAGAACGCAATTATCCGATTAATTATGGACGTGCAAAAGAACTCGCTATCGGTAGCCAATACCGCACTTATATTATCGCTCCGCCTGAAGTTGAAGCAAAAATTCCTCGGTGGATACGGTTAGGAAAATGGGCGGCAAAAGTGAGGGTAGAATTTCTTGCTATCCCCGAAAATACCCTCCAAAAAAACAACGGAGAATATTCTTGTCTTCATCCCCTAAACCCGTTAGATTTGCCCTCAAATACTCAACTGATCCTCTATAATCGAATTGTTATGCCGCCATCTAGTTTGGTGAGTCAGGCAAGAATTAAAGGCGAATATTGGCAATCTGTGAAAGAATCTTGGACAAATTTTCGCCAACAGTATCCACAACTTCCCGAACAATTATCATTACCAATTGGAGCATTTTATGGAGCCAACACAGTCTAAAACCCTGCATTCTTGGGTAATAGAATTAGGAGCAGCCGATAATGGGATTATTCCTGCAACGCTGTCAAGAGCCATTCACGGTAAAGTGATGAATTGGTTGCAATTAAGCTCATCAGAAATCGCTGATAATATTCACAAAATGCAGTCATCACCTTTTAGTTTATCAGGATTAATTGGCAACCGACGCATCAAAGGAAATCAAGCAGGCGATCGCTTTTTAATTCGGATTAGCTTACTCGATGATACTCTCGTTCAACCCTTACTGAGTGGGATTGAAAAATGGGGAAATCAACCGATAATTTTGGGAAAATTTCCCTTTGTTTTTCGCCATCTTTATACCCTTCCAGGTACCCATCGGTTATCCGGTTCTACATCCTATGAAGTCTTGAGTCAAACCCCCGCTTTTGGTGAAAGTTTAACGCTAGATTTTCTCTCTCCAACCAGCTTTAAACAAACAGATGACATTCAAACCTTTCTATTACCCGAATTAGTCTTTGGGAGTTTAGAGCGACGTTGGAATCAATTTGCGCCGGAAAATTTACAATTTCCCTCACAAGAATGGCGAGGAAAAGTATCCGCCTATGAACTGAAAACCTACGCATTAAAAATGGAAGGAGGCGGAGAAATAGGCGCTCAAGGTTGGGTGAAATATCGTTTTAACAATTCCCAACAGATGAAAATTGCCATGATTTTAGCTCAATTTGCTTTCTTTTCCGGCGTGGGTCGAAAAACAGCAATGGGGATGGGACAGGCGCGTTTTCGCCCTAATTTAACCCCGGAAAAATCAACAAAAATCTTACCACATCAGGAGACAACAGACCAATGAACTCAGAAGACTATTTACCCCTGGCTTATTTGAACGCTTGGGAATATTGCCCTCGGCGATTTTATCTAGAATATCAACTCGGAGAAATGGCAGAAAATGAACATATTTTGATGGGTCAACATTTGCATCGCCATATTAACGAAGAAAGAGAATCTCAACGAGGAGAAACACGCATTTTTCAACAACAATGGGTCTGGAGTCATCGTTTAAAAGTTCATGGAATTATCGATGCTGTTGAAGAACGAGAGAATCAACTGATTCCTGTTGAATACAAAAAAGGTCGGATGGCGCATCATTTAAACGACCATTTTCAACTCTGTGCCGCAGCAATTTGTTTAGAAGAAATCACCCAAAACTCTATTGCTTTTGGGGAGATATTTTATCATAGCAACCGTCGCCGTCAAACCGTTGAATTTACTCCCCTATTACGTCAAGCAACAGAAGCGGCAATTTCTGCGGCTCTGACGGCAAATTCTCAACCGATGCCTGCTCCCATTTCCCACGATAAAAAATGCCGAGATTGTAGTTTACAAGGAATTTGTTTACCGAAAGAAATGCGTCGGCTTGCCACAGAATCTGTTGAACTTTAAACCTATTTATTCAATCGGAGGAACTCAAATGTCTGTTTTATACGTCACTCAACCGGATGCAATTCTCAACAAAAAATATGAGGCATTTATCGTCTCTCTCAAACAAGAAGATGGAACCTGGAGTAAACATTCAGTCGCCGCTCAAACCGTTGAACAGGTGGTTTTAATGGGAAATCCTCAAATTACCGGAGATGCCCTCAGTTATGCTTTAGAATTGGGAATGCCCGTGCATTATCTTTCTCAATATGGCAAATATATCGGTACAACTCTCCCCGGATATTCCCGTAATGGTCAGCTTCGTTTAGCGCAATATGCTACTCATTGTCACGAAGAAAAACGATTAGAATTAGTCAAAATAATCGTCGCCGGAAAGATACATAATCAATCTTCAGTTTTGTATCGTTACGGACAAAAAGATAACCCGTTGAAGTTGCGAAAAAAACAAGTTTGTGAGCAGAAAACCCTCGACCAAGTGCGAGGAATAGAAGGAATAGCCGCCCGTGAATATTTTGCTTGTTGGCTGAATATTTTGGACGAACCCTGGTCTTTTCAAGGTCGCCATCATCGCAGTCCATCCGACCCCATGAATGTTTTAATGAACTTTGCTTATGGTTTACTTCGCATTCAAGTCACTGCTGCCGTTCACATTGCGGGATTAGATCCTTATATTGGCTATTTGCATGAAACAACAAGGGGTCAACCTGCAATGGTTCTGGATTTAATAGAAGAATTTCGCCCATTGGTTGCTGATAGTTTTTTACTCTCTTTATTGAGTCACAAAGAACTAAAACTCTCCGATTTTAGCGAAAGTTTAGGGGCTTATCGTCTGAAAGATGCCGGACGAAAAATCTTTCTAGAAGCCTTTGAGCGCAAGCTAAATTCTGAGTTTAAACATCCCGTGTTTGGCTATCGTTGCACCTACCGTCGAGCCATAGAATTACAAGCCCGTTTACTCGCCCGTCACCTTCAAGAAAATGTTGTTTATAAACCCTTGAAAATCCGATGAATACATTATTTTATCTGGTGATTTATGACCTTGAGGACAACAAAGCCGCCAATAAACGCCGCAACCGCCTACATAAGTTGTTGATGGGCTACGGAAAGTGGACACAGTACAGCGTGTTTGAATGTTTCCTGACTGCGGTACAATTTGTGAAACTTCAGCAAAAAATCGAAGCGGTGATTAAACCTACTGAAGATTCTGTGCGGATTTATGTCTTGGATGCGGGGTCTGTGCGGCGTACTATTACCTATGGTTCGCAAAAGCCTAGACAGGAACAGACGATTGTTTTATAGTGTGTTTATGCGGATTTTTGACGGGTCGAAGCGCCCACGTTTTTCCCGGTACTCCCGTCAATTCGCCAGAACCTCGATAATTGAATAGTTTTAGCGTTTTTGTTCACCTCCGGTTGGGGTTGGCCACAGGCTGAAATCCATCAGTCGGATCTCTCCCGTCATTTTCGGGTGTTTTACCCTTTCTTAGTCGGGTTTTCAGGCCACAGTCTTTCCAATTAATGAAACCCGTTCGCGGGATTGAAACGAGATTGTCCGGTTCGAGTCCGGCGATCGCTCTGCGACTACTTTCCAATTAATGAAACCCGTTCGCGGGATTGAAACAGATGTTTCCCACCAAGCATTGTCTCTTTTCTCAACTTTCCAATTAATGAAACCCGTTCGCGGGATTGAAACCTTTCTTCTCTAATTCCCATTGAAATTTTTTCTGGCGCTTTCCAATTAATGAAACCCGTTCGCGGGATTGAAACGAGCAATGCTCCTAGTTTTATCTTGTTCAATCAAACTTTCCAATTAATGAAACCCGTTCGCGGGATTGAAACATCTCCCCATCCGTCTCCCCATCCCAAATCTCTATCTTTCCAATTAATGAAACCCGTTCGCGGGATTGAAACATCGCTTCCATTGGCATTAGAAAGATTAAGCTTGCTTTCCAATTAATGAAACCCGTTCGCGGGATTGAAACCGGAGATAAACTCTAATAAATTAAAGCTTGCCTACTTTCCAATTAATGAAACCCGTTCGCGGGATTGAAACAGTTACAAGAGTTTAGGGACGGCGATCTTATCCTAACTTTCCAATTAATGAAACCCGTTCGCGGGATTGAAACATACTTCTGTACCAGGTCTTTCGACCGTTGGATCGGTTTTTCTTTCCAATTAATGAAACCCGTTCGCGGGATTGAAACATAATATCTAATGCTTCTGACTTGGCAACCTCTAACTTTCCAATTAATGAAACCCGTTCGCGGGATTGAAACCAAATCTCTCTCAAAACTAAGCCAGCAACAATCAAGAAACTTTCCAATTAATGAAACCCGTTCGCGGGATTGAAACCATTCTAAGGCTTCTCTCTGTCGTTTTTTTTCGCCTTTCCAATTAATGAAACCCGTTCGCGGGATTGAAACTTTTAGCTTTTTACACGCGGCAACCTGTTTTTCTGACTTTCCAATTAATGAAACCCGTTCGCGGGATTGAAACGACTCAGTAACACAGAATCGCGATCTTTGAGTTTCCTTTCCAATTAATGAAACCCGTTCGCGGGATTGAAACTTGCAATTTCTTTCTCTAGTCCAGCAATTCTCATCTTTCCAATTAATGAAACCCGTTCGCGGGATTGAAACTGTTAACATTAATTTTGTAGTGAGTTAACACAAGCTCTTTCCAATTAATGAAACCCGTTCGCGGGATTGAAACTAATGATTTTCGCTTGATTCCGTTTGCCTAAAAAAGTCCTTTCCAATTAATGAAACCCGTTCGCGGGATTGAAACACCCATTGAAATATATATAACAAATACCATAATTGACCTTTCCAATTAATGAAACCCGTTCGCGGGATTGAAACCAGTATGTTTACACAGGCGGAGAGGTCACAGCGATCTTTCCAATTAATGAAACCCGTTCGCGGGATTGAAACCCTTGTCTTCCTGTTTGATGCGATCGCTTTCTCCGCCTTTCCAATTAATGAAACCCGTTCGCGGGATTGAAACGGCTCCGTCAATAGCTGCTAACTGTTCATTTTTTCTTTCCAATTAATGAAACCCGTTCGCGGGATTGAAACGGGAAACTAGCGATTCCTTCATCTGTCGTTGCACTTTCCAATTAATGAAACCCGTTCGCGGGATTGAAACTTGGGAATCTTGCTCACAATATATGGAGCTAAATCCTTTCCAATTAATGAAACCCGTTCGCGGGATTGAAACGCATCAGGAATGGGACTGGTAAGTTTGGCTCTTAAGGCTTTCCAATTAATGAAACCCGTTCGCGGGATTGAAACTGAAAACTGAATCGCTAGAATCCTTGCTGTGTGGACTTTCCAATTAATGAAACCCGTTCGCGGGATTGAAACGGGTCATACCTTGTGACTGTCAGCACTATAAGGAATCTTTCCAATTAATGAAACCCGTTCGCGGGATTGAAACTTGACATACAAATCAAAAAAAATATGGCTGACTACCTTTCCAATTAATGAAACCCGTTCGCGGGATTGAAACTATCCAGCTACTCCGCCAAAGGTAAACGTCCTTAACTTCTTTCCAATTAATGAAACCCGTTCGCGGGATTGAAACTCGGCTTCGATATCAGCCAGACGAGAGAACGTGGGACTTTCCAATTAATGAAACCCGTTCGCGGGATTGAAACAACGATAATTGTTAGTTACGCCTTGGATTAATTTCTTTCCAATTAATGAAACCCGTTCGCGGGATTGAAACATAGGGCAAAGGAATATATCTAGAATCCTATTAAGTGCTTTCCAATTAATGAAACCCGTTCGCGGGATTGAAACTCAAAATATTTATCACCATCTTGATAAACCTGACGGACTTTCCAATTAATGAAACCCGTTCGCGGGATTGAAACTGCTGTGGCTGTAATGGTAAAGTTGTCAGTACCGCTTTCCAATTAATGAAACCCGTTCGCGGGATTGAAACTATGCTTCTAGTTCTTTTTGCCAGCAATTTGTTTCCCTTTCCAATTAATGAAACCCGTTCGCGGGATTGAAACTGATCACTATCGTGCCATTCAACGCGATTACATTTCTTTCCAATTAATGAAACCCGTTCGCGGGATTGAAACGCTTGAACTACAGCCATTTTGCGACCATCCATTGCTTTCCAATTAATGAAACCCGTTCGCGGGATTGAAACTTTTTCTTTGCATATGCCATTCAACTTGATATTCCCCTTTCCAATTAATGAAACCCGTTCGCGGGATTGAAACTGCTGCGCTCATAACCAAAGCAACGATCTAGAGTGCTTTCCAATTAATGAAACCCGTTCGCGGGATTGAAACTGTAGAAAGCGCATTTTCTTAAAGAGAAATGAATTTGTCTTTCCAATTAATGAAACCCGTTCGCGGGATTGAAACGCCCGACCGTTAAAGTGAAGGCTTGATTTTCAAGTTGCTGTAAAATTTTCTCTGATGTATCTTGCGATCGCGTCGCTAATCTCGCTATCATAGAGTGTTTGGGTTAAAAGATTATAGGAAGTATCATGGCAAAGCGTGTTCAAGTCGTTCTCAGACAGGACATCAGCAAACTAGGGCAAAATGGAGATTTAGTGGAAGTGGCGCCTGGTTATGCTCGGAACTATCTTCTCCCGAGAAGTTTGGCAGTTCGAGCCACTCCAGGCATTCTCAAGCAGGTTGAACGTCGTCGGGAAGAAGAACGTCAGCGACAAATTGCACTCAAGCAAGAAGCGATCGCCCAAAAAACTGCATTAGAAACCATTGGTCGTTTTACCATCGCTAAACAGGTGGGTGAAAATGAAGCGATTTTTGGGACTGTAACCGATCGCGAACTTGCAGAAGCCATTCAAGCGATGACGAACCAAGAAGTTGATCGTCGGGGTATCACGTTACCCGATATCAATCATATTGGCTTTTATAAAGCACAAATCAAACTTCATCCAGAAGTCACGGCCGAAGTTGAAGTTCACGTTGTCTCTAACTAAGTTGAACGGTGATCAGGCGTTCTCGATGAACGTCTGAAACTGCTGATAACGGGTTGTTTTCTTCATCCCCCACTATGGCAAATCGATCTAACTTTCAACTTCCCAGCGATCGCCTACCGCCCCAAAATGTTGAAGCAGAAGAGGCTATTTTAGGGGGAATTCTCCTCGATCCTGAAGCGATTAGTCGTGTGGCTGAATTGTTAGATCCGAGTTGTTTTTCGATTAAAGCCCATCAAACGATTTATCGCACAACCCTGAATTTACATTTACAGGGAAAACCCACTGATTTAATGACCGTTACCACTTGGCTAGCCGATCACAATCACTTAGAAGAAGTGGGCGGACAAATGAAGCTAGCACAACTGGTAGATCGCACAGTTTCGGCGGTGAATATTGATCAATATGCGTTGTTGGTGATTGAAAAAGCCATGCGCCGCAATTTGATTCAAGCCGGACATGAAACCATTGATTTGGGTTATGATACAACGATTGATATCGAAGAGGTATTAGATCAAGCCGAACAAAAGATTTTTAATATTACTCAAGTTCGTCCGCAACAAAATTTGATTTCTATCGCAGAGACGCTGATTAATACGTTTCAGGATATCGAAGATCGTCACGAAGGCGTTGCACTTCCCGGTTTAAATTGCAATTTTTATGATTTAGACGCGATGACGGGCGGATTTCAACGCTCTGATTTAATTATTGTTGCAGGTCGTCCTTCGATGGGAAAAACCGCACTTTGCACAAATATTTCTTATAGTATTGCCAAAATTCATAAGCTGCCTGTCGCGATTTTTAGCTTGGAAATGTCGAAGGATCAGTTAGTTCAAAGACTGCTTTCTAGTGAGGCAAAAATTGAAAGTAATCGACTTCGATCAGGGCGGATTAGTCAGAGTGAATGGGAACCATTAACGGTGGCGATTGGAACCTTATCAGAATTGCCTGTTTTTATTGATGATACGCCTAATATTACGGTAACAGAAATGCGTTCAAAGGTGCGGCGTTTACAAGCGGAACAGGGCGGCGCACTGGGGTTAGTTTTAATTGATTATCTGCAATTAATGGAGGGGGGGAGTGAGAATCGAGTCCAAGAATTGTCTAGAATTACGCGATCGCTAAAAGGGTTAGCCAGGGAATTAAATGTTCCAGTTATTGCGCTTTCACAGTTGAGTCGCAGCGTTGAATCTCGTACCAATAAACGACCCATGATGTCCGATTTGAGGGAATCTGGATCGATCGAACAAGACGCCGATCTCGTGATTATGCTGTATCGAGATGATTATTATAACCCGGATTCACCCGATCGCGGAATTGCTGAAGTGATTATTACCAAACACCGCAACGGGCCGACAGGAACCATTAAATTACTCTTTGATCCTCAGTTTACCAAATTTCGTAACTTAGCCGGAGGCGAGCGCTATTTACCTTCCGGTCAATCTTCTCATAACCTACCGCCTGCTCATTAATATACAGTTAGATAACTTGAAACCCTTATTGTTATGCTCAAATGTTATAGCAGTTTTCAGTTCTGTGAGGTACAACACCGATTGGGTAGAAACCCGGTTTCTAGCAGAAACCGGGTTTCTGGTTCGTACCTCATACGAGCGCACACCGCTATAATAATTATCTAAAATAAGCAAATATCAAGCGAGAACTTACAAAGTTAAGCTGAATCTCAAGAGATCAAACCCAGACAAAAATTATGATCTAAAATCTCTTATTCGACAAAGGGCGAACGATGGGACTCGAACCCACGAATGGTGGAACCACAATCCACTGCCTTAACCACTTGGCTACGCCCGCCATACCAATTCTTAATGTAGCACAAGATTTCTAATTTGTGCAATCCTTTGAGAAAAAAATCGAAAAACAGGTTCAGCTAAAAGCGCAACCGACAGAGCTGAGTTGGTAGTGAGGTCGAATCGTGTAATAATGATCCGGCAATGATCCAACGCTGCGGAGTCGTGATGGCTGATATTCCCCAATCGCCCAATGAGTTAGCTGAAGTTCTACAAGAGCTAACCGATCTGAAGTTTGAACTCCCCGATCCTGAAGATGATGCAATTGCGGAACCGGACTTTGAACGACAGATCGATGTCGCTTGGAAAGTCTGCGATCGCTTTGATCTACAAACCGAAATTTGGCGGGGGCGGATTTTACGGGCGGTACGCGATCGCGAAAAACGGGGCGGTGAAGGGCGGGGAACGGGATTTCTCAATTGGCTCAAAGACCGAGAAATCAGCAAAAGTCAAGCCTATGCTTTAATTGAACTGGCAAACAGTGCAGATACTCTCCTGGCTCAAGGTCAGTTAAACCCCGACTCGATTAATAATTTTAGTAAACGAGCGTTTGTAGAGACGGCAAAATCTCCCCCACAAGTCCAACAAATGATCTCTGATGCGGCTTGCAATGGCGATCGCATTACGAAGCGTCAGGTGCGTCAGATGTCCGATGAATGGACTGCCATGAGTTCAGATCTGTTACCGGAAGAAGTGCGAGAAAAAGCCGCAGCCGGGGCGATGCCAACTCGTTATCTGGCGCCTCTGGTGCGGGAGATGGAAAAATTACCCGAGTCTCATATCACGGAAATTCGCCGGGAAATCACCGAAAATCCCGATGTTGATACGATTAAAAATCTGACTTCAGAAGCTAAAAATTTATCAAAATATCTCGATGCTGCCGCTCAAGTACAGGCGATCAACCAATCTTCTGTTGATGTGGAAATGGCGCTAGAAGAAGCATTACGAGTTGGTTGTTTGAACACTGCGGCAGATTTGGTTAAACAAGCCACTCAACTCGAACAAGCGATCGTTAAACTTCATAGTACCTGGAAGCGGGTGGGGAGTTTAGCCGATCGCCTCTATGTCGATACAGGTGCGAGTACGCCTCATTTGCGATCGCTGCTTTCTTGTCTAGAACAACTGGCAGGTCAAGTGTTAGAAATTCAAATTGGAGAAGGTCAAAAGGGGAGAATCCGTCTACAAATTTTAGCTGATAGTGATGATTAACTTTTCAATCCCCAATGAATTGGGAAGCCTACACTCTACCGCCAGGTCAGTGTAGGTAGTTCACTCTTAGCTCAACTTTTGATTCAAGGGTTGAGTCGAGGCGGGTTTCTCAAGGGTATAAACAATCTGATCCGATGAGCTAGAACGATCCGGGCTGAAGTAAATTTCTAGAGCTAACTTCAGGTAGGAAAGCGGAACAACCAGTCCCAAAAATAACAGTTTCAACAGGGAAACCATCCAAGGTTTTTCTGGCTTGAACTGAGAGGATTTAGGCTGATAGGGACGAAAGGTTAAAAAATATTTATCAATTGCGTTGAGTAAAATGATCGCCAAGATAACAACAATCAATAGTAAAAGTGCTATTTTCACTTGTTTTTTCTCCAGTTCTAGTGAGGAATAAATTAACGATCTATAATTCCAATCAAGCCTGTTTAAATTAAATTTCTGAAATCTTCTCCTTTCTCAGAGTAGTTAATTTTCATCAAGTCTGACAAGAGAGTTTTGTAAATGTTTAGTAAATTTTCGAGGGTAAGATTGTAAATATTCAGTAAAAATTCGAGTCAGAAGCCCTTCTAAACTTAGGATAAACCCTTAACTAAATTATAGCTAAGACCGATTCACCTCAGTTGCCGCTATCCTTAAAGTTGAGGCATTGTCTTCATCTGAATTTGGCGTGGAGACCCTCGCTTTTAGCGACGGGAGGAAACGCCTCTTCGATAGCGGTTCTCACAAGCTATATGCTAAGATGTGACACATGACAGAAAAAGCCTACCGCTACCGTTTTTACCGTGCGATTCGTTCCTATCAAAAGTCCAACAGACGTGGATAGGGCAAGGTGATAAACCTTGACAACTCAATAACCGTGATGGTGAAAGCCCATCCCTCCAGATGGTGGAGTGACAGCATAACCCCTTCCTGTGGAGAATGGTCATCAAAGTGGGAAAAGCGGGGTTAAACGGCAGTAATGATGAATCTGACATCAAATCCTGTCTAGCACCTAACTATGTGTACGAAAGGAACTTCCGTTATAAGTACCGTCACGGTAATCCAGCCTACGCAGATTATTGGCTGGCAACAAAATGTTAATAAGCTAAGGTACTGGAAAAAGGTAGAGTTTAACCAGAACCATCTACACAGCTTCGGTACAGAGGAAGACACTAAGGTTAGAAATACGATTATTGGGAACGAAGTAACCCCTACAAATCTCTTAGATGAGGTCGAAATCTAAGTAGTAACCAGCGTAAGATTTGTCTGGGAAGGATTGTGTAAGAAGCAAAAGCCTATCTGTAATAGATAAGGATAAGCTGACGTACACACTGTTCAATGGAATGAATAGTCTTAAGTAGCAACGAATAAGTTATGAACACGGTTGAAAAATCGATGTATGAATGGAAGGACATCAACTGGCGAAAAGCTGAAAGATGTGTCTTTAAATTGCAAAAAAGAATATTCAAAGCCAGTCAGCAAGGCAATGTCAGATTAGTCCACAAACTACAAAGGCTACTCCAAAAAAGCTGGCACGCCAAACTACTAGCCGTTCGACGGGTTAGCCAAGATAATCAAGGCAAGAAAACCGCAGGTATCGATGGTGTTAAATCCTTAACACCAAAACAAAGAATGGCACTTGCAAATAACCTAAAACTTGGCAACAAATCAAAACCAACCCGCCGAGTATGGATACCCAAATCCAACACGGACGAAAAGCGACCTCTAGGAATTCCAACCCTGTATGAACGTGCTTTACAAGCATTAGTAAAACTAGCGTTAGAACCAGAATGGGAAGCCAAGTTTGAACCTAACAGTTATGGTTTTAGACCAGCACGTTCAGCCCATGATGCCATCGGAGCAATATACACAAGCATCAACAAAAAGCCTAAATATGTGCTAGATGCTGACATATCCAAATGCTTCGATAAAATAAACCATCAAAAACTGTTGGCAAAACTCCAAACCTATCCCAAGCTAAGACAACAAATCAAAGCATGGTTAAAGAGCGGAGTAATGGATGGAAAAGACCTTTTTCCTACCCATGAAGGTACACCACAGGGAGGTGTAATTTCCCCGTTATTAGCAAACATAGCCTTACATGGTATGGAAGAAAGAGTTAAACAGTATGCAAGAACTCTGAAAGGAAATAAATCCAAAAATGAACAAACCTTAGCCCTAATCAGATATGCAGATGATTTTGTAGTCCTGCATGAAGATTTAAAGGTAGTTAAGGAATGCCAAGAAATAATTAATGAATGGTTGGCGGTAATGGGTTTAGAA
>NZ_LATL02000227.1 GCF_000972705.2 Limnoraphis robusta CS-951 | reverse complement strand
GTATCATCGCCGCCCCCGCCATCAGTCGTATCATCTCCGCCCCCGCCATCAACGGTATCATCATCACCAACAAATGGAGGAAGACTGATTAATGAGACAAACAAAACACCTGTTGATCCTCCGGGTAAAGTTGTCCCGAAGATCTCCTCAATTTCGAGATCTTCTTCAAATTCTAAGCCTTCGTTTTGGATGCGGTTTGAGAAATTGAAAGTCTGAAAAACTCTGTTACCGCCTTGGGTAAATTCTGTTTCAGTAATCTCAATCAGAATGGGTGTACTTGTAATCGGATTAAGAACAAAACTGCCATCGGCATCGACTAAATTCGCAGCAACGCTAATAAAACCTACCCCTACACTGGTCATAATTTAACCTCCTATAAATTGACCTAATTTGTCCAATATTTTCTGAAAATTAATCTCGCTAACTTTTGGCTGTTAAACTCTAAAAAGATTCTATTTTGTGCTATTTCTGGGCAATTTTATCAAGACCTTAAACACCCTCAGCTTTCAATTTAGATGTCATGTGTTATTAGGTTTTGTAAAATGTAAATCAGTCAGAGAGATCGGTCTAATCATTTGAGAGTTGAACCCCATTCAACGTTTAGAGTTTACAAATTTATCAGGGAAATTGACAACTTTGGGATAGTCTAGATAGATTTATAGATTGAAAAAATATATCTCTAAAGCCTTTAGAAAATACCGAAACAATTAGCGGTTGATTGAGACCATTGAACCCTTTAATGTTAATCATTATGTTTGTATCTGTCAGTCTGATTGAACAAAAAGTTGGCGCTTCGGGAGGATAAACGAGTCCAAACTAACAACAGGAGAGTAAACCGATAGAATTTTATTGCACTTCTAGAGAAGACTCTCAGTTTTGATGATGCAGCCTAAATCAAGAATTAATTCTTCATCGACAATCCTCAATTCTTACATGGTCTCCAGTATTCCCCATTCAGTCTATGAAAGCATCAACTAGATTGATGTTACACAAGCATGAATCAGAGGTAAAAGGGGGCCGAGTTGTTCTTGACCATTAACGGCAAGTTCACTATGACACAAGTACAAGCGATCGCTAACTCGACTCAATAAATCTAGCAGAATCCGACGCAATCGAAGATCATCTGCTTTCATCTGATCTTCGGCTGTCCAAGGGTTTCCAAGCCATTCTCGCAAAAATAAAGGGGAACCCCAAAGGCTACTCGCTCCCCCACTTAGCCACAACGGCGACGCCACATCCAGCCAAAAATGACAACGATGGGACTGACGGTTGGCGCGATATTGGAAAATCGTCGCCAGAGTAACAGCCCGCTTAGAAATCACCGACTTCACCGGGTAGGGGTTCGCACTGACAACCCCCCGTCGCAACAGTTGAATAAACGAACCCACTGCTTCGCTATTCGCCTCTGATGTAAGGCTTTGATGGAGTCGTCTGTCCACTTCCCAGTAGTGCATCGCCGTTTCCATCAACTCTCGCAAAACCGCTAATTGATCCGAAGGTAGGGACTGGGTAGAGAGAAAAAATCGTTGAATAGCGCGATCAATCAGCGAAACGGGATTTAGAATGAGGCGTTGTTGGTATTGTTGACGTTGTTGCTCGATCCACTGCAAAATCTGATTGTAGGTTTGAGTGGCTTGATATCCCAATCGATCCCAACGGGGAAAGGCTGTCACTTCTAGCAAGGTTGGATCTTGGGGATGGGGACGGAAACAGTAATCAGCCAGTAAACCCGCTCTTACAGGGTCAATGGTAAATAAGCTTTGGGGTGTCAACTCTTCCGTCTCGTTAGAGCCACCTGTGCGCGTCTCTACACGGCTCAAAACCACTAACATTTCGGCGATCGCTTCTCGTTCTACCAAACGGCCATTACCGGGATAAATCAGGGCGATCAGGGTGAGTAGCGATCGCACCAAAGGAGAACTCAACAGGGGACGTTGTTCTTGTAGCGACTCAACGGCGATTCCCTCATGGCTCAAAATTTCTCGTAGGGTATACCGAGCGATCGCATCTAAACCTGGCCCGATAACGGCGATCTCTTGGGGTTGAACCTGTTGGGTTTTGACGACATCAATGATCACTTCGGCGGTGCGTCGCAGTAAATCAGCCCGAGACTGGGTTTGAATGGAACGAACATCCGATAAAGCGATTGAGAGTTCAGCCAGTCCGATACTACTGTCGATCACGCCGTTGATCATCGGTTCGATAAGCTGGGGGGCTAGACCTGATGGCAAGTCTAAGGCTTCGATGCGACAACGATGTTGTAACTTAGCCAAATCGTTCGGATCGGCACCCAAACCTAAGCGAATTGATCCGGTGGGGTTAAAGGTAAATGCTCCCATTTTTCCGCTTTCTAAGAGAAACTCAAACAGATGGCGCATGATGGCGGGATATTCATCGAGATCATCAGCAAAAACCATCTGATAGCGACGAATCAGGTGTTGTTGATAGGTGGGATGACTCAACAAATGCCAGTAGAGTTCTGTAACAATGCTGTAGGTGAGAAATCCCCGATCCAGACACCAATTTCGCCAACGCACCAGCAACTGACCCATACAGGAATACAGCGAATCGGATTCCTCTGACGAATCAAATCCCTGTGCTAAAATTCGAGGAATTTCTTCGACAGATTGACCGCTCATCGCCGCCAGTTGCATCAGATCGAGGGTTTGACGCACGATCCGATCGCGGCTGATTCCTGCTCGGGCGAGTTGGCCTGCTTCGAGTTCTTGACTCCAAAGAGAGGTTGCAAGTTCCTGTTCGGTTTCGGGGCGTAGTCTAACCGGAAATTGGGCTTTGAGGTTTAACGACTGCACCAGTAACGGCCAGAATAAGGTGACTTCATCCTCAAATAAACCCAACGGTGTTGTTGAGTGAAACGCATATTGTCCGGGGCGGGTTTTCCAGATGCGATCCACGAGATCTAGTCGGTTATCGCTGTTGGCGGCTAATATTAATGTGGTCGCTCTCTGAGGTTGTGTTCGTTGCGGCGACCTGGGAAATGAATTGAGGGGTAAAGATGATTTGATGGGATCACGGTTCGGGTGGTTGATACTCCAATCATAAAACTGCTCAATCAAGCGGGTGGTTTTCCCACTGCGAGTTCCTCCTGTTATCCACACAGACAAAGCAGCCACAATTCTACGAATAAATTTGTTAAGATACCCAACACATTAGCACGTTCTCCCTCGACTCAACATTCCCTACATTTATGATCAAGACCTCGACTTGGACTCAAATTAGACAAGCATTGCGTGGTGCCAATCGCTGGTTTAAAAATACACCAGACCGGGCTTTAGAACAAGCCTATGATGCCGCTTTAAGGATCAAGGCGATTGAAAATGAGCATTTTCAGGGTGGAAAAATTACGAAAGATTCGGCGGAATATAGCGATCGCGTCTGGTCTTATTTTAATTCTGAGCTAAAAAGATGTTTAACCATTATTCAAACTCGTTTGGCTGAGTTTAATACCAGTCGTTCGGTTATCGATCTGTCTGAATCTTTAGCGTTTCGGAATCTGAATGGATCAACCTCCAGGCATTTTTCGGCTGATGATGATTTGACTCAAATGAGTCATGTTTCTCAGGTTTGTCAAAAATTAGATTGTATTGATACGGTTATGAGTCGGTATTTTCCCCAGAAGCCGAAAAGTCAACCTTTCAATCAACCTGTTGAATCGATTTCTTTAGTTGCTGTTAAAAACAACTCTAAGTCTGAATCTACCGTTCCTTCAGATGAAGAAAATGCTCCTATTCTCAATCGGGATTCCGATTCAAGGAACTTTTCAAATTCCTACAATTCTGAGAAAAAGTCTTTACCTGAAGAACTCAAAACAGGTTCAGAAATGAGTTTTTTACCTCGCTCTCTCCTGCGAACGATTGGCCGAATTCAGCGCGAGTTAAATCCAGAATCTGAAGAAGAAGTTATTAAAAATTATCGCAAATCTAAAGTTAAAACCATTATTTCAGTTAGATTTATTTTACTGCTCATTTTAGTTCCCCTTTTGACTCAACAACTGGCGAAGAATTTTGTAGTTGGGCCGATTGTAGATGCTCTTATT
This sequence comes from Limnoraphis robusta CS-951, assembly GCF_000972705.2. The sequence continues at coordinate 9,490 of NZ_LATL02000227.1, read as the reverse complement.
CCTCCCGAAGAAAATACACAAATTTTTTTGAATATGGATTTTGAAGAAGAAGCTTTTATGGAGTTACATCGTTATAAAGAACGGCTAGAATTTGATCATTTGATTGGTTTAACGCCCCTGCTTGAACCTGAACAAATCGAAGAAAAGGTTCAAGCAAAAGCCCTAGAAATTGCTGAGGAGTATCGCTCCCTCGGAACAGGTGCTATTAAAAATATATTCGCAGATTTATTATCGATTATAACCTTTGGAATTATTATTTATACCAACAAAAGAGATGTAGAAATTCTCAAATCATTTTTAGGCGATCTCATCTATGGTTTAAGTGATAGTGCGAAAGCTTTTATTATTATCTTGTTAACTGATATGTTCGTTGGATTTCACTCTCCTCATGGATGGGAAGTCATTCTCGAAAGCATCTCTCGACATTTTGGACTCCCGGAAAATCGAGATTTTAACTTTCTGTTTATTGCAACCTTTCCTGTGATTCTTGATGCCGTTTTTAAATATTGGATTTTCCGTTATCTGAACCGCAGTTCACCTTCAGCCGTTTCAACGTACAAAACGATGAATGAATAGTATAGCACTACGCCGACACGGTTAGGACATTAGTAAAAGCGAAAAGTTGGCGGTGTCGGTTTCCGTCCCGCCAAACTTTTTAAGAAGCTGAAAATCTTTTCTAGTCTGACTTTTGCCTTTTGCCTTTTGCCACATGAGCTGCGCGTAGCGCTATAACTTTTTTCGGGTTATCGCTAACGGTATTAATATAATTAATACCACGAAGACACAAAGACACAAAGATTGTGGGAAACAGAAGTTTGTTCCTCTTTGTGTCTCGGTGTCTCGCGTGGTTTTTCTTCGTTATATAGCAGGTCGCACTGGTATATTTACAAATGCCCCGAACGAAGAATAGCCAAAAGCCTGACTATATGGGTATTTTCTTGCCTCTTGCCTCTTGCCTCTTGCCTCTTGCCTAGCGCGAAGCGTTATAGAATCAGCCTTAGTTCTGCGTGTTGTCGTTATCTTCCTCGGGTTGAGCCGGAGCAACAACCGCCTGATTATCAACAGACTCAACCCCTTTAATTTCTAATGCTAAAGGTTCAACTCGATCAAGTTGTTCTTGAGTGGGAACGGTTCCTGATACTTTAATGGTTGCATTTTCGGCTTCAACGACTAACTGACTCGCCGGTAAATTGGCTTCTAATTTACTGCGAACTTCGCTAGCAATATCATCACTATCTCGGTTTTCAGCAGCCCCGTCATTAAAGGCATTATTACGCTCTTCTCTGGCTCGAATATCAGAATTGAGCTGTTCTCTACGAACTTCACTTTGAGCGTCTTCTTGAGCGTCTTGTACCTGTTCTGCGGTGGGAACTTCGGGAGGCTGTTCAACGGTATTCGGTGCATCTGCACTGGTTTTCGCATTATCACCACAACCAACCGCGCCTAAGAGCAGAATACTACCTAACAAAAAAGAAGTTAATTTTTTCATGGTCTTTTTTAAATTGATATGAGAAATAAAGGTGAAAAAACTGAAAATATCTCGGGGAGTTAAAAGCAGCAATCTTGCCTTTATGTTGCGGTTTTCCGAAGGATTATTGCTCCCTGTTATCGTCTAAAATGTGCGATCGCGATTGTCAACAATCTTGACTTTGGGATCGCGATTAATCACCTCAGCCCGTTCAGGCTCAATATTTTTTAAGGGTCGATTCACGGCTGTCGAATCATAGATTTCAAACTGTTGAATTCCTTGAGTCTGGAGAATCGGTTGAACTCGACGAATGTCATTCTCAGTACCGTTGACAATCACTAAATAGTGACCTTGGCTAACGTGATCATGATAACGCTTGGCTCGATCCTCAAAAACCCCTAAACTGGCATAATTATCCACCCGCTCCATGCGGTTAACTCCCGGAAGCCGCTCCATCGGGCTGGAGTCGTGAGCAACGACGGAAACCTGATTCATCGGGAAATCTGCATTTTTGAGTTCGGTTAAGGCGTATTCAACCTCGCGACGGTTGGAAAAGTGACCAATTCCATGCTTGTGATGGGCGAATACTAAATCGTTTCGGTTGACTGTCGGAGCAACAGGAATGTATTTCTGCTCGCCTTCTGCGCGTTTAAACATCACCCATTCTTGAATTCCTCGACGGTTTAGTAAGGTTTCTGCACTGTGGAGTTCTTCGGGAGTTCCTTCAACGATTACCAGATGTTCGCCTCGCTCAAAGCGATCTTGGAAGAAACGGTTGCGATCGCCCAGAAATCCAAAAAATCCGTTATCAAAGCGATTATGAACGGTAAAATTATGACGGTTGGGGTGATGGTCGTAGTCCCGCGCGACTACATAGACTTGGTTGGGGGGAAAACCCATCTTGATCAGTTCATCGAGGGCTGTCTCTGCATCACGCCGATGGGGAAACACACCAATTGCACGCTGATAATACAGATTATCATCGGTTCTCGGACGAGTTTCAGAGGCAGGAATGTCAAACACACCCCAATTTTCAATCCCGCGACGGTGTAACAAGGTTTCGGCGCGATGAATTTCATCCTCAGTCCCGTCAATGATCACGAGGTAATTTCCCAGAGAGACTCGTTCGTTATAGGTTTTGGCTTCTTCTTCGGGGACTCCTAAACCAATCAGTGCGCCAATTAATCCGCCTGTAGCCGCTCCGATGGCTGTTCCGGCGAGGGTTGTTGCAATGGCGGTGGCAATTTCACCCGCTAGCATAATTGGCCCGATTCCTGGGATGGCTAATGCCCCTAGACCGACTAATAAACCGGTTAGACCGCCTAACGCCCCGCCGGTTAGCGCCCCGGTTGTCGCGCCGTCGTCGGCTTTGTTGCCAACATGATCACGAACTTCTGTTTCTCCAATTTTGTCGGGTCTATCGGAGTCTCGCGCAATTACGGAGACTTGATTCATTGGAAAGTTATTTTCTCTTAATTCGGTCAGGGCGCTTTCTGTTTCTCTGCGACCCGGAAAAATACCGACTGCTCTTTTATTTCTTTGTCTTAAAGCCATTTGCTTACTTTCCTCCCTCATCGGAATTTTCGGAATTGATTTCAACGCCTTTTTAGGAGTTGTTATTCCTAATTTATTGGAAGAAAACTTTATTTACATCTATCTAAATAGACAAAAATATTTCCCATTGTGTATATCTTTTGATAGACTATGAGAAATTTAATTGAAATTTTATTTTGTTCATCAAATGATCACTTCTTATTTTTGATCAACTTTAAAAACTTTAACTTAGGGTGATTTTTGGCTTTCCCAATCCCTTTTGACCTCAACTTGACGGGCATAACGAGGACGACAAGGGGTTCCCATACAGACTTGACCAGGGGGCATATCGCTAAAAACACTACTACGAGCGGCTATAACAGCGTTTGAACCAATCACGACGCTGGGGCCAACAAAACAGTCCGCCGCCACCCAAGCCCCATCTTCTACGGTAATGGGAGCGGTTTTCAGCCCAAAAGCTGGGTCTGTAATCTCGTGACTTCCGGTACAAAGATAACTTTTTTGGGAAATTACGCAGTGTTGACCAATATTAATCTCATCTAAACTATAAAGTACAACATCATCCCCAATCCAGCTATAATTGCCTATTGTTACTTTCCAGGGATAGGTAATACGAGCGGTCGGACGGATCAGAACCCCTTCCCCTATTTTAGCACCAAATTGTCTCAATATCCAACAGCGAATTCCACTCAAAGAATGCAAGGTTAGGGGAAAAGTAACCGCTTGAACAAACCACCAAAATAAGATAAACCAACCGGGTCTTCCTCTGTCAAAATCTGATTGGTCATATTGACGTAAATCAACCCAGGATTTTGTTTGTTGAGTGTCTCTCATAAATATAGCGCTTCGCGCAGGCAAAAGGCAATCATGCAAAAGGCAAAAGGGAGGAATTTGCGAAAGTCTAATAAGGCTTTTCACCATTCTTCGTTTCTGTGCTTATGTAAATAAACCTGCCCGCACTGCTATAAATTATTCAGTGCAGAGACGTTGTTCAAAACGCCTCTACAGGTAACTATTTCTGTACAGCTTGCGGAACCGAGGGAACAGAATTTGATTGTTCAGCAGATGGTTTACTGACGTTTAAATGACCCCCAAATGTCCGCAATTCATACAATTTTACGCCGATTTGATATTCATATTGACTGAGTAAACGACCATAAATATAACCGGCTCGACCATCTAAAAAACCCAGTCTCAGGATATAAAATAAGACAAATCTAAGAAAGGGTTTAAACGGAAGTCTCACCCAAACTTTTTTCAAGAATCGCTTGCGTTGAACCGCATCTCCAAACAAATTCGCACCAATCGTATCGCTTTCATCTTGTCCGGTTAAAATGTTATAATAGACGCGAGCTTCCCAGTTAGAATAACGGTTGTGTCGAGCAATCCAGTGGAACATATCACGAAAGTCTTCATGGAGCATATCATTTTTTAGATAGCCAACTTTCTGGGAACCAGACATTACAACGTGTTCGTGAACTTCGTTATCTCCGGTATTGCGAACCCCTTCGGTTTTGAGGTTTTCATAGCGACCCTGTTTGTACTTAAATAAACGCAGGTTCCAGTCGGGATATTTGCCCCCGTGACGAATCCAAGCGCCTAAAAAGAAAACCCGCCGATTCAGATAATAACCGCAATATTCGGGATTTTGAATCACCATCGCGATTTCATCCCAAAGTTCAGAAGGAATTCGTTCGTCACAGTCTACAATTAACACCCATTCATGACGAAAGGGAAGATTTTCTAAGGACCAATTTTTCTTTTTCGGCCAATTTCCGTTAAAATAAAATTGTATGACTTTTGCACCGTGACTTTCGGAAATTTCAACAGTGCGATCTTCACTTTGAGAGTCTACCACAAAGATTTCATCAGCTCTAGCAACACTCGCCAAACAAGCAGGCAGGTTTTCCTCTTCGTTTTTGGCAGGAATGAGAACCGAAACCGGAATCTTAGATGCAGTTGAGGTCATAGCGAGAAGTTTCCAGTAGTAGTTTTGCAACAAATAATCAATGTTAGATGCGCGTCCAAAGCATCAAAAATCTTTGGCACTAGAGAATAGTAGAGGATACATCCAGAGAACATCAGATTAAATCTACCCCCCTTCACTCTAACCTTTCCCTACTTGCCTTGCCCAACAATCAACCTCAGCTATCTGCTTTATAAAACTGATATAACGCGGTACAAACCGTGTTAACGTTTACTTCCTGTCTTGCAAAGTTCCTTCTCGAGCGGTTTCCGCCGAGATCGGACTTTGCGCTGCATCACCCCGGACTGTCGGCAGTACCCGGTCAGACAGGCTTTTTACCGAGAAGCCCTCGGCATAATGTAATAAATTCAGACTCGCATTCAAATCACGGTCAATACTTACACTGCAAACCTGACAATTGAAAACCCGTTCTTTGAGTGGCATTTCTTGAATGTGACCGCAACTTGAACAGGTTTTAGTTGACGGATAAAATCTGTCAGCAAAAACTACTACTGAGCCGTACCACTCGGACTTATACTCGACTTGGCGGCGAATTTCATAAAGAGCAGAATCGGCAATAGCACCCGCTAATTTATGATTTTTTAACATCCCAGAAACATTCAAGTCTTCTAACCCGATAACTGCGTGATTTTTGCATAGCCATGAGGTCAATTTATGAATTGTATCTTTTCGGATGTTAGCCACTCTTTGATATGCTTTTGCGAGTTTCAATCTAGCTTTGTTCCTGTTATTTGAACCCTTCTGTTTTCTCGAGAGTTCGCGTTGAAGTCTGGCTAGATTTTTTTGAGCTTTTTTGTGGGCTGCTGGATTGGCAAAAACAGTACCATCTGAACAGGTCGCTAATACCTTAACCCCAACATCAACACCCAGATAAACTCTTGATTTAACAGTCTGTTCAGGCTCAAATTCGTAGGCTACAGACAGATACCAAGAATCAGCGACTCGACTAATTGTGACTCGTTTAGTCTGAATTTCGGGAAGGGGTTCGTAGGTGTTAACCCATCCAATGAAAGGAAGTTTTAACCTCCTTCCTGAAAACTTCATTACCTTACCGCAATTATCTAAAGTAAAGCTATCATTTCTGCCTTTTTTCTTGAACTTAGGATGTTGGGCAGTGCCTTGAAAAAAGCGACTAAAAGCTTCTCCCAAGTGCATGAAAGCAAATTGATAAACTCTAGAACTTAGGGTTGACTGCCAGGAATATTGAGGTTTGACGTGATTGGTGTAGAACTTTTTTAGCTTATTCGCAGAAGGTTTTAAACCCTGTTTGTAAGCTTCATTCCACATCCCTAATGCCCAATTCCAGACCCATCTAGAATATCCCGCGTGTTTAGCCATTAAGGTTTTTTGACGGTTATTAAGTTTGAGTTGGGTCTTGAAGGCTCGTTGCATAGATGTATTCTGTTATCTTACAGATAGTACCGTGTTGTACCATAAATTGTCAACTAAGTTACTGCTCTATCCAAAACGACGGGCCTGTAACGTTACTATTAGAACGGGAAGCATAACTGATCACAGGAAATATCCGTCTCTATCCCATGAATGAGTCCAGTTTTATACCTCTAGACTGATGGAATGATACCGCTTTGACTGATACCTTAGTAAATGTGAATGACAACTGTACCGGATGAGGGTTTTGCCGTTGTGACTCATTGCTTTTCACCGAAGGAGAGCGAATTGACAGGTGAAAAGACGGTACAACAAATAACCATTAGCCAATACGTTGAGAAGTTTTTATCGCTTCCTTCTCTTTATCACCCCAAGGCGAGGCTCAACCCTCGATCAGATCGGTCTGAGGTGGTGAACGTAATTAGCTATCTCCGTCTGATTGCTGAGTCTACACCCTAATTCCTGTTAGGGTGTAGGCAATCTTTCTATATTTAAGATAACAGAAAATCCAGCTTTTTGCAAGAATTGATATTGATGATTTGTTTAGGGGCAGAGGTGCAAGGTTTTGGCATAGACTTTAATCGCTTGCCATTCGTCATCTGAAAGCGGTTCAGTCTTGAACTCGATTTGAAAACAGTGACAAGCAGCTTGAATTAAAGCCTCAATAATCCTATTCTCAATTGAGGAGAGTTGAGAATCTGCTGAACTTGACCCCAAATTAAATCGTTGAACAATAGAAGGTAAACACTCAACGCCAAAAACCTGCTGATGAAGTTCAGCATCGGGTTCCAAACGCATAGAACCCTGTTGTAAAATAGCACCATTGCGTCGCAGTTGAGCGCTACCAATTAATTTATAACCATCCGATAAGATTAAATCTGCACCCGTAGCGGTGGCGAAACAATTGGGATTATGAATGTAGCCCCGTCCTGCTGAACCGTAATCAAGTTCAAAACCCAATGTTCGCCAACCTGCGATTAAAAATTGACAGAGGCTTTGATAAGCTTCTAGGCGGCGTTGAGAGAGTCCCGACGTCACAACCCCATAGGTTAAATCCCCTTGATGTAAAACAGCCCGCCCCCCCGTTGGACGGCGCACCAATTCTACAGGTTTTCCTCGCCACGTTAAATTTTGCCAGGTTGGCGGCCAATGGCGTTGATGATAACCCAGTGAAATCGCCACAGGTTCCCAGGTGTAAAACCGCAGGGTGGGCGGATGTTTCCCCTGACTGTGTTGAGTGAGTAACCAAGCATCAATCGCCATTTGAAGGTTTCCAGAAGCCTTCAACAACGGGATGAAACGCCAAACCGAACAGTTGTTGGACATAGAAACAGAATCAGGGAAACAGGGGAAATCGGATCAATCGTTAGATTTTATTGTCCGAATTCTGCTTGTAAGTGATCATCGTTATCATCGGCAATTGTAGCGACAACGGTAATAATCCGAGAAATTTCAGCCGGGGTAATTCCGGCGAGGGTTCGGTTAGAAAGAACCACAATTTGGCTATTTGTAATCGCAAAATGAGATTCATAAGTAGACAACCAATTCATCTCCAACAACGCCCGCATTAATGTTGCTTCATTTTTAGCGGGAAGCGTCAGTACAGGCGACCAAACCGTAAGGGTGTCTTCTTCTGTGTCTCCCGTTAACTGGACAAAGACTTCTGCACTCCCATACTGAAACTTCCACAGATGACCCGCGTCGCTTTGACCGACTAGAACTTTCTGGTCTTTGGCCAAACCTGCGATCACGGTTTCAATTTCTTCTGTGTAGGTAATTGTTTTGTCTTGAGTGAAATCCTCAGAGACAGATTCAAGACTCTCTGGTGTGGTGCTACTCATCCGTCATTTCCTCTGATTTTAATAGCAGGTCTGCACCCATATTATCTTGTCTGTTGCCTCCTCTGGGTAGAGAGATTCCCCCAAAATATCTTTTAGAGGAACATCTCTACAGTCAGCCGAGGTTAAGCTTCAACAGGTTTGTGAGCAATCCAGTATTTGCTGACAAAATGATTTTCAGTGGTAATCTTCTCGAAGCCTGCTTTTTCCAAACGTTCAATTAGATTATCCGTTGCGTAGTGACGGTAGTAGGGTTCATGGAACATCACGGGGAAATTTTCCATCATGGTTTTCATCTCGGGAAAATCGCTCGCTTGCATGGAGTCACAAATCACGAACACCCCGCCCGGTTGAATCACTCGGAAACATTCATCAATCACCCTTTGACGGGCTTCTGGGGGCAGTTCGTGGAACAAAAACACCGAGGTTATCCCGTGAAAGTAATTATCCAAATAGGGCAGTTCCTCGCCATTTCCCTGAACCAGTTGGGGTAATTCTCCGGGAATTTCAGATAACAGTTGGTTGGCTTTGCGTAAATAGGTGGGTGAAAGGTCTATCCCGTATAAAGAAGCTTTGGGAAGGCTAGCCCGAATAGATTTGAGCGTTCGACCTGTCCCACAAGCGACATCCAAAACCCGAATTTGTTTAGGGAGAACCGCCTTAAACGTGGTTTCTAGGCTTTGTTTGAGAGGTGCTAATACCCGACGCCGCATTGCATCAGTCGAACCACTAAACAGAATGTCTACCTGTACATCGTAAAGGTTGGCAGACATCTCGCTGAGATAACCATCGGTTTGATGATGGAAATTTTGCAGATAATATTTGGGGTAGCCTTCCGTATCGATATCCGGTGCAAATTCCTGATAGCGTTTTTGGTTAGCCCGTTGTTGAATCGTCAACAAGTCAAACCAAACGGTTGGGTAGTAGTTGACATACTCCCCATTTCTAAAGAAAGGGGATTCTCCAAGCAAGAGCGGATTTGGATTACTGGTTCATTGACAACCCTTACAGCCAACTGGTTTCCCAATCAACTCCAGAGGGGTGAGTCTCCCCAGTCGTTCATCCCATTTCAGAGATAGTTTCGGTATGCCCTACCGTACTTGAGAAAAAATGCTTTATTCTCTGTACTTGGTGCTTTAAGGTTTTATATGGCCAAAGCATTCAGAGCAAGAACCCCATACCTTAAGTTTTCAAGGTTCATTGCATCGATTAGATGCTGGGTTTTTCAACTGGTTGAATACCCTGCCAGTAGAG
>NZ_LATL02000226.1 GCF_000972705.2 Limnoraphis robusta CS-951 | reverse complement strand
GTGTTGAATCAGTCTTTAGCTGTAAAAGTACCAGCCCAGTTCACATCTCAGATGTGTCCCAGATGTGGATATATCTCCAAAAAAAATAGACCCAATCAGGGTCTAACTTTTAAATGTGAGTGTTGTGGCTATACACTCCATGCTGATTTGGTGGGAGCGCGAAATGTAGCCATGAGAACATTGCTTGTTCGGCAAGACTGGGCAAGTACGGGGATTTTGTCAGTATCCCCCGATGTGTCGGACGAAGAAACCAAAGCTAAGAATCTGCAAAGATTCTTAGAGTTGAGGTGGAGTCCAGATACAAGCCCCGACCTCAGCGTTAGCGGGTCGGGGTAATTGACCAACAAGTTCATTCTGGAGCAGAAAAACATCAAGTTGCACGCTGTTCAACTAAAACTTGGTAAGCATGATTAAAATCATCCATTGTAATCCGAATATCAGCCGGAACGGTCATTCCCTGATGTCGATAACGGCGAATTGCCATCACTGCGGCTTGGTTAGATAACAAAGCCAAATCTGCCCCATTCCAGCCTTCCGTTGCTTCCGCCCAAGAGCCTAAATCCACATCTTGTAAAGGACGTTCCTGATTATGGACTTGTAGAATGGCTAAACGACTGGAACTATTGGGTAAATCAACTTTTAACTGCAAATCCAAGCGTCCAGCGCGTAATAGGGCAGGGTCTAAGGCATCAGGGCGATTTGTTGCCCCAATCACCAAAATTGTCGCCCCCGTTTGCAACCCATCTAACTCGGTTAATATTTGTCCGACAACCCGGTCACTCACCCCCGAATCCCCACTGTAACGGCCTCTGGCAGGGGCTAAGGTATCAATTTCATCAATAAACACCACACAAGGAGCCGCTTGTCGAGCTTTAGCAAATAACTCCCGTACCGCCTGTTCACTGGCTCCCACCCATTTACTCAGGAGTTCCGGCCCATTAATACTAATAAAATTCGCTCGCGCCTGAGATGCAACGGCTTTTGCCAATAAAGTTTTCCCCGTTCCCGGTGGCCCCCAAAGCAAAATGCCTTTCGGGGCTTGAGCTTTGGTTTGTGAATATAATTGGGGATGGAGCAAAGCCCCTTCCACAGATTCCTGTAAGGTTTGTTTAATTTGTTCCAGTCCGCCAATATTCTCCCAAGCCACATGGGGAGATTCCACTTCCACAGACCGTAACACGGCGGGTTTAACTTCTTTAAGTGCTTGTAAAAAGTCTGCTTGACTCACCGTCATGGTTTCTGGAATTTTGGCTTCCAGGGTAGGAACCTGACGCCGCAAAGCACTATAGGCAGCTTTTTGACAAACCGCTTTTAAATCAGCCCCCACAAATCCCACCGCATTATCGGCGATTAGCTCTAAGGAAACCGATTCATCCAAGGGCATAGAACGGGTAAGAATTTGGAGGATTTCTAAACGTCCATTGCGGTCGGGGACACGGAACTGCACTTCTCGGTCAAAGCGTCCCGGACGGCGTAAGGCAGGGTCAAGATGGTCAGGACGGTTAGTCGCAGCGAGAAGAATCACCCCTTGAGTTTGAGCAAAGCCATCCATTAAACTCAACAGTTGGGCAACCAGTCGTTTTTCCACTTCCCCTTCCACTTTGCTGCGGTCGGGTGCTATGCTATCAATTTCGTCAATAAACACAATACAAGGGGCATTTTTAGCCGCTTTCTCAAAAATTCCCCGTAGTCGTTGTTCGGCTTCCCCATAATATTTACTCATCACCTCTGGCCCCACTAAGGCAATATAGTTAACGCCGAGTTCTTCTGCTAAGGCGCGGGCGGTCAGGGTTTTGCCGGTTCCAGGGGGGCCAACTAAGAGAACGCCACGAGTAGGTTCGAGTCCTAATTTGGCTAACAAGTCGGGGCGTTTTAGGGGAATGGCAATCAGTTCTTTGAGTTCTTTTAGAACTTCTGCCAATCCACCAACATCTTTGAGGGAGGCGGTTGTCGGTTCCTCAGAGGGGGGCATGATAGTGTCTCCAAATCCTGAATCTGCGGGGGAAGATGGGCTATTGCGATTCACCTCAAAATCACCCCCACCAGAACTTCCTGGACGGGGAATGCCGCCTGGACGGGGAATGCCACCAGAACGGGGAATATTGCTCAAGGGACGAGAACTAAACTGCACTTCAGTTTTAATTTCTCCTTTTTCAATTTTTTCTTCCAAGGTCTTCGCCAGTTCAACCAATTGCTCAAAACCTTTGAATAAGTCTGTCATAAAATTTCTCCAGAATCAATTGAAGGATAGGGGCTGGGGGAAGGATGAGGTTAAGGCATCTAAGGTTAAACACCGACGAGATGCCGTTAAAACAAAAGATCCGCCGCCCCTTTCACTCGGTCTAGCGCTTTCACTGACCGAGGTAAACTAGGTAAGCGAATCAGCATTTGCTCGGGAAATAAATCCCGAGCAATTTCCTCATCGGTTTGATAGCGGTTCTGCACGACATAACGTTGATAGACTCCCATTTTTTTCAACGATGCGGTTAATCGAACTTGTTCGGCAATAATAGCATCTTGGGCTTGCAGAACCCCAATAAATTCGGTATGTTGGGGGTCTTTTAATTTTTTCTGAGCTTGCATCACCTGTTGCCTTAAGGTTCGCAATCGTCCCATTAAATCTAAACGTCCTAATACATTTTGATACTTCATCCACAGTTTAAAAATCCACGCTAACCAATCTCCTAAAGCCGTTGGCATTTCTAAAAAACGCAAGAGATGGCCTGTAGGTGCTGTATCTAAAATAATCAGATCTTGTTGTTTTTGGTCTAATAAATCCATCACCGTTACTAACGATAACATTTCATCAATTCCGGGTAAGGATTGAGCTACAATTTGTCGCCAAGCTTCAGGAGTATAAGCAAGTTTGATAACTCCGTCTTCTTTTCCTTCACCGCTAATCATTTCTGCCAGTTCCCACAGATAATCATCCCTAAATTTTTCTAAAATGATATCCGCATCGACTTCTTGACCACTTAAATTATCTGTTAAGGCACTGGGTTGATGTCCTAATTTCTCTCCAAAAGCATCTCCTAAAGAATGGGCGGGATCAATAGAAATAATTCTAATTTTTTGCTCGGGATGACGATGAGCTAGCCCCCAACCAATGGCAGCCGCAACCGTAGTTTTTCCGACACCTCCTTTACCTCCAATAATAATCAGTTGACGTTTTTCGGTGATAAAATCATTAAAAATCGGGAGAATTTTTTGCGGCCATTGAATTTCAGGCGGGGGAATTAATTCTACGGTTTCGAGAGTTTTAATTTGGCTCATAATCTGATCTAACGCTTCACCGCCCAGGGGTTCTGTTGATTGTTGGGGAAGAGTAAAAATCTCTTCTTGACTGGGAATTTTGAGGAATTTTTCGAGGATTTCTTGTTGCTCACTATAGCGATCTAAATTCAGAGTTTTCTGGCTGATAATCCGATTAATAAATAAGCCACCGCAGGGAATATTTAAGTTATGCAAGCTATTGATTAATCGTTCAGTTTCTAATAAACTCATGGGTTCGGCAATTGCCACGATTAAACAAATGGTGAAGTGGGAATCTTGCAGCAGTTTCTTCCCTTCGGTTAATTCCGCTTTCATTTTGACCAAGAAGTCATCAACTTCATCGGTATTGTAGGTTTTTGAGAAGGTTTGGGAAATAACGCGATGTTTCTTTTGAAATAATTCTAAAGAATTTAAAATAATCTCTAAAAAGTCTTTAATTCCTAATAGATTTAAGGTATGACCGGAGGGAGCCATATCAACGACTATTCGATCTATAATATTTTCTGCCAGTAATCGTTGAATTTCTAATAGCCCCATAATTTCATCTAAACCGGGCCAGTCTAAATCCCAAACGGGGCTTAAATCTTGCCCTTCCACAAAGCTGCCGCGTTCAACTAAAAGTTCTAAATATTTTCCGTATTTTTCTTTAAATTCTAACAGTAATTTTCCGGCATCTAACGCCCTAACTTTTAAGTTAGGCAAGTCGTCTAAGGGTAAGGCTTCATCGCTGACTTGAGTTTGTAATACATCTCCTAAAGAATGGGCAGGATCTGTTGAGATTAATAGGATTTGTTCATCGGGAAATAATTTAGCCCAACGGCGGGCAAACCCACAGGAAAGGGTCGTTTTTCCGACTCCTCCTTTGCCACTAAACATGACCAAATGGCGGGAGTCATAACGGTTAAGGAGGTTGTTGACCGAGTTAAAATTATTCATACAGAAACTCAGTTAAATAAAGTGATAGGGTGGAGAAACTTGTCCTAATTGTAATTCCCAACGGGGACAAGCTTTTTGCCAATTTAAGAACTGATCGGTTAGTAAATATTCATCTTTAAATTTGACTAAAAGATAAATTCTTGATTCGGCTTCAGTCGAAGCAATAATAATCGTTGATGGATAGCTCTCTGTCACTAAATGAACGATATTTTGCCATTCAGCTCCTTGGAGAATATCAAAGTTTTGTTGGGCTTGATAGTGCTGTTTTTTAGCTAAAAAATATTGTCTTCCTCCCAAATCTGGGGATAGCACAGGTTCCTGTAGCTTACGCGGAATACATTTTAAAAGATATTCCCCTTTTCCCTCGAGTTGTTCGATTTTGTCTTGGTATTCTTGGGCATTAGAATTGAGATGGATGAGTAAATTTTTAGCCTCTATAAACGAGATGCCAAAACGTAAGGGTAAAACAGTCGTTTGCTGAAACAATTCGTAGATTACCCGATCATGACATAAAACGGCTTGAATCAAGCATTCTTCATCATTTTGTAAGGTGTCTAAACAGACTTCGGGTTCAACTACGGCTGAGAGAGTACCAGAAGTTATCAGTAACACGGGGTTGGTAATTCCAACAGGTAATTTTAATTTTTCTGTTGGGGTTTTTAAAAAAGCGTAAGTATATAAATTATACAATTTCATAGGACTCATCCAAGGAAAAATTCAAAACTTTTACAAATCTTTGTATCGGAGTGTTAAATTTTTGTTTGAGGTCTTTTTTAAGAAAGCCATGTACAACACTCAATTCTTCGCTATAATAAGATTATAAACTATTGAGGAATTGTTATGGCAAACCATCGTCTTCCCAGCCCAATTAAACCTAAGATTAGCACCATGCCTCGGAATAAATCTGAAGCATCTCAGCAACTTGAACTTTATAAGTTGATTACTGAAAAACAACGCATCCAAAAAGAATTAAAATTTATGGATCAGCGCATTCAGCAGTTAGAAAATCGTCTAACGGTTCTGAATCATCAAATTGAGAGTACAGAACAGAATATCCAAGATTTGCGTCAAGCTAATCCCAATGTCCCTAAAATGCTTCATCCTTCTAAACCTGTTGCTCACTCCTCCAATAATTTTCAAGCCTTTGAGCTGGAATATTAAGGCTTAAGAAAGAGCGGGTTAAACTTGAGGGGATTCCTCGAATTCTTGATCTTGTAAAACCCGCCTTTACCAAGAAAAGTTATGAGAGAAAAAAATATCCGATCTCTAGCTAGTATCAATAAAGTTTGAAAACGCAAGAGTAGGATAATGAATCAAACAATCGTTTTGATTTTTTCTACTCATAAATTTTTGAGAGATTATTCAGACTGGTTTTCTACAGACTCTTCTTCTAAGGCTTGAATTTTTAATAACAGTTCTTCTTCCTGAATTTCAAACTCTTCCTCAGAAATATCGCCCATATCATAAGCCAGTTGTAAGGATAATAACAGTTTGTGCAAATTTTCGGTGTCATCATATTCGGTGTTTGCACGCTCCTGAATTTTCTCCCCGATCCACATCAAACCCCCAATCGGTCCAGTAATCGGCAAGCATAAAAGATCAAAAAACATAAGTTATAATCTCCTTACACGAGTTGAGCAAAGGTATAGGGTGCTGTTAAATTGTTATAGCGAATTCGCAAGCGATCTCCAAATTTTTGGTCAATTGCTTCGACTTTTTGGCTAAATTCAGGTTCTTGATCCCAAGGAATTAAATAGGCGGCGTTGTAAATCATATCATCCGTCATCGGATCATTTTCTACAACCTCTTGAGTTGCATCGTTTAAGTTATCCCGAAACACTTGAATAATGTCTTGTTTCCGTTGGAATAAACTATTTTCAATCAGTTGACCAATATGGATAATTTCTTCCATCGTCAGGTTTTTACCGATCATGGCATCCCGTTGCTGTTTTAACTCCTGGTTAACTTCCAGAATTCTTTGTAATTCAGACTGGCTATCCCAAAAAATCTTAATGCTAACTTCTCGTTTTCCTGACAATTTGGCAAATAAATCCTTGAGTTGATCCTGGTAAGGAACAATCAATTGTTGTGTTACCGTTTCCCAGGTTTTGATAACCAATCCAAAACGTAAGGGTAGCAGGGTGCGAAATCCTGCTTCCATAACATTTTCTAAGACTGTTTCATGGCAAATTAAATGGCGACGGGAAGCTAAATATTTTTCTTTATGAGCCAGAGAGTAGAGAAAACTAAATCCCGAAATGAATTCACTATGCACTGGTTCCTTATCAATCCCTTCCAAAACCATTTCATCCGGAATTTTCTCGGGAAATATTCCATATAAATAAAGACCCATAGTCATAAATAATCTCCAAAATTAAATAGGCTGAGATGTTAACACTAACCGAAGCTTTAGATGAATTAAATCAAGTTGTGCTAAACCTATATCGACATTTCCTTCGACGACAACTCCAGTATTTAAAAGTCGGTCAACCAATTCCAAAATTGAAGAAGGATTGGCACTACTTTCTCCGGGATAATAGCTTCCTGGAGTGGGTAAAAGGCTACCCAATTCTCCAAGATCGATATTTAACTCCTTCGGATCGACTTCAAAAATTGTACACAAATGTAGAATTTGTTCTTGTAATTTTTGGAGACTTTCTGCGGCTCTATCTAAATCTGAATCGCTGAGAGTTCCCCCTTCCAACCGGCGAATAATTTGAGCTTCTAGCAACTGGCGTACCAGTTCTACCACAGTTAAAAGTAAAGGTGCTAAACCCGCTTTACTCTTATTTTCTGAAGAGGTAGGTAAAAGCTCATTATCCGAATTACAAGGTGTGCAAACAAGTGTCATAATCGAAGCTAGTGAATTTGTTTTTGACGGTGAAGTTCAAGTGTAGAACTTCGCAAACTTGAAATTTTATCTAAGTTCAAATGACGGAAGATACTCTCTAACTTGTTAGGATTTAAGCCGGGGATTTTTTGGCTTTTTGGGATGTGCTTTACCGTTCGGGTTGGAATCATGGTTTTCTATTGCACTCGCTTGGGTTAAGGATTTTAAGGTTTGAAGTTCGGTTTCTAGAGTCTGAAGTCGGCGTGAAAGTTCTTGATTTTCTGCTAATAAAGTTTGGGATTGGCTATGGAGATAGGGATCACCTTCCCACCAATTAATTCCTATTTCCCGTGCTTTATCAACAGAGGAAATTAACAGACGAATGCGGATATGCAGGAGTTCTGTCGTGGCGATCGCAACAGAAATATCGCCAGCAATCACAATTCCTTTATCTAAAACTCGTTCAAGGACATCCGCTAAACTTGAACCTTGAGTCGCCGTTGTTAGGGTGTTATTTGAGTGGGTTTTAATCGGTGAGGCAGAAGTAGAGAAAGTCATGGTTGGTTTCACTCAAAAGGATCGGCAGGCAACGCGCTTGCAACTGGACTATCTGTTGGCTCTAAACCCGGTAAGGATTCCGTTGGCTTTTCGTTCAGAATTTCCCATAAAATGGTTGTCGATTCACCAATGGATAAATTGCTCCGTGATAAGAGAACATCTGCACAAATATCCCGGAAATCTGCTTGATCGGGGGTGGCAATAATATCGTGTTCAGCGCAGACTTTGGCAATTATTAAACAAGATCGCAAACCCGACGTTTTTTCGGCGGCAGTTTTCAGACGGAATGTTTTGACGAGGTTCACAATAAATAAAGCATCTTCTCGACGAATTCCTGTTTTTTGGGCTAGGATTTCAGTCTGAGTCAGTTCATCGGGTTCGGGCATACTAATCGTTACTAACCGATCCATTAAGGCATCTTGAGTCGAATGAACTCCACAATATTCTTCTGGATTGGAGGTAAAAATTGCCCGAAATTGAGAATGGACTTGCAGATAGTCGGGTTGATTACTACTCGGTGGCAGGGTGAGGATTTTTTCTTCTAAGGCGGAGAGTAAAACGTTGTTGACTTCCGGTCGAGAACGGTTGAACTCGTCATAAACTAACGTAAATCCTTCTCGACAAGCCATTGTAAATCGAGAATCTACCCAATTGTGTTTGAGTTCGTCCTCAACTTTGAGAACGCTGTGGATATAGTTATCCATCAGTTTTTTATGGGTATAACCGGACTGACTCCCAATTAAATCTGAACTAGTGAAGTCATCATCTCCGAAAAGAAGCATCACAGGTCTGGCTAAAGAATTGGCGAGGTGCATTGCCAGTGTGGTTTTACCGGTTCCTGCTGGGCCACGCAAATGAATGGAAAAACCAGAGTGTAAGTAACGTAATGCCCGGGTTGCCATTTGATGGATCGACGGTGTGATGACAAATTGACCAGGGCGAAGGCGGAGAACGGATCTTCTTGTTTGATGTTCAACAACTGTCATGGTGGAAATTCAGTAAATGTCAATGAATTTGAGCAGTGAAGAAAGCTCACAACTTGCAATAAAGATGTGGTAGTTTGTAAAAACAGTGCTATACTTAGGTTATCTACAGGTTTTAGGAATCTGTAGGCGGTAAGACTAGCCGTTATTGCCTGCTAATGGTAAAAAGTAACTAGCACTTTATTTGCAGGAATCCTGAATCCGTAAGGACAGGAGTTCTACTTCTAAATTGAGTTTAGGATCTCAAAGAAGCAGAATTAGTCACACATGGTGTAAAACCTAAAACTCATTGTTGTATTTTAATGATAACCCTCTAGTTTAGCTGGCAAAAAAGCGACTAGAGGGTTTTTTACTCTAGCCTTGATTCGGGTTAGAACGAACCTAGAGAATTATTTTCCAAAAACACAGATAGACAACTCTTGACGAAATTGACGCAAATTTTGTTTTTGCTGCTTCGCTTGAGCTAGACGTTCTTTTTGGGTGGCTGTTAAAAACATCCGATTTTCTTGTTGCAAGTTTTTGTGAAATTTGCGGAGGAAAATCGCTTGTTTTTGAGCTTGAGACAGACGTTCTTGTTGGATAGCTGTTAAAAACATCCGATTTTCTTGGTGCAAATTTTTGTGAAATTGGCGGAGGAAAATCGCTTGATCTTCAGCTTTTTGTTGTCTTTCAAGTTGGACATCCGACAGAAAAGTTTGGACATCTAGGCAGAGTTCAGCCACTTCTTCAGCGATTGATGAACGCTCCTGTCGGAATTTTTCCATGAGACCAGTCATGGGGGGTTCTCCTCAATAACACTAATTCATGGGTTAACCCCACTCACCAGCCGAAACATTGACAGCAACTGGGGTTAAAAAAAGAAACACCTGCCTGCTTTTCCCGCACCCTTATCGTAGGAAGTTTTCCGAAAGTTCGGGGGTTCAAGAAAAGCAGGCACCGATTGAGAATTTGAAGATTCTTCAATCTCGCAATTGAAGAATCTCTATCAATTCTTAGGCAGGAACCGCAGCCGATTGAGTCAGACCAACAGCTTCAGCATATTTCAGGTAGGTTTCAACAGAAGCGATCACGACTCGGGCTTCAATTGCCAATAATTCAATTCCCACAAGAGACACACGAGCCCAAGCATCAATAACAATCCCTTTATCAAGGATGCGATCAATAACTTCAGCCAAACTAGAGGAAGAATTGGTTTTTTCGACAGCCATGGTTTTTTACCTTTTTCTCATTGTTGATTTGGATTTCATTTGGGCTTAGGAATTTGTTTTTTCTTTTGCCCTCCTGATGTTTGAATAATATCAATTTTTTTTCTTCTTTGTCAATAGTTTTTCCGCATTTTTTTTATTTCAAAATGTAAACCTGTTTTTGTTTCAAAATGTAAACCTGTTTTTGTTTCACAATGTAAAGGGATTCAGTGAATTCACGGATGTTTTGATCGAAATACGATAATGATAAACAGTAAATTCCGATTCAAAGGTTAAGAAAAAAAATTTTGCCTACCCACTGCAAAACTGTTGTGTTAATAAGTGAAAACAGGGGAACAGGTCAGGTTATTAACCGAGGACACCTTAGAGACTATCAAACCAACGTTGGCGGATTTGGCGGAAGCTTCCGTGATTTTGGCACCAGACCAGGATAAACCTCCAGTTCACTAACTGAATCCGAGCCATGTACCCTTTTGTTAAAGACTTGAATTCCCACGCTTGCCAGGCGTCTGTAGAACGGTGTTGGTCGGCTATTGCTAGATTCTTTGATAAGCGCAAAAAGGATTGATGGTAAGCCCGATAGATTGACTTGCCTCTCCCGCCCCACCCACGAGGGGATGGGGAATTCCCGGCAATCTTGTTAAAAACCACTGTCTATAGCACTACGCAAATTGGTTAGGACATTTTTAGATTCTGAAACCCTTTCATAGTCTGCTGTTCCCTGTTCCCCGTTCCCTGTTCCCGATTCAAGTAGCGCTATAGCTAAGTCGATTAATGATGCGGGTTGGTATCAATTCAGGAAATGGTTAGAGTATTTTGGCAGCAAGTTTGGTCGGGTAACGGTTGCCGTTAACCCGGCTTATACCTCCCAAAACTGCTCAAATTGTGGAACAACAGTTAAAAAATCTCTATCAACTCGAACTCATATTTGTCGGTGTGGATGCGAGTTAGATAGAGATCATAACGCCGCAATCAATATACTGAATTCTGCCTTGAGTACGGTAGGGATACGTTGACATCCTCTCCTCCCTAAAGGGATGGGAGTCTCAATTTGCTCATTTTGGCTTAAACGGGAGAGACAGGGTATTTTTAGGTTCAAGCTGACAACAAGCTAATATAGGTTCTTGAGCGATATTATTAAGCAGAACAGCTTTATGTTGTAATAGATCCATCCACTGATCCGCAACTTTAGGATTTTGAGGTTCAGTGCGCCGCAGTTCAGCCAGTTGAGTTAAAGTTTCGTACCACAGACCATTTTCAGCATAGAGATCAAGTTTCTCTGTTAATCCGGCTTTTTCTAACTGTTGTTTGAGCGCTCTAGACGGAGCAACACGAGCCACAATTCCACTAACGGTAAAATTGCTTGGAATATTCGATCTCGTGGAAGCATTCAACACCTCAGAAGAGCAGTAAAAGTTAAACATCCAGCGATAAGCCTTACCCTCTTCTAGAGGAGGAGCGGTTTCAGGGGGACGAAAGCTGACAATACCTGGCCCTTGAGTGACAGGAAATTTGACTTCATAAACCACCTCATCGCTACCTTCAGGCTTCAATACCAACTCCACCGTCGCCGAAGACGTGGGAATATATAACCAGAACGTCGGATGAGCGGCTAACGTTTCACCCCAGTTTGTCGTCGGGATCAAAGCGGTAATGGGTTTTTCTAGCTTAGAACATTGTCCTGATCCGCCTCGACTTCCAGCATCCGCTCGAGTTCCTGGCGCTCCTCGGTTGGGAGGTTGAAAATTGAGAGTGGTTTGGTTTGAACCTGAATTATTCTTGCGATCGCTTTGCGAGGAGGAATTCGACATCACCAACGGAGGGCTAGCCAACTCGATCCCGACTAAAATTAGAGTCACAGCAAGTTGAATGGACTGAGAGAATCGGTTCTTCCACAGCATGATTATTTCTACTCCCCGGTTGAATCGTAAATGCTTTGCTGAAATTTCCCCAATTCAGTTGAGTTTAAATTGAAAGGAAAAGTTAAAAACTGTTGATTTAGCTTGTCAACTTTGACTAACTAAGTACAACTCTCGATGCACTAAAAATATATAGAGTTCAAAGGCATCTCTCAACCGTATAATTTTATTGATTTTTCAATAAAAATGGACAAACGGCAGTGATCACCAAAGTCAAACTAGATGGAACGATTGGAACCCATCCCCCCCAAAGTAAAAAGATGTAACAGATGCCGGATAAGGTGACAACTGCCACTCCGACAACAGGAGTCCAACTTGAGAATCGATGATGATGCCAAGCAATAATACCTCCCACTATAGACCAACTTCCGATCCACACCCAATCCCCCCATTGACTCCAAACCCAAATCAGAGGACGTCCATCAAGTACACTACTGAGAATTTGACTGATCATTTGGGCTTGTAGAACCACTCCGGGCATTTTTTGATGCTCAGTTGAACGAAAACTATAAGGGGTCGAAAAATAATCCGTTGAAATCGGCGCACTAATCCCAATTAAAACTAAACGATCCTTGATTGAATCGGGATCAACTTCACCTTCTAAAATTTGAGAAAAGGTAACTCGTTGCAGTTGATTTTGATCAATAGCCCGATAGTTCAGTAACAGTTGAAATCCCCGATTATCGAATTTTTGATAGCCTCCAGAGGGTTTTGCTAAGGGTTTAAATACAACGTCACCCATCTGTACAGATTCATCGGCTCTCAATAGAGGGGTAATGCCTTCTACCCTTAGATAATTTTGAGCCAACTGAAAACTTAAAGACAATTCAGTTTGACAGGGTGAATTACTATCGGGATTCATAAATAATAAATGCCGACGTAGAATATCATCAGAATCAACTACCACATCGGTAAATCCGAGTCGTTTTTTGGGAATATTCGGGGGAGGAGCAACCCCAGGTTTATTCAGATTTCTACTCTCAGAAGCACTACAAACTGCGATTAAATTCTGATTTTCAGTCAACTGTTTGAGCAACTGGGCATGACCCGGTTCTCTGGGAACATCACGATAAATATCAATTCCCAGGACTCGCGGTTGATAAGATTTGAGTTTTTCAATCAGTTTGACTAAGGTGTGATCCGGTAGAGGAAAACCCCCGTATTTTTGGATATCTTTTTCCGTAGCTTCTACGACTAATACACGAGAATCAACTTCTTCAAAAGGGCGCAGTCGCAACAGTTGATCGTAAGCTTTGAGTTCCCATCCTTGCATCAAACCGAGCGATCGCAAGGCGATTACTAAAACCGTCACGATCGCCCCAAAAGCCGCGATTGAATGAGCCGGGATCTGTCGGTTTCCTCGGAGTTCTAGCCAAGTCGGAGGAATGACAGTCGGATTTTGACAAATAACCGGAAGCCAGCAAGCACAGGGATATTCGGGTTCTAAATCTTGTAATTTTTCTCGGGCTTCTCGTACTGAGCGATAAAAAGACGTTCCTGTAGAAAAAGCACTCAGCCAATGTTTCAAAAATGCTTGGGCGACTTGATCGGGTACTGGTTCACGCATGACAACTAATTGAGGAATCTGTAGATCAGCCAGTTGTCGAGCGAGTCCTAAGCCATCACAGGAGTTAAAAAGGGCGAGTTGTAAACCTCTAGCGATCGCCGCTTGTAGGGCAAATTTTAACTCGATGACGGTAATCGCTTCATCGTGATTAATATTAATAAATCCTGTAGCGCCGCTAATGTGACTGGAACTATGTCCAGCAAAAAACAGAATATCCCATCCTTCTTCATCCCACAACAGTCGGTTTAATTCACTGCGTCGAGGTTCAACTAAAAAGACTGTTTTGGCACCCGGTAAATGTTCGAGTAAAGCTCGATCTTGTTCGATATCAATGCCGTGAGAATTACCCAGAATCGCTAAAATTCTCACAGTACCACCCGGAGATCGGTGTGTCGGTTCGATTCGTTCAGCTTCTAAGCTGCTGCTCAAACCGACTTCTGATGCGGGGTAGTCTTCAAAAAAATTCCACAGATGCCAGGGGAGTCGTCGCATCACAGGATCATCGGTTTCAATGATGACGCGAATTTCTTCATGGGGTGAGAGTTGGGTGCGTAACCTGCGTTCTATCCGACCAAATGATCCCGAATCTAACCATTGGTTGAGAGATTGCTTTAACTGTCTTGATAACTCAAAAAATTCAACTTGAGAAACTTGAGCAATGTCTTGTTCATCAAACTCAATTGCTAGATCTACAACACCACGCCGCCAGCTTAAGCGATGGTTGAGGGCTTCAAAAAGCGATCGCCAACGCTTGTAAAGTTGGGCTAATTCTAAAGCCGGAGGTAAACTCCCAGTTAATCGAATCGGGGGAAAAGATGCCGATGTCCACAAATTGGCGACAATCATCGAACAACCCTGCTGAGTGTTGCCGTTACCGAAGTTTAAGACAACAGACTTACTTCCGTTTTCGACGGATTTTGAGCGGCTGATTGAGGACGTTAGACTAGGCATGAGAGATTTGTGGCAATTTCCAAATTCCGTACTGATGCTCCGCTTAAAACTTCTTTCCTTTTCGTTAATTAACTATTAAAGGTTAGGAATGATTTAAACTTGGAAATGTTCTGTGATGTTTGTATTCTCCCACGAAATCTCGACAGTAAAGCGAAATCCTGGTGAACATTTAAATCGGGGGATTTGAATATAGTTATCTTCAGTCCGAGCTTCTACTGAGCGCAATACTTCTCGGGATTCTGAGCGTAAGGTTAATCTAACATGAGCCGGAAGGTAAGAATGATTCGGTTGAGGATGAAGCTGTACCCGCACTCCTATACGGCCATCGGTTTCGACCCCTAATCCCACTAATAGCACGACGACGGTTGAGGCTTGTAAAGTTCCCAGGTGAATTTGTTTGACCCGTTGCATTTCCTGTTCAGGAGCGTTTGGGGTGCGACGGAAATTGAAAGCCAAGGGTTGTGAAGTGGGAAATAAAGTGTCGATAGACTGCCAAACGCTGTCAAATAGATGATCAAACCAACGGCTTAAGTTAATCGAAGTTTGTTGACCTCGGCGTTGTTGACAAAGGGGTTGCCATTGATTGTGTTCGAGAAGGGAGGCCCACAGTTCAAAGGGAACGGCGAGTCGAGGAACAACAATTTCAGAATCACTCAAGCGTTGGACGAGGTTTTCAGCTTGGGCGGTTGTTAAGCGGGGTAAGGGAGCGACAGAGCTGCGAGTTTGTTCTTGGGGACAGAATTGGCGAGCCACCCAGAGAACGTTTATATCGGCGATGAGTTCGTCTGCTTCTAAACTGTAGGTGCGATCTCTCCAATTGTATTGACCTTGAGTTTTCAGGTGAGCATGAGTGGTATAACCGCAAATTTTCACCGACTGTTCATCTGGATTGACTTGTACAGCGAGGTAATAATCTCCCATCCAACTCGGAATATCGACCCATTCTTGAGGAACCCGAAATTCATCGGTGTCGATGGTTTCGCTGGGTATCAAAATCAGTCGTGTAAGGCCAAGGGTAATCACAACACCGTCTACCAGTTCCCAAATACTCGAGGGTAGTGTTGAGGGTTGAGCGAGGGGGTCATACTCTTCTTGTAGCCAAGGAAGTACCGCGTCGAGACAGAGTTGATTGAGATAGGCATTCCAGCGACGGCTGGGCGTTGAGTAGGCTTGGCTTTGTTGCCATGCCTGGTAGGACTGGGTTGGGGAGATTTCCAACCCCAATTGAGTTGTTTCGGCTAGTAAGAACGTCATCGGAACATCTCCTATGAGAAGAATGAATGGGGAGGTCTGATGGAATCACACAATGTTTGTGCCATAACCATTGGGGTATTGTTAGGTACGTTTGGTTTGAGGATAATATGCAATTGCTAGGAGGATTTTCTCGACGGATTTCAGGGCTAGGATAACAACGAGGGTTGGGTATTCGGCGATGAAAGGGTTTAAGCCTAATTGTAGATTGAGTTCCGCACAGTAGAGTCTCAATGTTTTATTCTTGCTGTTTTGCAAAAATCCGGTTTCATAACGAGATTTGAGCGATTAGCTTCTTGGCTACCCCAACACCCAACACCCAACAGCCAACACCCGACACCAGTCACCTGTTTGAGTTAAGTACATCCTCTGGCTTCTCTGCCTCCCCTGCCTCCCCTGTTGCCTGTTCCCTGTTTGCTATTGACTGTTTAGAGGAGTACCTCGGATGGTATGATGTCTACACAAACAAGTCGTCATGCCAACTCGATTGGGTCTTCCTTCTAACAAGCTTATCGTGTCTTGTTGGAGAAGGTGATTGTCGAACTGCGATAATTAAGCATTCCGATGTCCATTCGTATTGATTAATATGGCGATCTGGCTCTGTCTGATGATAGAGGAAACATTCGAGTTCAGAGTGCTAGACTGAACGCGAAAAAAGCAATGTATTGAATCGCGGATTAGTAAACTGTTCAGCGTTTTGAGATGAGATGTTTATCCCTTAGACAATTTTTGTAATCAGGGTTTTAGGGATCATTTCTGATTCTAACAGGTCTTGAAGTTGGGGAAAGGAACAGATCAGTATTAGCAGACCCCTGTTACTCGATGATCACCTAGAGTGGAATCATAACCCAATCTTAACCGACGTTTTTTGCTTTCCCCCTTGTCAATTTGGGCTTACAGTCGGACACTGAACTTGAGAAAACATTGGCAGATAAGAGGTAGTTTTTGTGAAAAAAGTTTTAGCGATCATTCTCGGTGGCGGCGCTGGTACCCGTCTTTATCCCCTAACCAAGCTACGGGCCAAGCCTGCTGTCCCTTTAGCGGGTAAATATCGACTGATTGACATTCCTATCAGTAATTGTATCAATTCAGAAATTCTTAAAATTTACGTCCTGACTCAGTTTAACTCGGCATCTCTGAACCGTCACATTTCTCGGACTTACAACTTTTCGGGCTTTACCGATGGGTTTACAGAGGTTCTCGCCGCCCAACAAACCGCCAGTAACCCGAATTGGTTTCAAGGGACAGCAGACGCGGTTCGTCAGTATCTCTGGTTATTTGCGGAGTGGAATGTTGATTATTATTTGATTCTCTCGGGCGACCACCTCTATCGCATGGACTATCGAGAATTTGTCCAGCGTCATATTGATACTAAGGCAGATATTACCCTATCGGTACTGCCCATTGATGAAAAACGGGCTTCTGATTTTGGTTTGATGAAAATTGATGATACAGGTCGTATTGTTGATTTTAGCGAAAAGCCCAAGGGTGACGCCCTCAATAAAATGGCGGTTGATACCACTACTTTAGGACTCACACCGGAAGAAGCCAAAGAAAATCCCTTTATTGCATCGATGGGGATTTATGTCTTTAACCGAGATGTGATGATTAAGTTACTGAGTGAACATCCCGAACAAACCGATTTCGGTAAAGAAATACTTCCGAATGCAGCCGCAGATCATAACGTTCAGGCTTATCTGTTTAAGGACTATTGGGAAGACATCGGAACGATTGAAGCCTTTTACAATGCTAACCTGGCGTTAACTCAACAACCCCAACCGCCTTTTAGTTTCTACGACGAAAAAGCCCCCATTTACACTCGCTCCCGTTATTTACCCCCTTCTAAGATTCTCGATTGTCAAATCACAGAGTCGATTATTTCAGAAGGTTGTATTCTCAAAAAATGCCGAATTGATCACAGTGTATTAGGGTTGCGTTCTCGCATTGAAGCCGGTTGCGTTATTGAAGATACATTAGTGATGGGTTCTGATTATTACGAACCCTTCGCCGAACGTGAATCGAATTTGAAAAAAGGTAAAATCCCGATGGGAATTGGTGCAGATACTACCATTCGTCGAGCAATTATTGATAAAAATGCTCGGATTGGTAACAATGTTACCATCACCAATAAAGAAGATGTAGAATATGCAGAGCGGGAGGAACTTGGGTTCTATATCCGCAGTGGAATTGTTGTTGTCTTGAAAAATGCTGTCATTCCTGATGGTACAGTCATTTAGATCGGGTTATGGTGCATCAAACCCTTTTAAATCATGGGTAGGGTGCATCAAATTCCGGTTATTTCTGTACAGAAATCATATCATGTCCGACTAATCAATAATGATTCTGTAGGGGCGGGTTCAGCCAAGATCTGTAACGACTACTGAGAGATTGAGATCAACCCGCCCCACCCCACCAACAGAATTAATCAACCGGACATCATATCACCCGTGCAAACCGTTTTAAATGAGTCAATTAATTTTAATGATCGGACTTCCTGGTAGCGGGAAGTCTTTTTTCGCAACCCAACTCAAAGTTAATCATCCTGATTATCAATTAATTTCTACTGATACCATTCGGGCGCAACTGTTTGGTGATGAGGCGATTCAAGGGCCTTGGTTGAGGGTTTGGAGTAAAGTCCAACAACAATTTCAAAAAGCAGTTCAAGAGGCTACAGATGTCATTTATGATGCCACAAATACTCAACGCCGTCAACGTAAAGATGTTATTACTGTAGCACGAGAAATCGGTTTTCATCCCATTTTTGCCGTTTGGGTGAATACTCCGTTAGAAATATGTCTCCAACGCAACCAAAACCGCCCCCGTCAAGTCCCCGAAGAAATTATCCTCAAAATGCACCGCCAGTTAACGGACGTTCCCCCTTCTTTAGAAGAACCTCTAGACAGTTTAATTATCCTCTAAAACCCGTAACCCAAATATTACACCCAAATATTGCCCTCATATCATATCCAACTCATCAATAATGATTCTGTAGGGGCGGGTTCTACGAGATTTTGACTACTACTGAGAGATTAAGATAAACCCGCCCCACTCCACCAATAGAATTAATCAAGGCGATATCATATCAGGAGTTGGGCGGGTTTACCTAAAGAGTTGATGAGAGACACACATCGGCACCGAACCCGCCCCTACAGGATAATTATTAATTAATCAAACACCATATTACACCCACTTGACAGGTATAGTACATATA
>NZ_LATL02000225.1 GCF_000972705.2 Limnoraphis robusta CS-951 | reverse complement strand
AAGGTTGATATAATACAAATTCAACTAACGCTGCATCTTCGGGAATTAACTGTTGTACCGTTTCAATGGTAACAGCTTGAGAAATCGTTCTAAATTCTGCACTGCGGCGAGAAAGTTCAGCTTCGAGTTGTTCTGATTTTTCTCTTAAATTTGCAACCTGTTGACGGTATTGTTCATCGGGGATATTTTCAGGTTGATTGTAAATAAAAGTCGCGAGTTGAGTTCTAACCGTTGCCAATTCATCTAAGAGTTGTTGATTTTCTGGGGTAATATTTTCTCGTAACAGTTGTAAATCATTGGTCATTACATCCAAAATACGACCTTTGCGACGAAGAATAGTTGTTAAAGCCAAACGCGCTGCTTCTAAGTTATTTGGGGCATCTTTAATATGCAGAGAAACAGCAAAATTCGTTGTACTAGAAACTGTTTTCATCGAGTCCTGTTTCTGACGTTCCGAACCTGTTGCGAGGAGAACATTCAGGTTTTGTTCTTGAACGTCTAGTCCCCGACTCAGAAAGTTAATAGCTTGGGTTGTATCGCCTTGAGATAAATAAAATGATGCCAAGTTATTGAGGTTGGTAGCGACATCAGGATGTTCTGTTCCCAAGGCTTTTTCATAGATAGCTAAGGAACGTTGATAAAGGGGTTCGGCTTCAGCGTAGCGTCCTTGAGACTGGTAGAGGTTTGCCAAGTTGTTGAGGCTGGTAGCGACATGGGGATGTTCAGTTGATAGCGCTTTCTCGTCGATAGCTAAGGAACGTTGGTAGAGGGGTTCAGCTTCAGTGTAGCGTCCTTGGGAGTGGTAGAGTAATGCCAAGTTGTTGAGGCTTTGGGCGACATCGGGATGGTAGTATCCCAAGGCTTTCTCACGGATAGCTAAGGAATGTTGCAAGAGAGGTTCTGCTTCAGTGTAACGTCCTTGGGGATGGTAGAGTGATGTCAAGTTGTTGAGGCTGGTAGCGACATCGGGATGGTAGTATCCCAAGGCTTTCTCACGGATAGCTAAGGAACGTTGCAAGAGGGGTTCAGCTTGGTTGTAGCGTCCTTGGGAGGAGTAGAGTCCTGCCAAGTTGTTGAGGCTGGTAGCGACAAGGGGATGTTCAGTTCCCAAGGCTTTTTCATAGATAGCTAAGGAACGTTGGTAGAAGGGCTCAGCTTGGTTGTAGCGTGCTTGAGACTCGTAGAGTAATGCCAAGTTATTGAGGCTGGTAGCGACATCGGGATGTTCAGTTCCCAAGGCTTTCTCACGGATAGCTAAGGAACGTTGCAAGAGGGGTTCAGCTTGGTTGTAGCGTCCTTGGGAGGAGTAGAGTCCTGCCAAGTTGTTGAGGCTGGTAGCGACAAGGGGATGGTAGTATCCCAAGGCTTTCTCATAGATAGCTAAGGAACGTTGGTAGAGAGGTTCAGCTTGGTTGTAGCGTCCTTGGGAGGAGTAGAGTCCTGCCAAGTTATTGAGGCTGGTAGCGACAGAGGGATGTTCAGTTCCCAAGGCTTTCTCCCAGATAGCTAAGGAACGTTGGTAAAGGGGTTCAGCTTGGTTGTAGCGTCCTTGGGAACGGTAGAGTGATGCCAAGTTGTTGAGGCTGGTGGCAACATCGGGATGTTCAGTTCCTAAGACTTTCTCACGGATAGCTAAGGAACGTTGCAAGAGGGGTTCAGCTTGGTTGTAGCGTCCTTGGGAACGGTAGAGTTCTGCCAAGTTGTTGAGGCTAATGGCAACATCGGGATGTTCTAGTCCTAAGACTTTCTCATAGATAGCTAAGGAACGTTCATACAGGGGTTCGGCTTTCTGGTAGAGTCCTTGCTTTGAGTAGAGATATGCCAAGTTGTTGAGGCTTTCTGCGTAATCCGGATGTTCTGTTCCCAGGACTTTCTCATGGATGTCAAGAATTTGTTCCGCTAAAGGAATAGCTTCTGTATATTTTCCCTGTTGATACAAAAAGTATAGGAGTAGATTAAAGCGTTTAACTTCTGGTATTTTGGTAGACTGTTGAGTTTGAGGAATTTGAGTTTCAGCAACGGTCAGTTGGGGTGTTCCCGTTAATAGTCCCGAACATCCAATAACAACAGTTAGCCAAAAGAAAGATTTGAGGGTAGTTCGCTTCATCGGGTAGATAGTCACGCCAAGTTCATTATCACTTATGTCTGATTATTGTTTGGTTATGCAGTTTTTGCTTACTGTTCGCCTGCTATCCCTAGAATATTCGTATACAATTGAGCATTGACCCTAAAATTAGCCCGATCAATCAATTCATCAATCAGAGGTTTTACCGTCCGAATTAAGTTCTTTTGTTTGGCTTCCAACAACACTCCCAATACTCCAATAATTTTCAAACCATACTGTAAAGCAATGATTCGACCGGGTTTTTCATCGAGTATCAGCAAATCCGCTTTGATTTCCATTGCCAATACAATCGCTTCCGATTCCCCTCGATTCAACTGGGTTCTCAATGCGATCGCTTGTTCTCTATTTTGTACCTGTTGTTTTTGAATCCATGATAAAGTTTGCACTTCAATTCCGCCGGGTACATCTCCCGCTTCTGTCATTTCTTCGTAAACCGCTTGAGGAATGATAACCGTATCGTAAAGTTGGTGTAAAAGTTCTAACTGATCAATTGCGGCTAAACTGGTAATCGGTGACGTATCGCTGACAATTCTCATAATCGACCCAGCGATTTCAGCGTTTCAATATCCGCTTGCAAATCTTCAGAATCATAGGCGATATCAATCTGACGCTTTGCCATTTCTTGTCTAAATTCAACAATATTTAATCCCGCAAATTCTCTCGCTTTTCCTCCGCTAATTTTTCCCTGTTGATACAGCATCATTGCCACTTCCAGCTTAAACTCACTCTCCGTCATTTGAGCGGCATTTATTAAATCATCAGGAATCACAACGCTCATTTTTAGCTTACACCTTGAATTTACTTTTTTTTCTACTTTAACGCAAAGCGGTTAACCAGAGGAATGGGTTGAGAGAGGTTCTTCTAAGTTTGATCCCCCTCAGTCCCCCCTAAAAGCAGGGAAGAAAGTTGACCCCCCTCAGTCCCCCCTAAAAGGAGGGAAGAAAATTGAACTCCCCTTGATTCCCTCTTAAAAAGCAGGGTGGGGAGGTTAGGCGAGGGGAAATAATTATTCAGGGGAAAACTCACCTGAAAAAACAATAAAATTACCTCTTTGTGTCTTTGTGCCTTGGTGGTTTTTATGACTTCAACTCACCTCAAAAACACTAAAATTACCTCTTTGTGTCTTGGTGTCTTTGTGGTTTTTATGACTTCAACTCACCTGAAAAAACACTAAAATGACCTCTTTGTGTCTTTGTGCCTTTGTGGTTTTTATGACTTCAACTCACCTAAAAAAACACTAAAATTACCTCTTTGTGTCTTTGTGTCTTTGTGGTTTTTATTAAGGTTT
The DNA here is from genome assembly GCF_000972705.2 of Limnoraphis robusta CS-951. The sequence continues at coordinate 14,877 of NZ_LATL02000225.1, read as the reverse complement.
TGAACCTCCGACCCGTTCTAAAAACTCATTTAAACCTGCAAAAGTTGAGGCATAAGTAATCGTGGGAGTATCATAACCCTTGAGATGAACACTATGCTGTTCAAACGTATTTTCTGAATGTAATTGAGACAGATATTTATAAGTAGTTTCCCCCAACGCAATATCCATCCCCAGTTGTTTAGTCGAAGATTCCAGTCGAAACGCCGCGTTAACGGTATCTCCCAACGCAGTATAATCAGAATTACCGCTACCCCCTGTATTTCCCACCATTGCATAGCCCGTATTTAGCCCTGCACCCACTCGCAAGGGGAAGGGGAGGGGATAGGCGTTGCTGATGGCTTCTGTCGTCTCGTGTAACGTTCTCAAGGCATCACAAATCTGTAACATTTCTTGGGAACTAACGCCCTGCGCCCCATGAAACCAAACCACCATAATCGCATCGCCAATATACTTATCAACCCAGGTACCATGTTCGCGGACAATTTCTCCGGCTTCGCGGAACCACCGTCCCATCACTTCAGAGAGTAAACGTTCATCAAGCTGTCGCGTTAACACGGTGAAGTCTCGGATATCAATCACCATAACCGTAATCAAACGGCGCACCGTGAGCGTAGCGGTAAAATCTTCTGACTCCGGTTCGGTATCATCGACTTCAGGTCGGTTCGATGGACAGTGAAACTCCATCTCCGTTTGGCCAAATATAATCTGATCGCCATCCTCCAACGTGATTGGAATTGTAGCTCGGCGACCATTTACAAAGGAACCATTGCGACTTCCGAGATCAATCAAATAAAAATCTCCGCTTTCCATACGTTGCAAGATCGCATGATTACGGGAAATCCATCGATCGCGGATCACAAAGTTGTTGTCGTCGCTGCGGCCCAATGTCCAATAGTTTTTACCAACAAGTGGCAAATATTTTTTGCCACCGTCACTGAGAATTAATAGGTGAGGGGTGTGTTGCAATTTCACAACAGATTGAGATAGGACACTGGGTTTTTGGAGATTGGGAGCTAGATATTCATCTCGCCCAACAAAAGTTTATAACACCCAACCTGAACTTGGGAGATTCTTCAGCGTCGCCCTGATCGATTCTATTTTAGTCTTTAATCTAGAAAGATCTATCTTTTTCTTTCCCTTTTCAGGTTGAAACGGCAGTAAGGCTTCTAGTAAAGCCGTTCTCGTGTTAGATGCACCCCAACCTCCACCCATGTCCGTTCTTAGGCGGCACAGGCTGCTATCAAGAACAAGCTATCTACTAAGATTGTACTCAAAACCGCTCCACTAAACACCCATTTATGTAATTGGTTCGATTGTAACGGCAATAAACCTACACCTAACAGCAGCATCACTAAAACAACCGCCCAACTGATCCCCCAAGGGGTAGTAACCCGTTCTAAGGCGTCTTGCAAGATGGAAACGGCGAACGTAGGGTCTACGGTCATCAGTTGTCGCCAGTTGGGAATTAAACCCGTGATGTAAAAATATCCATCTGTAACAGCCGTTCCAAATAATGAACCCAAATAAAACCAATTTCCGACTTTTCCCCATCCCCGATGTAGACACCAGCAAGCAAAAGGAACGCCTAACGCTTCAATGGGAAGATGAAGAAGCGGTTCTCCCCGCAGCCAACCCCAATAGATCGATCCCGTTAACCAACTTAAGGTAAACCCCAGCAATAAGTCTCCCCACACCCAGCTTGAACGCGATCGCATTAACAGTAGACTCGTTGCTAGCCATCCGATAGTCATTAACAGAGTGAACACGGGCCAGCTTCGCACCAGGGGCGCTTGAAAAAACACCGGAACGCACACCAGAAAAATCGCCGCTCCGAACAGCATCCATTTCTGAGAAAGTTGAACTTTTCTTAAGAAAATCTGAAATTTAGCAGGGGATTGAGCAGGCTGAGTAGTAGTCAAGGTTCGCTCCTATACGACAATCTAACTTTTAAACCGTTTTCTTAAAAATTCGTTACTTAAGTTTATCTTATTTAAGATATGAAGTTAGAGATTCCACAAATATCCCCCAGGGGGGCATTTAGATGATAGCACAAAATTCTTATCCCCAGGAGGGGGATAATTCAGTGAGCAGTAACCAGTAACCAGTGACTCAACATTTTTCGTTCAAAAAAAATGCGATCGCCAAACACCTATCTGCGATCGCATTTGATTTTTCTTTTGATCTTCCCGGATTTTCCTGGACACCGGGCTGGACGCTCAAGCAGCTTTTGACACCCCCTGAAGGTTCACGGTTCAACAACCACAAGCGTTCCCATTTCAACTTGATTAAATAAGGCCACTACATCTTCATTTCGCATCCGTACACAACCATGAGAGGCGGCTTGTCCAATAGAATTAATCGTAGGAGTCCCATGAAACCCAATCGTATCCTTCCCATCTGTCCAGAAACCAATCCAGCGCAGTCCTAACGCACTATCAGGGCCAGGTGGACGCACTTCTCCCGTCCAGGGATTTTGCCAAACAGGGTTTTCCACCATCTGAATCACTTTAAATTGACCTGTGGGCGTTTCCCAACCCGCTTTTCCCACCGCCACCGGATAACTCGCCACCTGTTGATCATTACGATAAACAAAAACTCGTCGCTGACCCAAGCGCAAAACTAACCGCATTTTGGGTTTTCCAGACGGTAAAAAGATAGAAGGATCATCTAACCCCGGTAAAATGGGATTCAATAATTGCGACGGGATCACCGAAGTTCGGGCTGATGTACCCTGAGCGACTTTAGTATTATTCGGAGTCGAAGCCGAAACCCCAGATTGAACAATTACGGAGACCATCAAAGCGCTCAAACCGACACGGATAAAACGTTGAAATCGATTTTGATTATTAACTTTAAAAACCATAGAATTGAACTCCTCACCAAAAAGGATGGAAAAACGACGACATCGTTAGTTTGAGGTTCTTCGTCAGGAGGTGTCGTCTCTAATTTACCCTACTTCACCCCCGGTTGAAAACTTGTAATCCGTTACTCCAGACTTCCATTGCTTTAACCGGATTATTTTGATTTTTTGAGTCCTTTTAACGCCTCTTGTGTCTTTTTAACGCCTTCGGTATCACCCTGTTGTTCATAGAGTTTGAGAGCGGTTTCAAAAGCGGCGATCGCTTGTGAGTCTCGACCACCTCGACCTTTGATTGCCATTCCCAAGTTGTAGTGAGCGCTAGGATTTTGGGGAGCTTTATCAACGACTCGTCGGAAACTGACTATCGCCCCAATATATTCCTTTCTTTCTAACTGGATTTCCCCAATTGCGATATCGGCTTCTACTAAATTGGGATTGAAAGCTAACGCCCGTTGATAAGCACTGATCGCCCCATCCAAGTTATTCTGAACTTTCAACACTTCGCCGATTTGAAACTGAATCTCTCCATCACGGGGACTCAACGCCGCCGCCTGTTCAAAGGCTGCAACGGCCCCTGCTTGGTCGCCACTTCGCAGTAACGCCACTCCCAGCTTAATTTGAACACCTGCTTCATTCGGTGCCAGTACGGCCGCTTGTCGCAGGGTTTCAACGGCTTTCGGGAGATTTTCCTGACGTAACAAAGACATTCCCATCGAAGCATAGGCTTGCCAGTTGTTGGGGTCAGATGCAATCACCATTTCATAGGTTTTGACAGCGCTACTATAATCACCTTGACGGAATAAACTCACCGCTAGCCCCAAATAAGCATTTAGGTGATCGGGTTTGAGGCTAATGGCTTTGCGATAGGCGTCAGCAGCACCTTTGTAATCTTCTAGCTTGACCAAACTATAAGCCAAACCATATTGAAAATCGGCATTCTGCGGATCAAGAACTAAGGCGTCTCGATAAAATTTAGCGGCGGATTGATAATTTCCCCGCAAGGCTTCTAAATAGGCAATTCCTGAATAAATCTTCGGATCACTGGGATCAAGTCCTGCGGCTTGCACGTAAACGAGAAGGGCTTCATCAATTTTTCCAGCATCGACTAACTGACGTCCTTGTTCGAGTAATTGGTTAAGCTGGTCATTGGATTGAGTGTTCGCTTGAGCAACGACTTCAACGGAATGAGCCATCTGGGGGGTTACAGTGGCGACAAATGCGACTAAGATACTACTGACAATCAATCGAATCGGTTTATACACGGCTTGTTTAGTGTGAGTGTTTCTAGAGTTCTGCACGGTTCCCATCGCGAACGATATCGGTCACGCAATTAATGACTGATGTTGATGATAAAACAGTTCAGGCCGATCGGTCATAAATCTGGGGAATGTTCTCAAGTCCGAACTCGATGCCGCCTAACGAACAAACTGACACAACGGCTTTACACTTGAGTCTAGATAGCAGATTGATTAATCTATAAAAGTGTTCCCTAGAGCAGTAACTTAGTTGACAATTTATGGTACAACACGGTACTATCTGTAAGATAAAAGAATACATCTATGCAACGAGCCTTCAAGACCCAACTCAAACTTAATAACCGTCAAAAGACCTTAATGGCTAAACACGCGGGATATTCTAGATGGGTTTGGAATTGGGCCTTAGCGATGTGGAACGAGGCTTATAAAGAAGGACTAAAACCTTCAACGAACAAGCTCAAAAAATTCTACACCAATCACATTAAACCTCAATACTCCTGGCAGTCAACGCTAAGTTCTAGAGTTTATCAATTTGCCTTTATGCACTTAGGGGAAGCTTTCAGTCGCTTTTTTCAAGGCGTTGCCAAACATCCTAAGTTCAAGAAAAAAGGCAGAAATGATAGCTTTACGATTGATAATTGTGGCAAAGTAATGAGGTTTTCAGGAAGGAGATTGAAGCTTCCTTTTATTGGATGGGTTAACACCTACGAACCCCTTCCCGAAATTCAGACTAAACGAGTCACAATTAGTCGAGTCGCTGATTCTTGGTATCTGTCTGTAGCCTACGAATTTGAGCCAGAACAGACTGTAAAATCAAGAGAATACCTGGGTGTTGATGTTGGGGTTAAGGTATTAGCGACCTGTTCAGATGGTACTGTTTTTGCCAATCCAGCAGCCCACAAAAAAGCTCAAAAAAATCTAGCCAGACTTCAACGCGAACTCTCGAGAAAACAGAAGGGTTCAAATAACAGGAACAAAGCTAGATTGAAACTCGCAAAAGCATATCAAAGAGTGGCTAACATCCGAAAAGATACAATTCATAAATTGACCTCATGGCTATGCAAAAATCACGCAGTTATCGGGTTAGAAGACTTGAATGTTTCTGGGATGTTAAAAAATCATAAATTAGCGGGTGCTATTGCCGATTCTGCTCTTTATGAAATTCGCCGCCAAGTCGAGTATAAGTCCGAGTGGTACGGCTCAGTAGTAGTTTTTGCTGACAGATTTTATCCGTCAACTAAAACCTGTTCAAGTTGCGGTCACATTCAAGAAATGCCACTCAAAGAACGGGTTTTCAATTGTCAGGTTTGCAGTGTAAGTATTGACCGTGATTTGAATGCGAGTCTGAATTTATTACATTATGCCGAGGGCTTCTCGGTAAAAAGCCTGTCTGACCGGGTACTGCCGACAGTCCGGGGTGATGCAGCGCAAAGTCCGATCTCGGCGGAAACCGCTCGAGAAGGAACTTTGCAAGACAGGAAGTAAACGTTAACACGGTTTGTACCGCGTTATATCAGTTTTATAAAGCAGATAGCTGAGGTTGATTGTTGGGCAAGGCAAGTAGGGAAAGGTTAGAGTGAAGGGGGGTAGATTTAATCTGATGTTCTCTGGATGTATCCTCTACTATTCTCTAGTGCCAAAGATTTTTGATGCTTTGGACGCGCATCTAACATTGATTATTTGTTGCAAAACTACTACTGGAAACTTCTCGCTATGACCTCAACTGCATCTAAGATTCCGGTTTCGGTTCTCATTCCTGCCAAAAACGAAGAGGAAAACCTGCCTGCTTGTTTGGCGAGTGTTGCTAGAGCTGATGAAATCTTTGTGGTAGACTCTCAAAGTGAAGATCGCACTGTTGAAATTTCCGAAAGTCACGGTGCAAAAGTCATACAATTTTATTTTAACGGAAATTGGCCGAAAAAGAAAAATTGGTCCTTAGAAAATCTTCCCTTTCGTCATGAATGGGTGTTAATTGTAGACTGTGACGAACGAATTCCTTCTGAACTTTGGGATGAAATCGCGATGGTGATTCAAAATCCCGAATATTGCGGTTATTATCTGAATCGGCGGGTTTTCTTTTTAGGCGCTTGGATTCGTCACGGGGGCAAATATCCCGACTGGAACCTGCGTTTATTTAAGTACAAACAGGGTCGCTATGAAAACCTCAAAACCGAAGGGGTTCGCAATACCGGAGATAACGAAGTTCACGAACACGTTGTAATGTCTGGTTCCCAGAAAGTTGGCTATCTAAAAAATGATATGCTCCATGAAGACTTTCGTGATATGTTCCACTGGATTGCTCGACACAACCGTTATTCTAACTGGGAAGCTCGCGTCTATTATAACATTTTAACCGGACAAGATGAAAGCGATACGATTGGTGCGAATTTGTTTGGAGATGCGGTTCAACGCAAGCGATTCTTGAAAAAAGTTTGGGTGAGACTTCCGTTTAAACCCTTTCTTAGATTTGTCTTATTTTATATCCTGAGACTGGGTTTTTTAGATGGTCGAGCCGGTTATATTTATGGTCGTTTACTCAGTCAATATGAATATCAAATCGGCGTAAAATTGTATGAATTGCGGACATTTGGGGGTCATTTAAACGTCAGTAAACCATCTGCTGAACAATCAAATTCTGTTCCCTCGGTTCCGCAAGCTGTACAGAAATAGTTACCTGTAGAGGCGTTTTGAACAACGTCTCTGCACTGAATAATTTATAGCAGTGCGGGCAGGTTTATTTACATAAGCACAGAAACGAAGAATGGTGAAAAGCCTTATTAGACTTTCGCAAATTCCTCCCTTTTGCCTTTTGCATGATTGCCTTTTGCCTGCGCGAAGCGCTATATTTATGAGAGACACTCAACAAACAAAATCCTGGGTTGATTTACGTCAATATGACCAATCAGATTTTGACAGAGGAAGACCCGGTTGGTTTATCTTATTTTGGTGGTTTGTTCAAGCGGTTACTTTTCCCCTAACCTTGCATTCTTTGAGTGGAATTCGCTGTTGGATATTGAGACAATTTGGTGCTAAAATAGGGGAAGGGGTTCTGATCCGTCCGACCGCTCGTATTACCTATCCCTGGAAAGTAACAATAGGCAATTATAGCTGGATTGGGGATGATGTTGTACTTTATAGTTTAGATGAGATTAATATTGGTCAACACTGCGTAATTTCCCAAAAAAGTTATCTTTGTACCGGAAGTCACGAGATTACAGACCCAGCTTTTGGGCTGAAAACCGCTCCCATTACCGTAGAAGATGGGGCTTGGGTGGCGGCGGACTGTTTTGTTGGCCCCAGCGTCGTGATTGGTTCAAACGCTGTTATAGCCGCTCGTAGTAGTGTTTTTAGCGATATGCCCCCTGGTCAAGTCTGTATGGGAACCCCTTGTCGTCCTCGTTATGCCCGTCAAGTTGAGGTCAAAAGGGATTGGGAAAGCCAAAAATCACCCTAAGTTAAAGTTTTTAAAGTTGATCAAAAATAAGAAGTGATCATTTGATGAACAAAATAAAATTTCAATTAAATTTCTCATAGTCTATCAAAAGATATACACAATGGGAAATATTTTTGTCTATTTAGATAGATGTAAATAAAGTTTTCTTCCAATAAATTAGGAATAACAACTCCTAAAAAGGCGTTGAAATCAATTCCGAAAATTCCGATGAGGGAGGAAAGTAAGCAAATGGCTTTAAGACAAAGAAATAAAAGAGCAGTCGGTATTTTTCCGGGTCGCAGAGAAACAGAAAGCGCCCTGACCGAATTAAGAGAAAATAACTTTCCAATGAATCAAGTCTCCGTAATTGCGCGAGACTCCGATAGACCCGACAAAATTGGAGAAACAGAAGTTCGTGATCATGTTGGCAACAAAGCCGACGACGGCGCGACAACCGGGGCGCTAACCGGCGGGGCGTTAGGCGGTCTAACCGGTTTATTAGTCGGTCTAGGGGCATTAGCCATCCCAGGAATCGGGCCAATTATGCTAGCGGGTGAAATTGCCACCGCCATTGCAACAACCCTCGCCGGAACAGCCATCGGAGCGGCTACAGGCGGATTAATTGGCGCACTGATTGGTTTAGGAGTCCCCGAAGAAGAAGCCAAAACCTATAACGAACGAGTCTCTCTGGGAAATTACCTCGTGATCATTGACGGGACTGAGGATGAAATTCATCGCGCCGAAACCTTGTTACACCGTCGCGGGATTGAAAATTGGGGTGTGTTTGACATTCCTGCCTCTGAAACTCGTCCGAGAACCGATGATAATCTGTATTATCAGCGTGCAATTGGTGTGTTTCCCCATCGGCGTGATGCAGAGACAGCCCTCGATGAACTGATCAAGATGGGTTTTCCCCCCAACCAAGTCTATGTAGTCGCGCGGGACTACGACCATCACCCCAACCGTCATAATTTTACCGTTCATAATCGCTTTGATAACGGATTTTTTGGATTTCTGGGCGATCGCAACCGTTTCTTCCAAGATCGCTTTGAGCGAGGCGAACATCTGGTAATCGTTGAAGGAACTCCCGAAGAACTCCACAGTGCAGAAACCTTACTAAACCGTCGAGGAATTCAAGAATGGGTGATGTTTAAACGCGCAGAAGGCGAGCAGAAATACATTCCTGTTGCTCCGACAGTCAACCGAAACGATTTAGTATTCGCCCATCACAAGCATGGAATTGGTCACTTTTCCAACCGTCGCGAGGTTGAATACGCCTTAACCGAACTCAAAAATGCAGATTTCCCGATGAATCAGGTTTCCGTCGTTGCTCACGACTCCAGCCCGATGGAGCGGCTTCCGGGAGTTAACCGCATGGAGCGGGTGGATAATTATGCCAGTTTAGGGGTTTTTGAGGATCGAGCCAAGCGTTATCATGATCACGTTAGCCAAGGTCACTATTTAGTGATTGTCAACGGTACTGAGAATGACATTCGTCGAGTTCAACCGATTCTCCAGACTCAAGGAATTCAACAGTTTGAAATCTATGATTCGACAGCCGTGAATCGACCCTTAAAAAATATTGAGCCTGAACGGGCTGAGGTGATTAATCGCGATCCCAAAGTCAAGATTGTTGACAATCGCGATCGCACATTTTAGACGATAACAGGGAGCAATAATCCTTCGGAAAACCGCAACATAAAGGCAAGATTGCTGCTTTTAACTCCCCGAGATATTTTCAGTTTTTTCACCTTTATTTCTCATATCAATTTAAAAAAGACCATGAAAAAATTAACTTCTTTTTTGTTAGGTAGTATTCTGCTCTTAGGCGCGGTTGGTTGTGGTGATAATGCGAAAACCAGTGCAGATGCACCGAATACCGTTGAACAGCCTCCCGAAGTTCCCACCGCAGAACAGGTACAAGACGCTCAAGAAGACGCTCAAAGTGAAGTTCGTAGAGAACAGCTCAATTCTGATATTCGAGCCAGAGAAGAGCGTAATAATGCCTTTAATGACGGGGCTGCTGAAAACCGAGATAGTGATGATATTGCTAGCGAAGTTCGCAGTAAATTAGAAGCCAATTTACCGGCGAGTCAGTTAGTCGTTGAAGCCGAAAATGCAACCATTAAAGTATCAGGAACCGTTCCCACTCAAGAACAACTTGATCGAGTTGAACCTTTAGCATTAGAAATTAAAGGGGTTGAGTCTGTTGATAATCAGGCGGTTGTTGCTCCGGCTCAACCCGAGGAAGATAACGACAACACGCAGAACTAAGGCTGATTCTATAACGCTTCGCGCTAGGCAAGAGGCAAGAGGCAAGAGGCAAGAGGCAAGAAAATACCCATATAGTCAGGCTTTTGGCTATTCTTCGTTCGGGGCATTTGTAAATATACCAGTGCGACCTGCTATATAACGAAGAAAAACCACGCGAGACACCGAGACACAAAGAGGAACAAACTTCTGTTTCCCACAATCTTTGTGTCTTTGTGTCTTCGTGGTATTAATTATATTAATACCGTTAGCGATAACCCGAAAAAAGTTATAGCGCTACGCGCAGCTCATGTGGCAAAAGGCAAAAGGCAAAAGTCAGACTAGAAAAGATTTTCAGCTTCTTAAAAAGTTTGGCGGGACGGAAACCGACACCGCCAACTTTTCGCTTTTACTAATGTCCTAACCGTGTCGGCGTAGTGCTATACTATTCATTCATCGTTTTGTACGTTGAAACGGCTGAAGGTGAACTGCGGTTCAGATAACGGAAAATCCAATATTTAAAAACGGCATCAAGAATCACAGGAAAGGTTGCAATAAACAGAAAGTTAAAATCTCGATTTTCCGGGAGTCCAAAATGTCGAGAGATGCTTTCGAGAATGACTTCCCATCCATGAGGAGAGTGAAATCCAACGAACATATCAGTTAACAAGATAATAATAAAAGCTTTCGCACTATCACTTAAACCATAGATGAGATCGCCTAAAAATGATTTGAGAATTTCTACATCTCTTTTGTTGGTATAAATAATAATTCCAAAGGTTATAATCGATAATAAATCTGCGAATATATTTTTAATAGCACCTGTTCCGAGGGAGCGATACTCCTCAGCAATTTCTAGGGCTTTTGCTTGAACCTTTTCTTCGATTTGTTCAGGTTCAAGCAGGGGCGTTAAACCAATCAAATGATCAAATTCTAGCCGTTCTTTATAACGATGTAACTCCATAAAAGCTTCTTCTTCAAAATCCATATTCAAAAAAATTTGTGTATTTTCTTCGGGAGGAATAAGAGCATCTACAATCGGCCCAACTACAAAATTCTTCGCCAGTTGTTGAGTCAAAAGGGGAACTAAAATGAGCAGTAAAATAAATCTAACTGAAATAATGGTTTTAACTTTAGATTTGCGATAATTTTTAATAACTTCTTCTTCAGATTCTGGATTTAACTCGCGCTGAATTCGGCCAATCGTTCGCAGGAGAGAGCGAGGTAAAAAACTCATTTCTGAACCTGTTTTGAGTTCTTCAGGTAAAGACTTTTTCTCAGAATTGTAGGAATTTGAAAAGTTCCTTGAATCGGAATCCCGATTGAGAATAGGAGCATTTTCTTCATCTGAAGGAACGGTAGATTCAGACTTAGAGTTGTTTTTAACAGCAACTAAAGAAATCGATTCAACAGGTTGATTGAAAGGTTGACTTTTCGGCTTCTGGGGAAAATACCGACTCATAACCGTATCAATACAATCTAATTTTTGACAAACCTGAGAAACATGACTCATTTGAGTCAAATCATCATCAGCCGAAAAATGCCTGGAGGTTGATCCATTCAGATTCCGAAACGCTAAAGATTCAGACAGATCGATAACCGAACGACTGGTATTAAACTCAGCCAAACGAGTTTGAATAATGGTTAAACATCTTTTTAGCTCAGAATTAAAATAAGACCAGACGCGATCGCTATATTCCGCCGAATCTTTCGTAATTTTTCCACCCTGAAAATGCTCATTTTCAATCGCCTTGATCCTTAAAGCGGCATCATAGGCTTGTTCTAAAGCCCGGTCTGGTGTATTTTTAAACCAGCGATTGGCACCACGCAATGCTTGTCTAATTTGAGTCCAAGTCGAGGTCTTGATCATAAATGTAGGGAATGTTGAGTCGAGGGAGAACGTGCTAATGTGTTGGGTATCTTAACAAATTTATTCGTAGAATTGTGGCTGCTTTGTCTGTGTGGATAACAGGAGGAACTCGCAGTGGGAAAACCACCCGCTTGATTGAGCAGTTTTATGATTGGAGTATCAACCACCCGAACCGTGATCCCATCAAATCATCTTTACCCCTCAATTCATTTCCCAGGTCGCCGCAACGAACACAACCTCAGAGAGCGACCACATTAATATTAGCCGCCAACAGCGATAACCGACTAGATCTCGTGGATCGCATCTGGAAAACCCGCCCCGGACAATATGCGTTTCACTCAACAACACCGTTGGGTTTATTTGAGGATGAAGTCACCTTATTCTGGCCGTTACTGGTGCAGTCGTTAAACCTCAAAGCCCAATTTCCGGTTAGACTACGCCCCGAAACCGAACAGGAACTTGCAACCTCTCTTTGGAGTCAAGAACTCGAAGCAGGCCAACTCGCCCGAGCAGGAATCAGCCGCGATCGGATCGTGCGTCAAACCCTCGATCTGATGCAACTGGCGGCGATGAGCGGTCAATCTGTCGAAGAAATTCCTCGAATTTTAGCACAGGGATTTGATTCGTCAGAGGAATCCGATTCGCTGTATTCCTGTATGGGTCAGTTGCTGGTGCGTTGGCGAAATTGGTGTCTGGATCGGGGATTTCTCACCTACAGCATTGTTACAGAACTCTACTGGCATTTGTTGAGTCATCCCACCTATCAACAACACCTGATTCGTCGCTATCAGATGGTTTTTGCTGATGATCTCGATGAATATCCCGCCATCATGCGCCATCTGTTTGAGTTTCTCTTAGAAAGCGGAAAAATGGGAGCATTTACCTTTAACCCCACCGGATCAATTCGCTTAGGTTTGGGTGCCGATCCGAACGATTTGGCTAAGTTACAACATCGTTGTCGCATCGAAGCCTTAGACTTGCCATCAGGTCTAGCCCCCCAGCTTATCGAACCGATGATCAACGGCGTGATCGACAGTAGTATCGGACTGGCTGAACTCTCAATCGCTTTATCGGATGTTCGTTCCATTCAAACCCAGTCTCGGGCTGATTTACTGCGACGCACCGCCGAAGTGATCATTGATGTCGTCAAAACCCAACAGGTTCAACCCCAAGAGATCGCCGTTATCGGGCCAGGTTTAGATGCGATCGCTCGGTATACCCTACGAGAAATTTTGAGCCATGAGGGAATCGCCGTTGAGTCGCTACAAGAACAACGTCCCCTGTTGAGTTCTCCTTTGGTGCGATCGCTACTCACCCTGATCGCCCTGATTTATCCCGGTAATGGCCGTTTGGTAGAACGAGAAGCGATCGCCGAAATGTTAGTGGTTTTGAGCCGTGTAGAGACGCGCACAGGTGGCTCTAACGAGACGGAAGAGTTGACACCCCAAAGCTTATTTACCATTGACCCTGTAAGAGCGGGTTTACTGGCTGATTACTGTTTCCGTCCCCATCCCCAAGATCCAACCTTGCTAGAAGTGACAGCCTTTCCCCGTTGGGATCGATTGGGATATCAAGCCACTCAAACCTACAATCAGATTTTGCAGTGGATCGAGCAACAACGTCAACAATACCAACAACGCCTCATTCTAAATCCCGTTTCGCTGATTGATCGCGCTATTCAACGATTTTTTCTCTCTACCCAGTCCCTACCTTCGGATCAATTAGCGGTTTTGCGAGAGTTGATGGAAACGGCGATGCACTACTGGGAAGTGGACAGACGACTCCATCAAAGCCTTACATCAGAGGCGAATAGCGAAGCAGTGGGTTCGTTTATTCAACTGTTGCGACGGGGGGTTGTCAGTGCGAACCCCTACCCGGTGAAGTCGGTGATTTCTAAGCGGGCTGTTACTCTGGCGACGATTTTCCAATATCGCGCCAACCGTCAGTCCCATCGTTGTCATTTTTGGCTGGATGTGGCGTCGCCGTTGTGGCTAAGTGGGGGAGCGAGTAGCCTTTGGGGTTCCCCTTTATTTTTGCGAGAATGGCTTGGAAACCCTTGGACAGCCGAAGATCAGATGAAAGCAGATGATCTTCGATTGCGTCGGATTCTGCTAGATTTATTGAGTCGAGTTAGCGATCGCTTGTACTTGTGTCATAGTGAACTTGCCGTTAATGGTCAAGAACAACTCGGCCCCCTTTTACCTCTGATTCATGCTTGTGTAACATCAATCTAGTTGATGCTTTCATAGACTGAATGGGGAATACTGGAGACCATGTAAGAATTGAGGATTGTCGATGAAGAATTAATTCTTGATTTAGGCTGCATCATCAAAACTGAGAGTCTTCTCTAGAAGTGCAATAAAATTCTATCGGTTTACTCTCCTGTTGTTAGTTTGGACTCGTTTATCCTCCCGAAGCGCCAACTTTTTGTTCAATCAGACTGACAGATACAAACATAATGATTAACATTAAAGGGTTCAATGGTCTCAATCAACCGCTAATTGTTTCGGTATTTTCTAAAGGCTTTAGAGATATATTTTTTCAATCTATAAATCTATCTAGACTATCCCAAAGTTGTCAATTTCCCTGATAAATTTGTAAACTCTAAACGTTGAATGGGGTTCAACTCTCAAATGATTAGACCGATCTCTCTGACTGATTTACATTTTACAAAACCTAATAACACATGACATCTAAATTGAAAGCTGAGGGTGTTTAAGGTCTTGATAAAATTGCCCAGAAATAGCACAAAATAGAATCTTTTTAGAGTTTAACAGCCAAAAGTTAGCGAGATTAATTTTCAGAAAATATTGGACAAATTAGGTCAATTTATAGGAGGTTAAATTATGACCAGTGTAGGGGTAGGTTTTATTAGCGTTGCTGCGAATTTAGTCGATGCCGATGGCAGTTTTGTTCTTAATCCGATTACAAGTACACCCATTCTGATTGAGATTACTGAAACAGAATTTACCCAAGGCGGTAACAGAGTTTTTCAGACTTTCAATTTCTCAAACCGCATCCAAAACGAAGGCTTAGAATTTGAAGAAGATCTCGAAATTGAGGAGATCTTCGGGACAACTTTACCCGGAGGATCAACAGGTGTTTTGTTTGTCTCATTAATCAGTCTTCCTCCATTTGTTGGTGATGATGATACCGTTGATGGCGGGGGCGGAGATGATACGACTGATGGCGGGGGCGGCGATGATAC
>NZ_LATL02000224.1 GCF_000972705.2 Limnoraphis robusta CS-951 | reverse complement strand
TCTTCTATAGATTTTCCTTCGATAGTTACTTCAAAAATACTATCGACATTACTATCAGCTTGAAAGGAGTTAGCTAAATTTAAAAAACGCTGTTTGACTTGTTGAAGTTGTGGGGTAATCAGTTCTTCTTTAAACAAAGACTCTCCACATTCTGCCGCTAAAGTCGGGAGACTTGTTACCCCAAATATTCCCAATAACAAAAATAAAAACACTAGACATTTAAATAGCTCTTTTTTAAACATAAGTAAACCTCGCTTATTTTTTCAATCTGAGGAATAGGGTTGTCTTGCTATCTACTTTAATTAAAGTTTACTCTATATTTCTACAATTTTAAATTTGAGTTGGCACTTTTCTTTATTTTTTCTTTAGGAACAGTCTCTAATTCTAACTCTTCGATGCTTTTAAGGTTGTGCCATTAACGACTTCCTTAACCTCCCAGTTTTCACTCAGAGGAACATCGGAGTCACGGCTAACCATGACCGTTTGATATTGGGACTGGGGACGAAAGAAAGCTGCTGCGGCTGCAATTCCCAAAACGGCAACGGCAACCAACATCGTTAGAGTCGATAGGAGACTTTCATCTCCTACCTCTCCTTCAGAACCGAGCGTGAGACTTTCACCTCACTCGGCTCCTCTCTAGTTACCACAGAAATTCATCTGTACTAACATTCTGTTCAGTTGATGATGTAGTCACTACATCCTCTGATTTCTTTCTTTTCAGACTTCCATCCTGAGCAGTTTTGGAATCATGGCAATGTCTGTGTAGGATTTGGAGATTACTCCAGTCATTAGTTCCACCCGATGACTTTGGCTTGATGTGGTCTATCTCCATCCGGTTTAAGTCATCAATCGTAAATTGTCCATTGCACCAGTTACATTTACCATTTTGCTTTTTGAACAAGTATTGTTGTCTTTGGGTTAGTCCTGAATGTTTGTGACATCTCTTAGCCCAATAGATTTTATCTCCATCAAAAGGCGATTTATCTCCTTTGATTTTGACGTGTCTGACTATTGGTGTTTTATTGTGTTCAAGTAGATTTCCGTAAGCCCATTTTCTCTTTCCAATCCTTTCAAAGCAATTTTTGAAAATCCATTTTTCTCCCCGTTTGGGATATTTACGATGTAGCATTCTCTTTAATCTTCTGTAGACTAAACAATCTACTTTTGAGAATGTTTCTTTACTCACAACGTATTGGTAGTAGTTGCACCAACCTCGAATAATCGGGTTGAGTCTAGCAGTTAGTGCTTCTTTGGGAGCATTTTCATGTGTTTTGATGATTTCGGCTAGCTTGTGATAGTGTTTTAGGACTGATTTCTTACTAGGTTTGATTAGAGTTTTATATCCTAGTGCTATTGGTTGTTTCTTACAATGTTGGTTTCCCATATTTTTCTTAGCACTTCTGTATGCACCCACTTTGTATTGTCGGACATTAAAACCTAGGAAATCAAAACCTGTAAATGTGTCAGTCCAGTTGGTCTTTTCCTCACTAATCTTTAGACCTATGGTTGATAAATTATTGCTGACTCGCTCAAGAACTTTTCTTTTACAAGTTTCAAGTCTTTTATCTCTCATTATTTCTATTCTGTTTCCAGAATATTTCTTAAGGTCTATTAGTAGTACGAAGTCATCGGCATATCTAATGATTTTTGCCCAATCAATACTTGACCAATACTCGTCTAGTTCATGTAGAGCTATATTGGCAAGTAATGGACTGATAACTCCCCCTTGCGGGGTTCCTTTATCAGTTTCTTCGTAATTCTTTTGACCAAATCCTACTTGTACACCAGCTTTTAACCACGATTTTACTTGTTTTCTTAATCCTGAGTAAGTCTCCAGTTTACTCAAGAGATATTTGTGGTTAATTTCATCGAAACACTTTGAAATGTCTGCATCTAAGATGATTTTGTCATGTCCACTTTTGTTGATACCTGAAAAGATATCTCCAATAGCATCGTGACACGAACGTCCCGGACGAAAACCATATGATGCACCACTAAATTTGGCTTCCCATTGAGGTTCAAGCACTAATTTTGCTAAGGCTTGTTTGGCTCTATCTTCAATCGTAGGGATTCCTAGATTTCTGATTTTACCATTGGCTTTAGGAATTTGAACACGTCTAACAGGTTTGGCTTTTCCATCGAATCTCAGCGTTTCCGCCAGAGCCAATCTTTGTTTAGGAGTAATAGATGCAACTCTATCAACACCTGCCGTTTTCTTACCCTGATTGTCTTGACTAACTTTTCGGACTGCTAACAATCTTGCTCGAAAGCTTCTGGCTAATGTGTGTTGCAATTGACGCATACGTTTGACATCGCCTGACTTGTTAGCTTGATAGATTTTGGTTTGCAACTTTTCGACATATGATTGAGTATTCTTCCAATCAATATCTCTCCATTCCAATTCAGTTGAATTCTTAGACATAATCATTGCTAATTCTCACTATCTTTGATAACTACAGTCTGTACGTAGCGCGTATACTAAGCATTACACCTAGTCATTTGCTTTTTACAGAATCCTACTCTCGTACATCTTGCGCTGGATACTACTTAGTTTTCGACCTTTTTACTAAGAGATGTATGAGGTTTGTAAGAAATCGGGGTTTACTCTTTCTACAGAATAGACTGACCTCGTTATATTTTGTCCCTGGCGGCGCCCAATTTTCTTCGGGGTCACAATGCCAGGGATTATTAATCGTTCTACCAACCTCAACGGGTTCACCCACTCCAAGAAAGTCTTTGTAGAGTATTGCTTCGGTTTCGGGGTCAGATTCAAAATCATCATATGAATTATGAATTATGAATTATGAATTATATATTTTCCCTGTTGCCTTGTTTCAACTGCGTTTGAGGCGATATCCTATTCCGTAAACAGTTTCAATCAGATCGGGAGGGGCGCCTAAGTTTTTGAGTTTGCGGCGAATATCTTTGATATGAACTTTAACGGCTTCTTCGCTGGGCGGATCTTCAAAAGACCAGAGATGTTCTAAAATATTGCTGCGACTAAAAACCCGTTGAGGATTGTGTAGAAATAGTTCTAACAAACTGTATTCTTTAGGGGTAAAATGTAGGGGGATTTGGTTGTAACTGACTTCGCAGGTATTGGGATTTAGCCTAAGTTTTTCCCATTCTAAAACAGGTGGTAAGATGGAGTTGCCCCGACGGAGTAACGCTCGAATTCTTGCCGCTAATTCCGGTAAATCAAAGGGTTTAACCACGTAGTCATCGGCACCTACATCTAAGCCTATTACTTTGTCGTTACTGGTATCTTTGGCGGTGAGCATGAGTACAGGCATTGTATAGCCTGCCTGACGCAAACGTTGACACAGGCTGATACCATTGAGTTTGGGTAACATAACATCCAGTACAATCAAATCGTACTCGAAAGCCTGGACAAAATCCCAACCCGCTTCGCCATCAAAAGCCATATCGATAACATAGTTTTGGGCTTGCAAGGCTCTCGATAGGGCTTTGGCGATGCGTTGATCGTCCTCAACAACTAAAATTCTCATCGGATTTTGAGGTAGTTATCGGGTATGATGCCTACACATTAAATATTTCTTGCGATCGCTTTATCTCCCTATTTTCCCATGAGTTGACTGAATTTAGTCATGTCCCCTGTCCGCTATAAACTGTTCACTGTGGGGGGCGGGTTTATGTAGGTTCCTTCAGGGAAAACATACATAAGTATGGAACCCGCCCCTACAAAACTGTTGACTGTTTAATATCCCTCTGGCCCAATGGTTGTGCGATCGCATTTAGCCTCAGACAGATCAGCCATTTTTGCTCGGAACAAATTGCAGCCTGACAGTTCAGCATTACTGAGTTTTGCTTGTTCTAAATTAGCCCCACTTAAATCAGCAGATCGCAAGTTAGTATTACTCAAATTCGCATTGTACAAGTCAGCTCCTTGTAGGTTTACATTGGATAGGTTTGCACCCTGTAAATTAGCGTAGCGCAAGTTAGCTCTTGACAAGTTAGTGCCTTTTAGATTCGCATTTGATAGGTTCGCTTGATAGAGTCGAATATCTCCAAGTTCTGCTGCTACAATTTCGCTGTTTTGTAGGTTGGCATAACTCAGGTTTGCATAGGGCATATATGCTTCGTTGAGTGTGCTGTCTGCTAAATTGATTCCTTCTATATCTGCCTCGAATAAATCTACTTTTTCTATGCTAATGCCACTAAAGTTTCGCCTTCCCTGTGCGTACTGAGACAGCAATTCTATCACACTAATTTTGTGCATCTTCAAATCTTAACAATCTTTTTGTTCTCGAATTCATCCTTTCCCAGAGCTAGGATGCTACATTAGGTAGGTTTACTTATTCATTCTTTCTACGTTACGATAATGCAACGAAAAGTTAAAATTTGTTAATATTTTTTTTAGGGTTTGAAGCTAAGGAAGGGAGTAACCTGTTGTTGTGCGAATATAGTCTTGAACTTGATGATAAACTTCTGGGTAAGTCTGGGGATTGAGAATAATCGGTTCAACGCCATCGGGTAGCCAAAAGGTGATTCGCTTTCCGGTATCGCAAGTAAAGGTATGAATCCGAGCTAAATTAATTAAGTATTCTTTGCGTTCGTACTCAATCCGAATCCAGTAAGCATGAGTGACTTGGCTGAGAGTCTTGTCAATGTAGTTGCAAAACATCTGATAGACTTCAGGATTGCTTTGTCCATTAACAACTATCGGCTGACCACTATCGGGTAACCAAAATTTGATCCTCTGGTTGAGTTCCACACAAAAAGCACCAATCCTATCTAGATTGACAATATATTCTTTTCTGTCCTCTGAAATTTTAATCCAGTAAGCCACAGGAGTACCTCAAACCTCGGAATCGATGCGTAGGGGGATCAAAAACAAGTTACCCGACAAATGGTTTCTCAATCCAATCTGTAGCAACCTAATGATGCTAGGCTAGGAAACTTCAGCCGGAGAGTGAACACGGTTAGAGTCCTTGGGGTTCTCTGGGGAGGCTGAGGCGGTTGGCTGTAGATCAATAGGAACGTTCAAAAATGCTTCTGTGTTGCTAGCAGCTTTCACCAAACCTTGAAACAAAGGGTGAGGTGTGTTCGGTCGAGATTGAAATTCCGGGTGGAATTGGGTCGCAATGAAGAAGGGATGATTCGGGAGTTCCACCATTTCCACCAAGCGACCATCGGGAGAAGTCCCACTAATCTGATAACCGGATTCCAAAAACAGATTCCGGTAGGCGTTGTTAAATTCATAACGATGGCGATGGCGTTCATAAACCACTTCCTGCTGATAAAGTTGATACGCTAAGGTGTCTCGTTGCAAACGACAGGGATATAAACCCAAGCGCATAGTACCACCGAGATCAACGACATCTTGCTGTTCTGGTAAAAGGTTGATCACCGGATTGGGTGTTTCCGGGTCAAACTCTGCACTATCAGCTCTTTCTAGTTTAGCAATATGACGCGCCCATTCAATCACGCTACATTGCATTCCTAAACACAGTCCTAAGAAGGGGATTTTCTGTTCACGGGCATACTGAATTGCAGCAATTTTACCGTCTATTCCTCGAATCCCAAACCCTCCCGGAACGATTATGCCATTAATATTCTCTAAGCAGGATTCTATGCCTTTGTCCTGCACTTCTTCGGAGTTGACCCAACGAATATTCAACTCTACCCCAATTTCGATCGCTGCATGACGCAGGGCTTCGACGACAGACAGATAGGCATCGGTGAGTTGAATGTATTTTCCGACAATCGCAATTTCGACTGATGGCGGTTTGGTGCCTAAATTATCACTGTCTCTATGATACAGCCGATCCACCAAGGTTTGCCAAGCCCGCAGTTCTGGTTTACGGGGTTCGAGATGAAGTAATTCTAGGGTTTGTTGGGCGAGTCCTTCTCGTTCGAGAATTAACGGAACTTCATAGATACTTTGGGCGTCTTGAGCCATAATCACGGATTCAACTTCGACATCGCAGAATTCGGAGACTTTCTCTTTGATGCCTTTTGCTAGCGGGCGATCGCAGCGACAGACTAAAATATCGGGTTGAATTCCAATTGATCGCAGTTCTTTGACGGAATGCTGAGTCGGTTTGGTTTTCATCTCCCCGGCTGAAGCAATATAGGGAACCAGGGTGACGTGAACATAAATCACGTTTTGGCGTCCAACATCTTTGCGAAACTGACGAATGGCTTCTAAAAAGGGTAAAGATTCGATATCCCCGACGGTTCCCCCGACTTCGGTGATCACAACATCGGGGTTGGTGTCTTGGGCGACTCGGCGAATGCGTTCTTTGCATTCATGGGTGATATGAGGGATGACTTGTACGGTTCCTCCCTGATAGTCTCCTCGTCGTTCTTTGTTGATCACGGCTTGGTAGATCGATCCGGCGGTAACGCTATTGAGACGCGACATGGAGGTGTCTGTAAAGCGTTCGTAGTGGCCTAAGTCTAAATCGGTTTCTGCACCATCTTGGGTGACAAAGACTTCTCCATGTTGAAACGGACTCATTGTACCCGGATCGACGTTAATATAGGGGTCTAATTTCAAAATTGATACCGAATAGTCTCGCGATTTCAGCAAACGCCCTAAACTTGCTGCAACGATTCCTTTCCCGATACTCGAAACCACTCCACCTGTAACAAAAACAAATTTAGTCATAAAAATTACCCATCCCAACTCAATCCAGAGGCCTAGTCTGTATTGTGCCACAAAATCTTTTCGATTTGACTATTTATAACCTACCCCTCTCTAGGGGGATCAACCTTCATCCCCCAAATTTTAATTCGTTTATTCTCACTGTTATTTTTTTGTAAATTGTCGGAATTGTGCCTACTTTTCTTGGATGATTTAACAGGTTATATCGATTAATAAATCTGAATAAATCCGGCTTAAATACTTCTAATATCTTGAAAAGTTGCCGCATATATTTGTCCTATATATTGATTTTTTATCAATAATTGTTTTACTGCTCTATTTTTTTAGTCAATATGCTATTTTATTATAATTTTAAAGTTTTATCGAGAGTTTTGCTAGGGGCTTTTCTCTTTACTCAGATTCCCTTAAATTATGCTTTGGCTTTGGCTGTTTCTGAACCCATTCTCTCCGCCTCTAATATTAAAACACTGGCTCAAGCTAATCCTTCTCGTTTCCCTACTCCTCATTGTACCTCAAAATGTACGGTTGGAGGATTGTATGTTTTATCGGAAACGGATATTTCATCGATATTTCCTCTTAAAAAAACTGATGTTTCTGCGAAAATTTCTGGAAATATTTCTCGAGTCGAAGTGACTCAGATTTTTGAAAATCCCTTTGATGAAGCTTTAGAAGCGATTTATGTTTTTCCCTTACCCGATGAAGCCGCCGTTGATCATCTGGAAATTAAAATTGGCGATCGCATTATTAAATCAACTCTCAAAAAACGAGAGGAAGCAAAAGCCATTTATGAACAAGCAAAAGCAGCAGGAAATACCACTGCTTTACTTGAACAAGAACGAGATAATATTTTTACTCAGTCTCTCGCAAATATTAAACCGGGTGAACAAATTGAAGTCAAAATTCGCTATACCGAAAGTCTGAAGTTTCAAGGGGGAAACTATGAATTTGTCTTTCCGATGGTCGTAGGTCCTCGTTATATTCCAGGAACTCCGAATAATGGACTGATACGGGATACAGAAAGAGTCCCTGATGCGTCTCGAATTACCCCGCCTGTCCTTCCTCCAGCGACTAGATCTGGACATGATATCAATGTAAAGATAGAAATTGATGCAGGGGTTTTAGGTCAACAGATTACCTCTCCTTATCATCAGATTTTAACTCAAAATCGAGGAGATAAAATTGAGGTAAGTCTGGCTGAAGCGGATACCATTCCCAATAAAGATTTAATCATCCGTTATCAGGTTTCCGGCGAGAATACAAAAATAACCACTCTCACCCAAGCTGATTCTCGAGGCGGACATTTTGCGACTTATTTGATTCCGGCTTTAGAATATAATCAAAACGAAATTGTCGCTAAAGATGTCATCTTTCTGATGGATACATCGGGTTCTCAACGGGGTGAACCCCTGGCAAAGTCTAAACAACTAATGCGACGATTTATCCAAGCTTTAAATCCCAATGATACGTTTACTATTATCGATTTTTCTGACACAACAACCGCACTTTCAGCGACTCCTTTAGCCAATACAGTCGCCAACCAACAAAAAGCAATGGCATATATTGATCAACTCGAAGCTAATGGCGGAACCGAGTTGTTAAACGGAATTCAAACGGTGATGAATTTTCCCTCTCCTCCTACGGAACGGTTACGCAGTATTGTGTTAATTACAGATGGTTATATTGGCAATGAAAATGAAGTAATCGCTGAGGTAAAAAAACAGCTAAAATCAGGAAATAGACTCTATAGTTTTGGCGTGGGAAGTTCAGTTAATCGCTTTTTATTAAACCGTTTAGCCGAAATTGGACGAGGAAGTTCCCAAATTACTCGCCCTGATGAACCGACAGAAGATGTGGTAGAATCATTCTTGAGTCAAATCAATAATCCTGTTCTTACGAATATTCAAGTCAGTTGGGATGGCGTTGGAGAACCTGTCGAAGTTTATCCGGTGAGATTACCTGATTTATTTGATAGTCAGCCTTTAGTTATTTTTGGACGAAAAACTGATCATCGCAGTGGTAAACTGAAAATTAGGGGAATAACAGCCAGTGGCGATCGCTATGAACAAATCATCCCCATAAACTTTGCACCCCCAAACAATGTTAAGGGTTCAGGCTCTAATTCATCTGCAAGAAGTGAGCAAGATTTTGGTAATATTGCCATTGCTCAGTTGTGGGGAAGAGCAAAAATTAAACACTTAATGAATCAAATGTTTGGCGGTGAAACAAAATCCGGTGTTGAGGCTGTGACACAAACCGCCCTAGATTACCGCTTACTGTCGCAGTATACCGCATTTGTCGCCGTCAGTGAAGAGGTGAGAGTTGATCCAGATGGAACGCGCCGCACGGTACAAATTCCGGTAGAATTACCAGAAGGAGTAAGCTATGAGGGGATTTTTGGTTCTCAACCCCAACCTAATGGGATGTCAAATGCAGTTCCTAGTTATGCTCCGACTCCCCTGCAACAGCCAAGACCAAGTAGTGGAGGAGTTCGTTCTGTCGAAATTGCACCGCCAACTCCTACTTTTTCTCGTCAACCGAGTAATGTTCCTATCCGTTCAGGTTCTCGCTTAAAAGTTCTTGCCGTTGAGGGGTTAGATCAAGATATAATAACTGAATTAAACCGATATTTACAAGGGGTTAACTTACCCGAAGGGATTCGAGGTGAAGTAATTTTTGAGGTGGTCGTCAGTCAAGGAAATGTAGAACGGATTATCTGGGATGACATCAACTCGACATTCTCCCTGCGTGATCGTACAAATGAGGTGATTGTACTTGATCGAATACGGCGATCGCTACAACTGTGGCAACCTCCCGCCGATATTAATGATACGATTCGGATTACATTGCAACTTCAACCCGATTAAGATGTTTTTCAGGGGGGAAAACTCAGTCAGAAGATAGAATTTTTATCAGCTTCTGGTAAAGTGAACCCCGAAAAATGGTAGAATATTGCTAGGCGGAACGATATCTTGTAAAAAAGCTGTACCTAACAATACTAAAAAACAAAAAATCAACCTAGAATGAGTCCTAAAGGCTAATGATAAGGATGCCGAGGGAGTCTCTAATTCTTGTTATAGCTAGTTATTCTCAATAAGCAGCTTTTTTGACAATCACTGAGCTTGTTGTGTATCATTTTCAGTATGAAAGCTTTATTGAAAACAAAATTATGCCTTTATACACTTCTTCCTCGTTCAAATCTGAACTAAATAATAAGGGCTGGCGTCTAACTCCTCAACGGGAAACTATTCTGCACGTCTTTCAAAATCTTCCCAAAGGAAATCACCTGAGTGCAGAAGATTTGTATAACCTTCTCAAAAGCCGAGGAGAACCGATCAGCTTATCAACAATATACCGCAGCCTCAAACTAATGGCACGATTGGGGATTTTGCGAGAACTCGAACTTGCCGAAGGCCATAAACACTACGAAATTAATCAACCTTATCCCCATCATCACCATCACTTAGTTTGCGTTCAGTGTAACAAGACAATAGAGTTCAAAAATGATTCTATTTCTAAAATCGGGATGAAGCAAGCCGAGAAATCGGGACTGCACTTATTAGACTGTCAATTGACAATTCATACCGTTTGCTACGAAGCATTAAGAATGGGTTGGCCTTCTCTAATTTCCAGTGAATGGTCTTGCTCACAGGCGATCGCAGAACAAACTGAATACAGCTTATCAGAATCAGACTCAGAATTAGATGACATGGAGTAGGGACAAGAGCGGGGAATTTAAGTTTTTTTCCCCGCCAAAATGTAAACAGTCGGCCCTGCAATTTTATTTAGATTGTAACCCGCCGAACAGCACATCATTGGCACTGGTACCATAGAGTTCTTGTGCTTTGCTAAGAGCAACTTCCATTTGAGAATTGTAAACGCCGTCAATCGGCCCTTGATAAAGTCCTTGAACTTGCAAGCGTTTCTGTAACTCTTGTACGCTAGCGGTACGAATAGGAGGATTTTCAGTTTTGAGCGTCGGGGTTGACGGGAGAGTTTGAGCCGTTTGAGTTGAGGGAGAAGCGACAGAAGGAGAAGCATCCGCCCTCGAAGTAGACCCAGAAGCTTGAGCGCTATTAAACATATAAATGCGTGTTGTCGGGCCGATTACACCCGTTTGAGTAATCCCATTCGCCCTTTGAAAGCGAAGCACTGCATCTTCAGTCGTGCGATCAAAAAACCCATTAATCGGCCCTCGGTAGTAGTTCAACTCTCGCAGTCGTTGTTGAACTTTTCTGACTTCAAAGCCTGTATCTCCAACACTCACAACGCTGCGATAAGTCGCTACAGGTGAAATTGGAGTTAATGGAGAAGGGTTCAACGGACGACCTTGAGAAACAACCCCGTCAGACACCTCGGGAATCAGCGTCGGACGACCTTGAGGTACAATTCCGTCATAAACCTCAGAAATCACCGTCGGACGACCTTGAGGGGGCAGTAGGTTGGGTTGTGGGGCAATATTAAACGGCCGACCTTGGGGAGCGAACCAATTCGGCACTTGAGAAACAGCTACAGGTTGAAACTCAGGAACTGCTCTGACCAGAAAAGATTGAGTTGTCGGCCCAACAACTCCCGTCTGAGCGATACCATAATCTCGCTGAAAAGCCAGTACAGCTCGTCGAGTCGTTAAATCAAAAATCCCATTCATCGGGCCGCTATAGTAGCCTAATACTCGCAATCTTTGCTGTAATACACTGACAGAACCTCCGCGATCGCCTAATTGCAGGTTGACTGGAGGATTAACAATCGGAACACTGGGAACTGACGGAATTCCCTCTCCTGTGGCGCTGATCAAATAACTTACGGTTGTTGGCCCGACTTGACCTGTGGGTTGAATTCCGTAAGCTTGTTGAAAACGAATCACCGCTTGTTCTGTGGCAACATCAAAAAAGTTGTTAATTTGTCCGTTATAAAAGCCTAAGCGGAATAGCCGTTGTTGTAAGACCCCCACAGCAGGCCCGGTATCTCCTCGTTTGAGTGTTCCTGAAGGCAGAGGAGTGGGATTTGGGTTTCCCGGAAGAGTCGGAATTCTGTTATTGAGAAAAACCAGGGTTTCTTCGCTGACTAACCCGGTTACAGGAATGCGGTTGACTTGCTGAAACCGAATCACTGCATCACGAGTAATTGACCCAAAATTGCCTGTCGGTTCAGTGTTAAAATAACCCAACTGACGTAAACGGGTTTGTAAATCCCTGACTCCAGGGCCGCTATCCCCTTGACCTAAACCAATGACGGCTCGACTAATTGGAGGAAACGGTGGATTTTGAGGTTGGCTGAGTCCCAAAGCAGCTAAAGTATTCGGGCCAACAACCCCATCGGCCGACAGTCCCCGAGATTGTTGGAAGCGAATGACGGCCTCACGAGTAATTGGCCCGAAAAAACCTGTAACATTAGAATTGAAGAAACCTAAAGATTGTAAGGAGCTTTGGATCGCACTCACTTCGCTTCCGCGATCGCCTTCACGAATCACCTGAGCCGAAGCAGATTGAGAAACGGATAAGACAGCGACGAGTAAAGCCAGAGATAAAAAATAGCGGTAAGTCAGAGATGAAAATTTGTTCCAATTAATACTTGCAGGCGGTTTTAATGGGTATTGAGAAGGGTCTTCGTAGACGACTGCCAGATGAAGATAAGCATAAGAGTCCATGATAATTCAGGTGCTAAAAAATTTATGGAAACAACAAGTCAAAGACAATCCGCCTTTGACTTATCGTTTGTTCTATTCTATATTAGCCCTCTATTCTCAGGCAGTTTTGATTTACACCAAACCTGCTCGATCCAGAAGAAAAGCGGCAAGACCAGCGAATATTGTTATTCCTAAAGCAACGAAGGGACTTTGACCTTGAGCAACTGCAAAAGAAGTTGCGACCCCAGCACCCAAGGAAGCCGTTACAACAGCAACGACGGGATCACCTTTTGAATCTTTTTTGTACATTTGTTTTTTCCCGAATGAAGTTTTTTTAATCAGTCATTTGTCATGTGTCTAATCACACTAACACTTGGACTCTCTGTGGTGAAGCGATCCATTGGGTATTGCAACTAAGATTGATTTTTGTCCAACTTTCTTAACATAGTTCGCTGTTTTTCCTGAAATCAATCCGACAATTATTAAAACTTAATAAAAAATATTGAGTATCTGTATTTTTCTATGATAAAAGACACGATTTAATCGTGCCTCAACTGAAATTCCAACGGGTTGAGCGGCTCAAAAATTGAAAAAATTCTGCACTATTGTCGTCGTTCGGTATTACCACCTTTAACCCATCCCACACGGTTACTATCCTCTTCCGCCTGTACACGCTGCCAGTTTTTATCTTGACTTTCCTCTAAAACAATAACCGCCTCTTGATAACCGACCCCGCCAATACGATTCGCATCAAAACTCGGATTGTCCCGTAAAATCAAGCCAATCGGTTGAACAACAACCGCTCTGTACGCGCCCTCTGGTAACTTCGGAGCGGCAGGAGTGGGGCTAGGAGTCGGATTTGCTGTCGGAGTCGGTTTTGGTGCGTTGCTAGCCGCTTGAGCCGTCGGTGGAGCGTCGTTAGCAAAAGTCGGTCGTTCGGGAAGTTCGGTGAGCCGAGCCGCAAAATAGAGAGCAGCCGCAACGCTAGCACCTGCCAGAATCACAAATGCTAACACAAACCCAACTAAAAACTTGAAGAGGTTGTAAAAGCTCATAGGTGAACGGGAAGTTGTCAGGGGTGAGCGATAAGACATCAATATTAAAAGAGAATTTAACGATACCTGAGTCAAAGAGAATTTAACTATAGCTTAATCCTCTGCGGGAAAGCGAGGACTCAGATTGCTATTGCGAGACGCCAGCCGTGCTTTCCCCGCCGCCGCCCACTGTTGCAGAAATTGAATTTGTTCTTGGGCGGTACGAGCCAAGGGAACGATTTGACTGGCGGCTTCTAAAATATCTTCAGTGGTAAAGTCACGATTTTGGCTAAAACCAATGTGCATCGCTTCAATCAGAATTTGTTCAATTTCAGCCCCAGAAAAATCGGGAGTTTCATAAGCTAAACGGTTTATATCATAATTTTTGATGCCATGAGGCCGTAGTTTGGATAAATGCACCTCAAAAATAGCTAGTCGTTCTTCCTGGGAAGGTAAACCGACAAAGAAGATTTCATCAAATCGCCCCTTCCGCAAGATTTCCGGCGGTAAGGACTGAATATTATTAGCCGTCGCCACCACAAACACAGGTGAGGTTTTTTCAGCCAACCAGGTGATGAACGTCCCAAACACGCGATTAGCGGTTCCAGAATCCCCTCGGCCATCCATTCCCGAAAACGCTTTATCAATTTCATCTATCCACAACACACAGGGCGCGAGGGCTTCTGAGAGTTGAATCATTTGTCGGGTTCTTGATTCCGATTCTCCCACTAAACCCCCAAATAACCGCCCCACATCCAAGCGTAATAGGGGTAGGTGCCAATGGTGAGCGATCGCTTTGGCTGTGAGGGATTTTCCGGTACCTTGAATTCCGACGAGCAGCAATCCTCGCGGATAGGGCAGGCCATACTGTCGAGCCTGTTGGGAAAAGGCACTTCCCCGCCGTAGTAGCCAATCTTTGAGGTTATCTAAGCCTCCGATATCGGAAATATTTTCTTGGGCGGGATAGAAATCTAGAATTTGAGTTTGACGAATCGTTTGCCGTTTTTCTTCTAAAATCAGATCGAGATCATCGAGACGCAGTTCTCCGTGAGTGGCGATCGCTTTCGCTAAAATCCTGCGGATGCGTTCAATAGAAAGTCCTTGAAAAGAGCGCACCATCTCATCAAGTTGACGAACATCGGGCCGATGTCCTGTGGCGGCTAATAACCGTTCAACCTCAGCTTGAATTTCCGGGCGATCGGGTAAAGGAAATTCGAGAACCGTTAGCACTTCACTCAAGTCTTGGGGAATTGCCACCTGCGGCGAGATGAGAATAATATTTTTCGGTTGAGACTTTAAGCGTCTGGCGAGATTGCGAAGTTTACGAGAAACTGAGAGGTCATCGAGGAAGCGATGAAAGTCCCGTAAAATGAAAATCGCGGGGCTAGAATCTGCCAGTTTTTCGACAAATTCTAGCGCCTGAAGAGGATTTCGGCAGCCAAATCCCTGGTCATTCGGATTGCCTTCTTGATAGCCTTCCACAAAATCCCAAATATAGACGGCTCGATTTCCTTGCTGTTTGGCGGATTGTTTGATCGCCATTTCAATCCGCTCTTCTTCTAAGGTGGGAATGTAGATTAAGGAGTAGCGCGATCGCAGGAGTAACTCCAACTCCTCACTAAATTTGGTCATCCGGCTTTTGATGGTGGCTAGTTCAACTTCAGCAACTTTAAGGGGGAATTGATTTAGGGTTTTTGCTTGCAGATGGGGATTTTACCCAGATAGTTGTTGTTTGAGAGATTCTAAAGCCGCCCATCGGCTATCGACTGAAGTTTCTGAAGTTGTTGTTGTGGGTTTTGCTGTGGGTTGAGGCGGTTCGCACGGCCCATCACACAGTTGTCGCAAAGGGGTTTGCAAACACAATTGCTGATATAACCAGTCTGTCGGCTCAAAGTGACCTTGGGGAGATAGGGTTTCCACCAGGTCTTCGACATTCATTTCCACCTCTAGGGCATTGACAGAAGCTTGATGAGCGGAGACATCCAACCAAATCATTTCGGATGTATCGACTTTCAGGCGATGGTTATACTGTTTGAGACACCGATGACAGGTGAGTGTAACGATCGTTTCGGCTTGAGCCGTGACTTCGATGTAAGTTGTTTGATGAGTTACCCTCAAACGACCTCTAACGGGTGTGAGGGTTTCGAGTTCGGGGAGAAATTCCTCAAACTGAAACTCTAGACTGCGCTGAGGTACTTTTAGCAGGTGAGGGATGTAGATGGCATCCATAAGGCTGCTACTCCCAGGACTGGAAATGGACACGATGAAAATGCTGAGTTTATACTAACTTTTGACCTTGATGACTAACCGACGGTCAGGTTCTTGTCCTCGACTGTAGGTTTCGATATCTTCGCTGTCTTTCAATATGTTATGAATTAAGCGGCGTTCTACCGAGGAGAGAGATTTAATCTCTAGTTCTACTCCGGTTTGTTGAACTTGTTTGGCGGCATTTTCAGCTAAGGCGCTGAGTTCTTGATAACGACGGAATCGATATCCGTTTAATTCTACAGTGTAAGCCGCTTTTTCCTCTTCTTCTTTGCCCAAATTGACGACGGTGTTAATCAAGTATTGAAGAGCATCCAACACTTCACCATTGAAACCTGTTAAGGCTGTAATTTGTTTGGCAGAGAGGTTTATTTCGTTAATGGTTAACCAGCAACTGTCTTCTTCTTGAGCAACTTGAACGGCTGAGGAGAGCGCCCCGACTTTGAGGAGTTCTTCTAGCCATTCTTTGCCCTGTTGCATTTGATCTTCATCCATTGCTTGCATCATGTTTTCTTTTTAGAACTTCCGGGTTCAAAAGGAAGTGAAGTTCGTTTTCCGGTTCCTCCTCCCGATGAAGGGACTGCTTTGACCGTTTTGGAATTGGCTTCTTCAACAATTTTCTGAAGGTTCTCCGGTAAGGGTTCTCGTGAGAGGATAAACGACTGCGCTGTTTGGAAAATGTTGGCAATCAGCATATACAACAATACTCCCGCCGGAAGGGGGAAGAAGAAAAACATTCCCGTAAACAGAACTGGAGTAATTTTATTGATCGTATCCTGCTGAGGATTTCCGCTACTCGCACTGGCTCCTTGCCCAGAGAGAACTTGGTTTAGATACAGGCTGATCCCAAAGGTTAAAATCATGCCTACAATGTCCCAGTGAATCACGCCATCTTCATCAAAGGCACCGACTCGACCCAGAGCATCGATAAACAGAAAGCCTTTATCCGCAGCAATTCCTTTTAAGGTGCCTTGTAGGGTCGCTTGTCCGGGTTCTAAGGCAACGATATTACCTTGATCATCGATCTGAACTTTTTCTGATCCTTTGAGTACAGTCCATTTCTGTTTGAATTGAGTATCTGGATAGTTTCCCAGTTTAGCTTTTAGGGATTCACCCTGAGCCGTTTCTAATTCTACCTTTGCCGTTTCTCCTTCAACCAGGCGATTTCCTCCCGGTAGCAAAGCCACAGTCGAGAAGTGAACACCATCGGCGATGTAGACGTTTTGCGGTTTGGTGGTATAGGCTTGCGGTTGAATGCGTTCGATCTGTTCCTTCGGAAAGATTTCTAGCTCTACCGTGTAGTTGACATCGGAAAACGGTGATCCTCGCAACGTGGCAAACAGCGCAAATAAAATCGGCATCTGAAGTAACAAGGGGAAGCATCCGGCCAACGGATTACCAAGTTCTTTGTAGACTCGGCTCATTTCCTCCCGTTGTTTTACGGGGTCATCCTTGTATTGTTGCTGAATCTTCTCGACTCGATCTTTCATTAAGGGCTGAGTCACTTTCATGCGGCGCATATTACGGATAGAGCCAGCATTGAGAGGATAAAGAGCAAAGCGGATGACTAACGTTAAAGCGACGATTGCTAAACCGTAGCTCGGCACGATCCCGTAGAAAAAATCCAGGATCGGCAACATAATGTTGTTTGAGAGAAAACCTATACCAAAGTCCATTCGTCTTATGAGATAATCTATCTGCTTGCGAGTCTTTTATCACTAATTTACACAATCTCTCTGCCCTTGTGGGGATGATTGATTGTCTGATTTTCTGGCTCTGAAAATGCCGTGAAAATCGGGGAGGAACTTGGCGATTTAACTGAGTTTATTTTGACAAAATTTTGACAAAAATCTTTTTGAGCCTTAGTTGCCACTAGATTGCTTCGCCTTCAAAGCAATTTTTTCTTCAATAAAATCGTTGATTTCTCGAAATCGGGGAAGGGCGCGTAGTTCTAGGCGACTACCATTTCTGAGGGTCAGCACCATATCTCCCCACAGTCCAAATCCCCTTGGCACTTTCGCAACTTTGACAATTTCTGAGTAAACGATATCGGTGCGCTCGCCTCCCATCCAGCCGCCGACCACTGAAACCCGACGGGTGGTAATGCGGTAGCGCAACCATAAAGCCCTCACCACTGCACCAACAGCCAGGGGCAACCCGATAATAGTCAGTCCGATCAATAGATTGAGGATCAGGTCTCCCACATGGGGGCCTCCCTCATAAAATGTTTCCTCCCGAGTAGCCATTGATTACCTCTGCTTGTACCAACAACAGTTCTAATTCTTGCAGAAATTTGTCAGAATTGCACTCTAATGCTGTTGGTTTGACCACGATAACAATATCCCAACCGCTCGACAGCTTCGGCAACAGTTGACGGAATGCTGCCCGAATTTGTCGTTTAATTCGGTTGCGAATCACCGCTTGTTTACTGACTTTTTGGCTAATCGAAATCCCGATGCGAGTCGGTCGCACTGTCGTCTGATTAGCTGTTTTTTGAGTTTTGACAGCTTGAGGAGAACATCGTAATGCTCTCAGGGTTAGATGAGAAGTCTTGCGATGCACTCCACGAGTGTAAACGGATTTAAAGTCTTGGGGATGCCAGAGTCGGTTAACTTTGGGTAACATCTCACCAGAATCTCAACAGTAGAATTTGCGCTCGGCGGCTTTTGGATCATTCAACCCACTAGACCGACAAACGAGCGCGTCCTTTTTTCCGACGCGCTTTAATCACCGCTTGACCATTTTTGGTTCGCATCCGCACCCGAAAACCTGATACTCTCTTTTTCTTTCGGTTCGTTCCTTTCAACGTTTGTTGAGCCATTGTTTTTTACTCCCAGGTTTCCACAAAAAAAAGTCCCAATCTCTAACTTTATCACATTTAGCTAAACTCAAAAACACCCAGCTAGGGGGCTGACTTCAAAAAATAAAAACCTTGAACTCTAGTCAACTTCTCCTTTGCTCCTTACTTTACTCTATAACAACTGTACGGAGACGGTTTTGACAGCTCTCTGTTATTGATTGTTTTGAACGCTTCACCAACGGGTTAACCAAAACACAGTTTTAACCGTCTCTGTGAGTGCTTCATTTTGTGGTGTCCAGGCCCAGAGAGTTAACCCTTGATTTCACCATCAACATTAAAAGAGGTAAGTAAATATACTCTCTAGTAACTCTCTTTAATTATTTGTTTTTTATTTTCCCATTTAAATAAGGTAAAACCCGCACACCCCGCACAAGCTTTATACAGAAGGAGTTTTAAACCCGCACACAATCCGCACAACTCTCTGTTAATCATCCCGCACACAACAAAAACACCCCTCAAGAGAAGGGTGCTTAACCTCTATGCTTAACTCTCAATTTTTCTACTGTCTCAGTTCTACTGTCTCTCTAACTAACTGGTCTGTTGCCTCATCATTCAGAAAGGAGATAGGTAGGGGTTGAATCAGTCGGTAATGTGGGACTGAAAAATAACCTGTTGCTGATTGCTTGAGTTGACCGGATGAGATAAAACTTGCATCTACCAACTCCCTTAACAGTTTCTTGGTTGAGCTGGCTGACTCACCCCGATTGAGAACGTCTTTGAGAAGGAATGGGCGATCGCTAAACTTTTTCTGAATCATCACCAACAATCCGAAGGCGGCGTAACTTAAATCTTTCAACATGGCCAATGATATTTTAGTCTAGTCTATCTGCTAGTAGGGTGTAGACACCAGTAAACGGATAGTGTAGACACTGTAGACATGGCAAGTGAACTGATTAGCTTTAGACTCTCAAATAGTGAACTGGACTGGCTTAGAGGGCAGTGTGAACCGGGTGAAAGTCTCAATCTTGCAGCTAAGAGATTGTTACTGTCCATCAGTCAAGGTGTAGACACCCCTGTTAACAGTCCTGTAGACACTGTATACACCCCCGTTAACAGTGTAGACACCCCTGATATAAGAGAGGAATTAGAACAGCTACAAACAAGACTGGATGAACGTTTTGAGGAGTTAGAGGAACGCCTGGGAAAGCTGAACGCCTGAGTGAAGAACTGGAAACGCTCAGGCAATCTGTTAACAGTAGTGTAGACAGGTGTAGACAGGTAGGTGTAGACAGTGTAGACAGTGGTGTAGACAGGTGTATACAGGTAGGTGTAGACAGTGTAGACAGTGGTGTAGACAGGTGTATACAGTTAGAGAATTGGTTGGCCAACACAGTCCCAAAACTAAAAAGGGAGAGGGGGTACACATCCAACTCGGCAGGGAAGTTGATCAGGTCTATTGAGCAGTTGCGATCGCAAATAGCCCAAAGTAAAACCCCTAACCATGACGGCTAGGGGCAAGCATCACACCCTTCCTTACTGGAGAAAGCAATTGGAAAGAACTGTTCTTAGGTTAACAGGTGGCCGATCGCATTCCAATCTCAGCTAATCCCCTAACTTTCTGAATTTTTTGGGGTGGTAAAGGGTGCGATCGCTAAACAAGGGGGCCATTGAACTGGAAATGCGATCGCATTATTCATCTGGCTGTTCAGTCTTTGGTTGATCGGATGGCTTAATAATCCCTGCTTTCTGTAATTCAAGCATTTCTGCTAATGCTCCTTTATAAATCCATTCACCGCAAGCTGAACTCTGAGTCTTGCCTGTAGCCAAAAGCACAGCCTTGACGATTGCGTAAACTTCATCCGTAACAGTTACCGATAATTGAGGCATCACTTAAGAATAATTTACTTGTAGGTTGACAATACCTGTACTCATGATCTAACATTTGTACACGTGTACATCAAAGGATGTACAACGTACACGTAAAGCGTCAGTACCTTGAAAATTAAGGATGTACAGGTATGTACAGTATCTCAGAAATTTCTCAGTTAACAGGTTTATCTGAGGGGCATCTGTCCCGACGAGGTGGAAAGTCACCTTTGTCCCGCGTTAAAGAAACGGTTACATGGACAGAGATTTTTAATGTCAATGAGGACACGGGAGAGGAAATGTTGACTGAGGAAGGCTACGGTTATCTGTTGGACTATTTAAGTTGTTGTGGGAAAGATGGCACTATGACCTATGAGGAATGGCAACGGTCAATCTCCTTAGAAAATGATCAACCCGTTGCTTTAGTCCCAGTTGAACCCTACCAGCCTGAACTTTCACCCGTCCCAGATGCTCATCAAGCCATCAACAATCTGAAATCCCAACTGCTAATCATGGCCGATGAAGTCGGAGTTCAAAACAAACAGTTTGGCGCTGAACTGGCTCACCGAATGTTCACCCCTCTGGCTGAAAGTTTCACCGTAACCTCTGAGGAAATTCTCAAGCGCTCATTCGGAGGGAACCAAAGTGCTTAATTGGCTTTTTGGTGGAGAAGCAACTCCCAGTAATGAACCCTATGAAGCGAAAATCATCAGTCAAGATCATTTGCAGATAAAAGATAAAGAGACTGGTGAAATCTCTAACGTTTATGCAGACAATTCAGTTCTTAATCGTCGCTGGAGGATTACGCGCAACGAATACTATAAAGACTCAGACGGTCAACTTCGTAAGATTTGTTCTTACGACAACAAAGGAAGTTAACTTTTTCAGTTCTTTGGAAGTAATGATTCACTTTCTACTCGGAAATAGCTTTATGCTCATCCTCTGGCTGTGGGCAAAAGCCGCCTCAATCCCGGTTAATCAGTTAGCATCCCAACACATTGATAAAGTGGCTCAAATGTACGCCAAGACGGAAATCTGGGATGAGAATCTAGCCGTCAGTTTTGCAAAAGTTTCGGCAATCGTTAAGGAGATTGATTAAATGTTTGGACTACGCAAGAAGCAAAACAGTTCCATCGGTTCACAGTCCATGAGTGAGGCTCAAAGCATTCTTGAAAGTGCTAATACAGCGCCCCCAATCAGCAACAATCAGTACAACTTTGCTGAACACTACCGAGGGAATTTCACCGGGATTGAACGCCTCACACCAGAGGAGGTTGAAGCCGCTAAACTGCAAGCCAAAGAGCTGAAAGAACAAGTCACCTTACAACGGGGAAAGTTCAGTGCTGATACCGACAGTTTGGAGTCCGTTAAACGCATCTACAAATCAGAGGAAAGTCACAAACGTCAACGACTGGGAAAGATTTTAGACGCACGGGATGGCGAGATTAAAACAGGAGAATATCTCAACGGAAAACTCAAACCCGGACTGCATGAACAGAACCAACGGCTATCACTTTCTCTGGTCAAAGGAGAGGCGTTAATTGGACGCATTGATGAACGGTTCCAACTGCGGCGAGAAAAGGTCAATCAACTGAAGGAAACGCTCTATGCTTAGTACCCGGTACGCTGACTTAATAGCCCTCAGTTTGGCATCATTTAATATTGCCTTACTGGTAGCCCGATTGATTCAGCCTAATCTAGTTTGGTGGCAGTGGGTATTAGTAGTTTTACTACTCGCAAAAACCATCATTCTTGGGGGACTGCTTGTCTACTATGCTGAGTCAAACAAGAGCAGATTTCATCAAGTCAAAACCGCTTTTGTAGTGATTTCTGCAATCACAGGAGTGAATCTAGCGTGGCTCTAATCTCTATACCTGAAAGGATTGATAGACGAGTTAGTTTCTGGTTGGGTTGTACTGGACTGTTATCAGTTCTCTCATTGTCACCAAAGCTTGACATTTTGTTGAAAACAGTCGCATCCTCAACCGCTCTTGGTTGTAGTATCCTAGCCTACGACACCAACCACAAAAACAAACCCATCGCCATCAGTGAACGGCAACGGGTAGACAGTGAATTAAACGTGTTGACCGATTTTATCACAGCTCAGGAGACAAGCCAGACTGAAGAAATCCAGTATGATTTGTTAACCCAGATTGAGCAATTTTTCAACAGAGGTAATCGACAGTCAGAGCCTACTGTTGAGCAGTCATCCGTAGTTGAAGCGTCGCCTGTTCTCTCAGAGGTTATTGAACCTAAGTTAGTAGACGAACACGACAACAACTAAGTAGTTCATAGGGGTGTAAATCACCCCCTGATTTATTGCAGAACAGTATGAACGATGAGACTACTAAAAATTGGCTATCATCCAAACATCATTCTTGACAACTTAATCTGAGGTTGAATAATGGAAGATAAACACCTAGCATCAATAGCTAACTCAATTGGTCAAATTCATTGCAAGATAGTTGACTTAGCTAGAATATTTGACAACTACAACAAAGAGTTTAGACTGATTCGAGATGAGCTTGAAAACGTTGTTGAAAAATTCGACAAGTTAACAACCTTTAAAAACATTGGATTCAATGAGCATCGCATCTCTTTCTATAAATATTCTCCATCTTCTGAAGAAAAACCTAGTGAGTTATACATCAGCTTTGGGGCTGATAGTCTTGACCTTGAAGGGAAAGATGCTGAGAGAATCTATCAATGGCTTCAATCTACTTCTCAGTACAAGCTATGAATTCTAACCCTCAACAACAATTCTGGGACTGGGTAGAAAACAATATTGCAGATGCTTTAGGCTACCCAGTCTTTTCTATTGGTCAAGAAGTTTTGTTTGAACGCTTTGGTCAAATTGTTGTAGGTGAAATTGAGTCCTATGTGATTGGCGTTGAAGAGGGCGGTGAAACCTCTCTCCAATATTGGCTCTGTTTTGACGGGAAAATTTGGGGAAACTGTTACTCACACGAAGAACTGCTCAAGCTCAACCCGATCGCAAACAATCTACCCCGCTCTAGGATGTACTATGACCGCCAAAATCCGACTAACTGCAACGGAACAAGAGATTGAGAACTGGAAGGCCTTCTTTGACCTCCTAGCCCGTGCCAATGTCATCCAATTGTTACAGGTCTCTGACAATTACAACGACTACAGAGGTCACAGCCAATATCAACGGGTTTACTTGGAAGCTGAGTTACTGGGTAATGTCAGTTCTGCTGAGGGGGTGATGCCGTTAGAGGGGAGAGAGGATG
>NZ_LATL02000223.1 GCF_000972705.2 Limnoraphis robusta CS-951 | reverse complement strand
GTTCTGGGCGAGGGGGTTGATGCAGAGGAAGAGACGGCTGAATAAGCGCCGTTTTTTGGACAGAAGTAACCTTGCAAAAAAGTTTGATTGGCCCCGATTCAAATTATCATTAGAGGCGATTGGGGCTTTTAAATCTAAGCTATTTCAGTTGCTTAAGGTAGAAGACCGGAAACTGGATTTATCATTGGGAAAATTAATGATTCGGCAGTTTTTCCTCAGATTTTTATAGCTAAGAATTGACACCTGAACCCGGCTAACGGATTAGTTTTTACGGTTTAATATTGACGCTTTCTCCATCAAATTGCAGAAATGACAGGATCGCTTAAAGCCATAGAGGAGGATCTCGCTTCTTTAGAAGAGGCAATCG
Source organism: Limnoraphis robusta CS-951 (assembly GCF_000972705.2). Next base: position 15,050 of record NZ_LATL02000223.1, on the reverse strand, counting down.
CCAAGTTAGCTCATGAATTTGATCACGCCTATGAAAATTATCTCACGGCTTTAGGAAAAGCAGTTCGCCAACAGTTGATTCTGGCGAGTTATCATTTATGTACTCAGGGCTATCCAGAATCTTTTCTGAAGCTTTCCTTTTCACAACGGCAGAAATTTCAACAAAATTTGCAAACGTTAGCTACAAACGCTCAAAAAACTTTTCTGTCTCTGGTGCAACTTTCCTCCGCCTCTCAAGCTTTGAAGGAACAACCAGAGGACGATGATTCTTTAGAAGAAGATTTCACCCCCGAAGATGAATCTGTTGAAGTCTCTACTGATTTTTTGATTCAACAGGCTCTTCCGCAGCCCTTGAGTTCTCCTGAACGGTTGGCTTTGTGGCAAGAAAAGCTGGAAAAATCAATTCATGCTTTTTTGAAAACCCTGTCTCGCGATACCAACCGATGCTTACAAAAATCCGAGATTTTCCCCCAAAAACTACCAGAAGCCCTTTTAGAAGCGGCTTCTCTAGCGGAAACTTCGGCACAAACTGTTGCGAGTCCGCCTAACCTCCTGAACTTGATGATTGAAACCGAAGACATCGAGGACGAGGAGATTTCTAATGTGACTCGTGTGATGGCTGTGCATCTGCGTCTGTCTGAAGTTGAATTTGCAGATACAGCCGTGATGTCAAAACGTCATCAGATTCGCAATCTCTCTGCTCAGTTGACCAAGCTGGGACGTAGTTATCAGAAGAAACAACGAGAACGGGCTGTTTTAGAAGCTGAGGCGGCTTGGCGAGCGAGTTGGTTTGAGCAGAACGCTTAAACACTGAAGCCGTAGAAGGCTAGAGGCGAAGGGTTGACGGGCTATTGTCTGGGTGTTGATTTATAGTTCAAGTGTAAGGGCGAAGAACCCCAGACTAGCCTATGCTATTATCTTAGCGAAAATTTCCTAAAATGTCAAATAAAAGTGAATTTTCTTGATTTTTCAAGTTAAAAACTTCTATACTTTTAGAGGAAGACAGCTTCAGGCTGTTACCCTAGAAAGGATAGACAAGCCAATGTTTTGATTCTTGAGTTTTCAATGACTTGGAGTCGGTTTAATTGGATTAATAAAATCAGATAAACTTCTATTTTTTAGTCAACTGGAACAATGAAAAGTAACCAACCAGACTGGGAGCGTTTACAAAAAGCAATTGCAGTTGAAGCCGAAAGGGGATTTAATAATGTTCAGGGAAAGCATCACCAATTTCACGAGTTTTTGTATATTAGCTTAAACGAACTTTTTAACCTTGTTCCCGGAGACTCTAAAAATCGCTGTCAACAAATGGTAGATGCGTTTGCGAATTATTCAGAAAAAAGTCTGCAAGATAGAGAAAACCTTCTGGATGATACAAGGCGGTTTTTGTTGCAAATGCAGCGAAGTCTTGACTGTCGTGAAAAAGTCGAAGAAATCACTGAAAGAAGTCAACAAATTCCGGCATCTATTCCGACAAATTCCCTGATTCAAACCCTACCAATTGTTGAGAAATCACCGAATGCTGCTTCTTCTTTAGAACAACCTTTAGAGAACGTCGTCGGGCCTAGAAATGCATATCGTTTAGCGAAACTGGGCTTGTATACGGTTTATGATTTATTATACTATTATCCGCGAGATCATATTGATTATGCTCGTCAAGTTGCGATTCGAGATTTAGTTCCGGGAGAAACAGTAACACTGATTGCTAAGGTTAAACGGTGTAACTGTTTTAGCAGTCCTAGAAATAAGAAATTAACGATTTTAGATTTAATCTTAACGGATAGTACCGGACAACTCAAAATNGTATACGGTTTATGATTTATTATACTATTATCCGCGAGATCATATTGATTATGCTCGTCAAGTTGCGATTCGAGATTTAGTTCCGGGAGAAACAGTAACACTGATTGCTAAGGTTAAACGGTGTAACTGTTTTAGCAGTCCTAGAAATAAGAAATTAACGATTTTAGATTTAATCTTAACGGATAGTACCGGACAACTCAAAATTAGTCGTTTTTTCGCAGGGCCGAGATATAGTAACGCGGGATGGCAAAATAAGCAAAAATATAACTACCCACAGGGTACGATTGTCGCGGCTTCGGGGTTAGTGAAAAGTAATAAATATGGAATTACTTTAGATAATCCTGAATTGGAAGTTTTAGACCAAGAAGGGGGGCAAATTGACTCGATGAAAATTGGTCGGGTGGTGCCTGTTTATCCCCTGAGTGAAGGGGTGGGTGCTGACTTAATTAGAAAATCGGTTTTATCGGTTTTACCAACAACGAGCCAGTTGCAAGATACGTTACCTCAAGGTTTATTGGATATTTATCAACTGATTGGAGTACAAGATGCGATTCAAAATATTCACTTTCCCCCAGATAGAGACTGTTTAGCCGCAGCCCGTCGCCGTTTGGTATTTGATGAGTTTTTCTATCTACAATTAGGACTGTTACAACGACGTCAATCTCAAAAAAAAGCGGCAACTAGCGCCGTTCTTGCTCCGACGGGAAAACTAATTCAACAGTTTGATGAAATTTTACCGTTTAAATTAACGAATGCTCAACAACGAGTCATCAAAGAAATTCTGATTGATTTACAATCTTCTGAACCGATGAATCGGTTGGTTCAAGGGGATGTAGGGGCAGGAAAAACAGTAGTCGCAGTTGTAGCAATGTTAGCGGCTATTCAAGCCGGATACCAAACGGCATTGATGGCGCCAACGGAAGTTTTAGCCGAACAACATTATCGAAAATTAGTCAGTTGGTTTAACTTAATGCACTTAAGCGTTGAACTGTTAACGGGTTCAACTAAAACGGCGAAACGTCGCCAAATTCACAGCCAATTAGAAACGGGAGAATTACCTGTTTTAGTGGGAACTCATGCGTTAATTCAAGATACGGTAAATTTTCATCGGTTGGGGTTAGTGGTGATTGATGAACAGCATCGGTTTGGGGTGCAACAACGGGCTAGATTGCAACAAAAAGGTGAATCTCCTCATGTTTTAACGATGACAGCAACGCCCATTCCGCGTACATTAGCGTTAACGTTACATGGGGATTTAGATGTGAGTCAATTGGATGAACTTCCGCCGGGGCGTCAACCGATTCAAACGACTATTTTAATGGGGAAACAACGCAATGAAGCCTATGATTTAATCCGACGAGAAATTGTGCAGGGAAGACAGGTTTATGTGGTGTTGCCGTTAGTTGAAGAATCGGAAAAGTTAGATGTCCGTTCAGCAGTGGAGGAACATCAAAAACTGCAAACGAAAATTTTCCCAGAATTTCAAATCGGTTTATTACATGGTCGTCTGAGTAGTGCGGAAAAAGATGAAGCGATTAGTCAATTTCGCGATCAAAAGACGCAAATTCTGGTTTCTACAACTGTTGTAGAAGTGGGGGTGGATGTTCCGAATGCAACGGTGATGTTAATCGAAAATGCGGAACGATTTGGGTTATCTCAATTGCATCAATTACGGGGACGAGTTGGACGGGGTAAACACAAATCTTTTTGTCTATTAATGGCAGGAAGTTCAACGCCAGAAGCCAGAGAAAGGCTAGAGGTTCTTGCAGAGTCTCAAGATGGATTTTTTATCGCTGAAATGGATATGCAGTTGCGGGGGCCAGGTCAAGTTTTGGGATCTCGTCAGTCAGGATTACCGGATTTTGTCTTAGCGAGTTTAGTTGAAGATCGGGAGGTGTTAGAATTGGCAAGAGATGCGGCGCAAAAAGTGATAGAAAAGGATGAAACGTTAAACCGTTGGCCGTTAATGCAGCAGGAGTTAAACCGACGGTATCAACGAATGTTAGGGGGTTCTATTTTGACTTAAATATGAATATTAGATCGGCTACTGTAGAGGATGTTTCGCTGATTTTTTCGTTGATTCAGAAGACGTCAGAGTTTGATCGTAATATTGGGGGGTTTTCGGGTGTGTTGAAAGTTTCTGAAGACAAAATTCGCAAAACCCTATTTGGGAAAATTCCTTTTCAATCTTTCGATCCCATATCTTCGGAGATCTTCCGGTTGAAAAGGCAGTAAATTCTGTTTTAGATTGTGCTAACCAATATTATGCAATGACTCCCCAAGAGAAGTTAGCGTACAAAAAACGACCCGAACTTCTGATATGATATCCGGTTGATTAATGCGTGTTATGGGGGCGGGGCGGGTTTNATCTCGGAGTGGTCGCCCTCGATCTTCGGCGGACCCCGCCCCTACCAGTACGTTAATTGATTAGTCGGATATCATATGAGAAAAGGAATTATTGCTTGTATTCCTCCTCAGTTTTTCCCCGAACAACAGTCTTTCAGTTCTCAAGGACTCTAACTTCGTGCTAAATTAAGAGTCAAATCGTCAAAAAATATCAATCCTTTCTTTCAATGAATTTCGTTAACATCCTGGGACTTTTCCTGATTATCTTGACCATCGGTATTGTCTTGTACTTAATTACCCCTCGCCGTTATCAATCCTCTGATTCGGTTGCCAATTCCTACGATCAATGGACGGAAGATGGTATTTTAGAATTCTATTGGGGCGAACATATCCACCTCGGTCATTATGGTTCCCCCCCGCAACGAAAAGACTTTTTGCAAGCCAAAATCGACTTTGTAGATGAGATGGTGCGCTGGGGCGGTTTAGACAAATTACCACCGGGAACTACGCTGTTAGATGTCGGTTGTGGAATAGGCGGAAGTAGTCGTATTTTAGCCAAAGATTACGGATTTTCTGTGACTGGAGTTACCATTAGCCCCCAACAAGTCAAACGCGCCCAGGAGTTGACACCCGCAGGAGTTGATGCTAAATTTCAAGTCGATGATGCAATGGCGCTGTCTTTCCCCGATGCGAGTTTTGATGTAGTATGGTCTGTTGAGGCTGGCCCCCATATGCCGGATAAAGCGATTTTTGCTAAAGAGTTGCTGCGAGTCGTCAAACCGGGTGGCGTGTTGGTTGTGGCTGACTGGAATCAACGCGATGATCGGCAAATTCCGCTTAATGTTTGGGAAAAACCTGTGATGCGTCAACTCCTCGATCAATGGTCACATCCGGCTTTTTCGAGTATAGAAGGCTTTTCCGAACTATTAGCTGAAACGGGGCTTGTAGAAGGGCAGGTAAGCACCGCAGATTGGACAAAACAAACCCTACCTTCTTGGTTCGATTCGATTTGGCAAGGAATCGCCAGACCCCAGGGATTAGTGAGTTTTGGTTTCTCGGGTTTTATTAAATCTTTGCGAGAAGTCCCGACTTTGTTGTTGATGCGGTTAGCGTTTGGGACGGGTCTTTGTCGGTTTGGAATGTTTCGGGCTGTCAGGGCAAATTCACCGCTACAATTAACTAATACTACAATCACTGAAACCGCACAAGTTTAATTAGAAAAAATATTTTCCGTCAGGTAAACCCCAAAAACCCGGTTTCTTTGACAATGACGAGGACGGGTTGGACGGGGCGAAAACAAATCTTTGTTTGGGTGCAGAAATTATGGAAAAACAAGGAAATCGCTGTTTTTTGAAATGGGTTCCATCCGGTTAGGTTCGTTAAGAGTTAATTTCTTACTCTAGCAACCAGTCAAATAAGTTTTGTACGGTTATTTTAAAACTTTTGGCAAATTCAGGTACGGGTAATTCGGCTGTGGGTTGATCATAAAAAGTTGTCGCTTGCTCGGGTAAATGTACAAATATAGATAAATCCTCCGGATCAATTAACCATCCCATTTGGGTTCCATATTTTAGACTATATAAAATCTTTTTTGTGACTTTTGTTTGACTTTGATCGGAAGAGAGAATCTCAATCATCCAGTCGGGTGGAATGGGAAAAGTATTGGCAACTCGACCATTTTCTTGTCGGGGAATTCTTTCCCAAGTAAAAACCGAAATATCGGGTACAATTGAACGATTTTCAAACGTACAGCGAAGTTCGCAAAATGCTCTGGCAATTCGTTGTTGTTTGAGAGAAGCATTAATTGCAGTTGCTAACTCAGTTTGAATTGCACTGTGTTCTCCTTGTGGCATTGGTTTTTGAATAATATCTCCGTCAATATATTCACAAGCAGGTTTAGTTTCTGGCTGCTTTAGAAATTCTTGCAGGGTCAGAGTTTGAATCGATTGTACCATGAATTTTAGAAAACTGAATGGTTAAACGCTCTAGATTGATTCTACTTCGTATTATACCGAATCCGACTATTGAGTGCTGTGCTAACTGTTCTACAATAGAGCTACGATGGCTTTTCTCGATAGTTCTGAGTTGAGGGTCAGTCGCGGCATTTTGGCACTAATTTGGCTACCCCAAAAAAATTTAGAAAAAGCGCAATATTAACTTAAGATTATCTGTAGAGTTTTAAAAATCTACTTGCTAAAATTAAACATGACGATTATACTCACCAATGATGATGGTATTGATGCACCCGGTATTCGCGCATTATCTGAAGCAATTAACCATCAAGGAATATTTGTCGCCCCCCAACAAGAAGTATCCGGTTGTGGTCATAAAGTAACAACAAAATCACCCATTCATGTTGAACATCGTTGTGATACTGAATACGCTGTTGCGGGGACTCCGGCTGACTGTATTCGTCTGGCAATTACTCATTTTTGTCCCCAAATTGATTGGGTGCTTTCAGGTATTAATTCAGGGGGAAATTTAGGCATAGATGTGTATATTTCGGGTACGGTTGCGGCGGTGAGAGAAGCGGCTTTTCATGGAATTCGTGGAATTGCGCTTTCTCAATATAGAAAAGGGGGAAGACCTGTTAACTGGGAACAAACAACAAGCTGGAGTCAAATTGTTTTAAAAGACTTATTGAACCGTCCTTTAGAACCCGGAAGTTTTTGGAATGTGAATTTTCCCTATCTTGAACCGGACGCACCCGAACCGGAAATGGTCTTTTGTCAACCGTCTACAAAACCGTTACCGATTGATTATAAAGTAGAAGGGGAAGATTATTTTTATATTGGGAATTACAGCCAACGCCAACGCACGCCTGAAACCGATGTTGATGTTTGTTTTGGGGGGAAAATTGCTGTGACTTTAATTACATTATAATAGATCAGGATGTTTTTTAGGGTTTGAATTTTGCTCAATAGAAATTTTATCTCCTGAACCAAGTTATAATTGTGTTATATAGCAGAGAAAGAGTTGATTAGGACACTGTTTTTCTGTCAAATCCTTTTATGATAAAGGTTTCAATTCTGTCTCCTGTCTCCTGNAGTGATAAAAAACTTTCTCATAATCCTCCTCTTTCTTCTTCTTGATTTCCTCCTGACTCCTGACTCCTGACTCCTGACTCCTGACTCCTCTGTCGTTTATTTATAACTGTTCAACCGGACATGATATTACAGGTAATATTCTGCATTGAATTGTTCCAGATGATCGATATGACATCTTGAGTAATAGCGGTAATTACATTAATACTTACTGAGTTTCCCAATTGATAAAAGGCTTTTTTGGGATTAGAATGAAGTTGAAAGCTATCGGGAAATCCCTGTAAACGGGCGGCTTCTCTAGGCGTAATTCGACGAACTCTATTATTGTGATAAACTCCAATTCGATTCGCATCACTCGCGACTAAGGTGACAGATACTTTCTCTGGATCGAGAAATTTATAAACTTCAAAAGAGAAGTTACCTGAAACGGGTTTATATTGTCCGTTGGTCATTTGTAAATAACGCTTTTTGACAAGAGACTCTAATATTTTGGGGAGATTCGGATGTTTAAAAAAACTAGCAATTTGTTCAAAATTTAACGGTTTACCATCTTGATGTTTGCCAAATTTTTTCTGGCGTCTTTCCGTTATCAGTAAATTCATTAAATTGATTTCATCTTCGCTACATTCTCCTCGCAAACCCAATTCCCAAGAATGAATAGAATTTCCACCCCGATAGTCAATTAATCTAACTCCATGTAATTTGTTAAAATCTCCCTGAACCACTTTGTTTAAGGCTTGTACAAATTCCGGTGAACAATCAAACGATGAATCTGGATTTTCTTCGAGAATATCTTTGACTTTTGGTGGTAAATNCCCCGATAGTCAATTAATCTAACTCCATGTAATTTGTTAAAATCTCCCTGAACCACTTTGTTTAAGGCTTGTACAAATTCCGGTGAACAATCAAACGATGAATCTGGATTTTCTTCGAGAATATCTTTGACTTTTGGTGGTAAATCGTTTAAACTATAAGAATTAAGCTGAACTGCATTATAAGCATGAGTATCTTTCGGCCCTACGTCTGAAATCAGGTTAAATTGAGGAGATGCGTTTAATACCCCAATCATGTAAACGCGAACCCGATTTTGAGGTAAGCCAAAGTTAACACTATTTAAAACAAATTTATAAAAACTGTAGCCTCTTAATTGGATTTCATGTTCAATGGTCGCTAAAGTTTTACCGTTATCATGGGTGGTTAAACCCCGCACATTTTCCAAGATTAACACTTTGGGTTTATGGGTGTCAATCAGCCGCATTATTTCAAAAAATAGTGTTCCGCGAATCTCCCCAAAGCCTTGTTTTTTTCCCGCATAGGAAAAAGACTGACAAGGAAAACCAGCGAGTAAAACATCATGTTCAGGTAAAGATTGAATTTGGCGAATATCTCCGGCGGGAATGTGCTGAAAATTTTGAGAATAGACTTGATTGGCGTCGCTATCAATTTCACTAGCTAACACACATTCTCCCCTCAAACCAATAGACTCAATTCCCTTTTCAAACCCTAATCTTAAACCCCCTATTCCCGCAAATAGGTCAATGAACTTAAGCACTACAACTGTATTGATTTCGGTCTATTCTGAAAGATATTATAGCAGTTTTTCGGGTAAATAGAAAACCCAGTTTATTTGCAAAACCGGGTTTATAGCAATATCAGGGCGCAAGCAAGAGCGCCCCTACAAATGGGTTAACCTTGGAACTCAAACGCCCCAATATCAATCACATTGTTAACAATTCGAGGGAATCCGTCACCTCGTTGATCGAACGCTCCGGGAACTGTAAATACGCCCGAAAATTCGGCATCTCCCGCATTAATCGCTGGACTACTTCCTGTTGATAATGCGATCGTTGGAGTGAGTCCCCCATTATCAGCTAAAGTATCGATGAACAAAGCATCAGGCGCAACACCAACAATATCGCCGTTTTGTCCATTTGTTAACCCATTAACACCTGTTGCATTTCCAATTAAGTTATTTCCACCACTATTAACGGGAATAGGGGGTTTAAGATTAGGGTTTGAAAAGGGAATTGAGTCTATTGGTTTGAGGGGAGAATGTGTGTTAGCTAGTGAAATTGATAGCGACGCCAATCANATCGTTGGAGTGAGTCCCCCATTATCAGCTAAAGTATCGATGAACAAAGCATCAGGCGCAACACCAACAATATCGCCGTTTTGTCCATTTGTTAACCCATTAACACCTGTTGCATTTCCAATTAAGTTATTTCCACCACTATTAACGGGAAACTCTACTCCTGCTGAAATATCAGGATTATTAGGAGCATTATTAGCTGCAACCAGGGTATTTTTGAGATTAGCTGTCTCTAAATTGGTCAAACCTCCACCACCGCTTTCAGCAGTATTGTAAGCAATTGTGCTATTCGTGAGAGTCAATCCACCAAAGTTAAAGATACCCCCTCCCGAATCAGCATTATTGTTAGCAATTGTACTGTTAGTAATCCGAATTGTGCCACCTAAATTCAGGATACNATAATGCTCCTAATAATCCTGATATTTCAGCAGGATTATTAGGAGCATTATTAGCTGCAACCAGGGTATTTTTGAGATTAGCTGTCTCTAAATTGGTCAAACCTCCACCACCGCTTTCAGCAGTATTGTAAGCAATTGTGCTATTCGTGAGAGTCAATCCACCAAAGTTAAAGATACCCCCTCCCGAATCAGCATTATTGTTAGCAATTGTACTGTTAGTAATCCGAATTGTGCCACCTAAATTCAGGATACCTCCACCATTACTTCCTGTATTATCTGTAATTGTGCTGTTATTAATGGTTAATGAACGGCTTAGGTTAGCAATCGCTCCTCCATTATTAGCTCGACTTCCTTGAATCACACTATTTTCTATCACTACAACGCTTGATGTCGATGAAATATCAATTGCACCACCCCGGCTTCCCTGAGTGGTATTTTCAGCATCATCTATCGTTCCTTCAGCTAATCCGTTCGCAATTGTTAAACCTTCAATTTGAACTATTCCACCATTGATGGTGAAAATGTTAAAGGCTTCTTCAACATCGCGCTGAATCGTTAGGCGATTGGCACCAGGGCCGTCAAACGTAATATTACTGTTAATATTGGGTAATGCTGCAACCAAATTAATCGTATTAACACCAGCAGCTTGAGGAGCAAAGGTAATCGTATCGGCATCAGAAAAGCTTTCAGCATTAATTAACGCTTGTCGCAACGAACCCTCAACCGCATCAAAATAAGCCTGTTCATCGTCAATTTGATCGCTATCCGTTAAACGGGTGACTTGTGTATCATTCGCCAACAGAGTAACCGTTGCTTCGTTATCTTCCGAATCAATCACATATTCAGAAGCGTCAATTTCTGCTATCGTTAACGTCAGGGATTCACTAGCTTCAGCTTGATCATCATCAAGGGGAATTAACGTGATATCCACACTCGCCGCTTGATTGGGAAGCGTTACCGTTGCAGTCGCGGTATTTGTTGCTGCATCAACCACTATCTCAACAGGTTCCTCACCAATTTTCAACTCAAATTCTGGCTGAGTTAATAGCTGAGTTAATAACAGTTTATTGCCTGAAACTGTCAAATTAACGGTTAACTCACCCACCGGATCAGGCGATCGCTGTATACGGAATATACCATTTTGAGCCTCTATTTCTCGACTCAGATCGGCTTCAATCGCATCAGTTTGAATAGCGGTAATAGAAACCGTCGCCGTATCATCATTTTCTATTGTTAAAACTGACTGCGGTTGCGACGTTCCAGCCCGTCCGCCCTCAATTTCCTGACCATTGTTACCAATAATGATGAAATTGTCAAAACTCAATCCCAGCGTTTCATCACTTTCGACGCGATCATCACCTAAAATTTGAATCGGTACGATTTGAGTCGTTTCACCCGGAGCAAACTCAATCGTAATCGGGCTGTTTACATAATCAGTACCCGCTTCGGCAGTTTGCTGAGTCAGAACCACATCCACCCGAGAAGCATTAGTAGTTTCCCCGGAACGAGAGACTTCAACAACGGTTGTTTGATTAACTGCATTACCTTCCACAGTGCTGAAATTCGCCAAAGAAAAATTGTAAACTGGAGGCGAATCATTATCTAAAATCGATAAATTCGCAGTTGGGAACGTGTTACCTGTTTGTCCTTGGGGCGCAAAGTTTTCCAAGCGTAAATTCACCGCTTCGGCTTCTTCTTCTATCGTATCGTCTATGATTTCTAGAGGTATTGTTTGAGTGGTTTCACCGGGCGCAAAATTCACGGTAACTCGTTCGGGTGTAATATCTTCTCCAGGTATAGCGCCGTCTGATGCTGCCGTTGTCAGAACCACATCCACCGAGGACGCCGCCTCGGCATTTCCACTGCGAAGAACAGTTACGACTTCTGTTATCCCGTCATCTTCACTGGCTGTGTACTGACTGGTGGTAAAGTCGTAGGTGGGAATGTCGTCATCATCAACAATAATTAAATTAGCCGTCGGATTTTCCGTCCCAACCTGTTGTCCGGTAGAAGGGGCTAACGATAACCTGACCGTTTTATTCGGCTGCGGAATCACATTTCCGATGATCTCAATGGGAACTGTTGCAATGGTTTGATTCGCTGCAAAATCAACTGTAATTGGCCCTGCGGCAAAGTCAACACCCGGTAAAGCGTTATTAATTCCCTGCAAGTTTACCGTCACTGAAGAAGGATCAAGGCGTCCTGTCCGAATGATTTCAACGACATCATCAACAGTGTTTAAAACATCGCCTTCGGAGGTTGTAAACAAGGAGTTGTTAAACTCGTAGGTTGTGGCGCCGTCATCATCGTTAATTGTGATTGTGGCGGCTGGGTTATTGACACCAACTTGTCCGCCGATAATCGGATTACCATCTGCAATAATTTGGAAGTTATCAAAGCTGAGATTGAGGCTTCTTGAGGGTTGTTCCTCTGTATTGGGAATCAGATCAACGAATACCGATTTTTCGGTTTCTCCAGGTAAAAAGATCAGGGGTGTTGGCTGAGGCGGAGTTTGATAATCGGTTCCCTCAATCGCTGTGCCATCGGTTAAAATAATATCAACTTGTGACTGTAAATCGACATCCGCCGAGCGACTAACAATAATTTCAACTTGTTGCCGATTGTCGGGATCGCCTTCAACCCCAATAAATTCGGCTTTGCTAAAGTCGTAAACAGGGGGATCGGGGGGATCATCGTCGTTGACAATCGTACCTGTGGCGGACTGACCTGCTGGATCAGCTTCATACAAAGTTCCCGATTCTGCGATCGTTAATTCAATCGTTTTATCGGCTTCAAAGATATCATTGGCAACAGGAGTGAGAGTTATTTGAGTTGTAGATTCATTCGGTGCAAAAACAATAGTTCCCTCTCCGTCGGAAAATTCTAAGGCTCCCGTTACGGTATAATCTGTTCCTAACTCAGCACTTCCTGCGATCGCAAAATCAACAATAATCCCTGTTAACAGAGAACCACTAGAACGGCTAAAAGTATAAACTAATCCCTGACCTTGATCTTCTGGAACGTTTGTCGGTGATACGGAAACCGAAACCGTTGAGGCAGTAATCGGCGGAGTGGGAGGAATAGTCAGTGTATCGTCGTCGGGTGTGGGTGTGGGGGTGGGTGTCGGAGTCGGCGTAGGGGGTCGCTCATCATCTTCAATATTAACCACTAATTCGCTCTGTTCCCCAATCGTGGCGCCGCCAATCGGATCAGTTAACCGCAAACTAATCGATTCATCTCCTTCAAATTGATCATCGTTATTAATAGGAATAGTTACTCGTTTGAAGGTTTCAAAGGGAGCAAAAATAACTTCAATTCCTTCAGGGGACAAGTCTAAATCGTCAGACGAAGAATTCGCTTCTGATAGCAACAATTTTCCGCCAACGGTGTTGAGGGGAGAACCTGTCCGTTGAATGCCGATTTCTACAAAAGCAGAAGTTTGATTTTCTCGAATTTGAATGGATTGTTCACTAAACTCCACGACAGAAGTAATTGTCGAGATGGATTTGGTAAAGTTCGAGCGAATCAGAGTATTGCGTTGAGTGGCTTGTAAAATCGCCAATTCTTCCCGACTTTCGCGATCAATAATCGTTGTATCGTTTCCGGTTTGAACGAATTCTAAATCTTCAAATTCTAAATCATCTGTTAAGGCAATTAAATCAAATCCGGCTCGAAAATCAGTAATAATATCTGTTAAGCCGCCATTGAGTGAGCGACCAATCACAAATAAGTCGGCTCCCGCTCCTCCTGTCAGGGTATTCAAGCCTAAGCCTGTGTAGAGGATATCATTATCGAGATCGCCAAATAGTTGGTCATTGCCTTCTAAGTTAACAAGCGTATCATTGCCTTGACCGCCATAGAGGGTATCGCTTCCGCCAATATCACTGATGAAATCATCGCCTTCGTTACCGAATAAAAAGTCGTCTCCTAAGCCGCCTTCAACGGTATCATTCCCAAATTCGCCGAATAAAGAGTCGTTTCCCTCGTCCCCTTGTAATAGATCATCGTCTCGACTTCCGAGAATCGAGTCATTGTCTGAGTTTCCTTGTAGCGTATCATTACCCAGGAAACCAATCAGGGTATCATCCCCTGCTAGTCCTTGAATGAGGTCAGCCTCAAGTGTTCCCTCAAGTAAATCTGGATCTTCAGCACCGATAATATTAGCCATAACACTCGTGTTCGTGAACAGGTGGACAGTTCAAATGTGAATACTGTGAAGGATCATTGTAAAAATGAACACAATCAAGCAGGAGTCTAACGGAGGTGAAGGGAGAATCCCAAACCCTTGCTAGGACTTGACTGTTGCATCTTTAAGGGAATACACATCAGGTGGTTTCAAATCTGTTTTAGCTTACCCACTATGGGCTAGGCTATTAACATTTTTTCAACCGGAAGCAATTCCCAGTAGGTCTTCTGTTGATCAGGTTCTCGTTTACGGTCGCCAAGTGAAATGTAACAGAGTATAAACGACTTTGGGACTCAGGATTACAGATCGTTAAGCGTTTGACGAGAAAGCCTGTTCTGCATGATACTGTCTAGAGGTGTTTACCGATTGCAGTTGACTTACCACCAGGAGAACACTTTGAATTCACATTCACAGATGACACAATATCCGTCTTGTTCACTGCATCACGATGTCAGCGAGTATGTGGCTGACCTTCAACTTCACATGACGTTGCAGGCTCGTAACTTGGTTCCCGCTTTGACTCAAGAAGGTAAAGATAGTCGCGAGCAAATGTTACAACAAACTCAAGCTTATTTTGAAAAAATGGCTTCTCGACAAGCCAATTCGATGTCTCTATAGATTAATCCTTAAAAGTTGTGATCAAAGCAGACTAGAAACTCGAAGTTCACATTCAGTAGAGAGTCTGCTTTTACTTATTTAGATTTTTGGTCGGTTTAATCAGGGGATTGAATCACAGGAATTTCAAGCCGTTGATAGTCTTGAACCGATTCAGAAATGAGCTGATTTCGGATGGCAATCAAATCACAGTAGTCAAATTCATCCGTTCCAAAGACTTCCAGAGCAATCGTTTTTAAAGTATCTCGCGGTTTAACGCTGTAGGAAATCCAACGATAGGACTTTCCATTTAACTTAAATTCGGGCGAAGATAGCAGCCATTTCTGATACTTTTCATCTCTTTTTTTTGCCAAACGAGATTCGCTTTGAGATAAAGCAAATTGCCACACTTGATAACCAACTGAACTTAAATGTAATCCATCTGTTGTGAATTTTGACTGCAAATTACCTGAATGATCGCTAAAGCGAGAATGAAAATCGAGATAAATAGCACCTGCTTGTTGAGCGAGTATTTTAAGTTCTTGGTTGAGTTGCAGAATTTGAGAATTAGGAATCGTAAAAGATAAAAAC
>NZ_LATL02000222.1 GCF_000972705.2 Limnoraphis robusta CS-951 | reverse complement strand
GGGTTTGTTAGAACTGAGTAAACAGATATTGGCATAGAGGGAGCGAAAGGCTTCTGAAACTGGGGAAGCTGTATAGTATTGATGGACTTGAGGGTTGACGGGGGCTGAGTGGCGATCAACGACAGGGGTTAAACTGGCGACTGAGCCGATGGGAATAAAAGTTTTGGATTTTTGGGCGACTTTTTTGAAGTGTTTGGAAAGGGGAATAACGCCTAAAACGGGTAATTTAGTGTTTGATTTAATTTCGTCGGGTGTGTGGAATACGGTGATCAAGACGTCTATGATGAAGCCAATGCCAATTCCGAGCAAGGTACTCAAGACGACTGCGATCGCGAGTTGACGTTTTGTACTACTAACGGTAATTGAGATGGGTTTTCCAGAGTCATCTATCGATACCGAGGGAGGGGAAACCAGATGCCAGGGAATTTGTTGTTGAGCGGCGTCAATACCGAGGGCTTCTCGTTTTTCAAGAAATTCTGTGAGGGTTTCTGAAGCGACTAGAAGTTGTTGTTGTAATTCGGCTTCTCGGTTTGCTAAAGCCGGGAGTTCTTGTATTCGTTGGTTGAGTTGATTTTGAGCCTCCTGCAAGACATTAACTCGGGCTTCTAGTGCTTCTATACGTCCGAGGGTACTGTCTATAACTTTTTGAGCTTCTTGTTGTAGAAGTGATTGCATCTTTTGCTGCTTTTCTCGTAGTAGCTGCATGGGAAGACTGTCTTCACGGAGTCGCTTTGATTCTTGGATGATCTCGGCTTCGGTGTCGTAGTATTGCTTGATTAACCAAGAATAAGAGCCTGTGTCATTTCCTAAAATTTCGGCATAGTTTCCTTGGGCGTATTGTTGTTGCAGAACTTCAGCCCAAACTCTTTTTTCGGCGAGTTCGGATTGGTTGTTTACGATTTGTTCTTGCAGGTTTCGGGCTGCAATTGCGAGTTCTCGATCTTTATTGTCGGGATTAATTAGATTGGCTTCTTGGCGAAATATTTTAATTTGTTTTTGTATATTATTATATCGTGCTTCTAACATCGGTAACTGTTTATTTATAAATTCTAGTCCCTGATTAATACTGGTTAAACGTTCTTGTAAACTATAATTCAAATAAGCTTCTGAAATTTGATCTAAAATAAATTGGATTTTTTCAGGGTCTGAATCCTGATAGCTAACTTTGATCAGTTTTGTTCCTTCTTCTTTTGAATCTTTTTCATACATGATCCGACCAATTTCTAGGCTAGACAGGAAGGAACGGGAACTCAAATTTGGATAACGTTGTTTGATTTCCTCTACAACAGGTTCCATTAAACTAGGACTTTTCAAAACTCGAATGAGACTTTCATAATCGACTAAACTATTATTCACTTGAATTCGATTAATATCTACACCTCCAGCTTGAGCAGATAGATATTTTTGGGCAAACTGACCTTCTACCGTGACGGGTTCTATTAATAGTTGAAATGCTCCTTGGTATTTCGGAATAACTTGGCGAGATTTCAAAACGATTAAACTTCCTAAAGCCCCGCTCAGAGTCAGGATTACAAATAACATGATTGGTAAGCGTCGTCGGAAAACGGCAAAGACCCAGCCGATATCTAGTCGTTCTTCATCTTGATCTTGAACTTCTCCTGAAAATCCTTGATTCATTTCGGGATTAAGCTTCCCGTTATTTTGGACTAAAAATCGTTGTAAATCTCGTTCAGTGTCCATGATTTTGATTGATTTTTTATAGCAATTATTTTTAATTGAAGTGAAGAGCCTCTATCAGCTTGAGATTTCAATTAATCTTGGAACCCTTCGATAACCTCCAGAAGTCGAAAAATAGATAGGGCTTGATTGATGAAACTACCTGTTGGAGTTAGAAGTAAACTCGTCCGATCTGAAAACTTTGCTAAACCAGAACGTTCGACAACAATGATGTCGTTATTGCGAAGTAGAGGATTGTTTTGTTCATTCGGACTGGCAGAAAAATCAATGGCTATCGTTCGCTGAGATATTGTACCATCGGGGTTGAGGCGAATCAAATCCACGAACTGTCGGCTTGATCTGGGATTAAATCCACCTGCTTTGAGTAAGGCTTGGTTCAATGTTGTATCTGGGGCTACGTCAATTGTACCGACACCGGGATTTCTAATTTCTCCGACTACACTCACCCTAATTGTAGCAGGGGAAAAACTGGCCCGAGCGATTGGTGTAATTTCGGTTAAATCAACAGTTGTTGCTTGCGGAATAACAATGGTGTCTCCATCTTGTAAGAAGGGGTCTTTGTTGAGGTCGCCTGTTTGCAAGAGTTCCCATAAATTGACGGGGATAATCTGTTGGGTTCCGGCTTGGGTGATGCGATAAAGTTGAATTTGACGAATATCGGCTTGTTCTGTAATTCCTCCGGCTTGTCGAATAGCCCAAGTGACGGTGGCGTATCCGCCCGGACTTTCAGTATTGGCATCGCCCCCAATTAAGACATAGTTCCCCGGACGGTTCACTTGTCCAACGACAATAATATTATGAGCGGCATCGGCTGAGATCGCTAAGTTACTGTTGGCAACCTGACGAACTTCTGCTTGATTAAAATGGGTGGTCGCTGGAATAATAATCGTGTCTCCATCTCGTAGGGTTATATTAGAACGAGTATCCCCATTCTGAAGAAACTCCCAAAAATTAATGGCGATGATTTGTTCACCCCCTGAAGGTTGAGGTCTACGAAGCTGAATTTGACGGATATCGGCTGATAATGTTACTCCTCCGGCTTTTTGAATGGCTTCTGCTAGGGTGGGATAACGCAGTTCAGGTTGACGGGACTCCGGGTCAAACAGGGTCAAGATGTAGAACCCCGGACGAGAGACTTCTCCTGAAACGGCGATTTTTATAGGCCGAGGTTTAGTGAGGGTAACGGTGATTAAGGGATGTTTGAGGATACGAGCATATTCTGTTTCAATCATCCGAGTCACTTGCTCTAGGGTACTCCCTTGAACGTATAATCTCTTGATGTAGGGGAGTTGTAGGGTTCCATCCGCAATCACCTGAGCTTCTCCACTGAAATCTTCAGCGTCAAAAATTTTAACAGAAATAAAATCACCTATTCCTAAAATGTAGGCAGGTTCAAGGACAGTTAGATTATTGTCCGACTCGGATACAGTTTGACTCGGTTGAGGTAGGGATTGAGTAGAACCGCTTAGATGCCCCCCGACAGTTGTCAGTATGATTAGAGAGAGGTTAACGATCACTCGGGTCATTTTGTAGGGAGTCTTTAGGCTAACCATAGAGACATCTTTTTTCAAAATATATGAGGCTTTATTTCTATATCTTAATCTAGTTTTTTCTTGAGTTGCACCGTCTCTCCTCTAGAACTGCATAATCTTAATCTTATGAAACAGATTCTTTTTGATCCTATTTTTTTGCCTTTGATTTTAGGGGTTGTGATTATTTATGCGTTATTGGCTTTTCATTTGTCGAGTTCTAAAAAAGTTAGTTTTCTCTTCGGAGATATTTTTACGATCTTTTTTCTGTGTTTAGTTCCTAAACTGGTTATTTTCCCGTTCAACAAGTTTGATTTAAGTGTTTTGTCTAATCCGGTTTTTACCTTGGCTTCTGCTACCGGAATTATTGTCATGGCTTTTTATGGTTCTTCGTTTATTCTTTTACATTTATATTATCACAAATATTTAGAGCATACCCTCTCAATTCTAAAAGATCCGTTTTTAGGAACTTTAATAATTTTAGCCGTTTGTTCAACGTTTTGGGCTTATGAAACTGAAAAGACGTTACGAGCGACTCTTGTTATTTTGTTTCTCAGTAGTTTAGCGGCTCATATCAGTCGGCGATACAGTTTACAAAAAATTTCGTCTCTCATGCGAATCTCTCATACAATAGTTGCGTTTTTAAGTGCTTTTTATGCGCTGGCAAAGCCCAGTATTGGAATCCATGAAAAAGGCTGGAAAGGGATTGCAATTCATCCCAATTTTCTCGCCATTATTATGGCTTTAAGTGTTTTAATTTGGACGATTGATGCTTTAAATAAACCCAAATATCCGGGGTTATCTTGGGGAATGGCTGCTTTTTCGTTTTTTATTTTACAAATGGCAAACTCTGCGGGTGCTTTTGTGACGGCGATGTTGATGCTGATGATGATTGGATTGCTGAGAGTCTTAAAAAGTCTCACTTTTCAGCAAGCTTTTACCGCTATTGTGCTTTTTTTAGTCTTGGGAATTGTGATTATGATTTTACTAACAGAAAATTGGGTGAGTGTTCTCAGTAGTTTGGGTAAAGATCCAACTTTAACGGGACGAACGGAATTTTGGCCAATGCTAATTGATGCGATTAATCAAAGACCTGTTTTGGGTTATGGATACCATAACTTTTGGCAACCTTGGCGGGGGGTTGATAATCCCGCCGCAGGCGTTATTACACCGAATGGGTTTAAGCCGCCTCATGCTCATAATGGCTTTATTGAGATTGGTCTAGACTTAGGGTATATTGGCTTATCTTTGTTTATTTTGTCTTTTTTTAGAAATCTTCTTTTGGGTTCCATGCTATTAACTCAAAGCAAAAGACTAGAGTCTTTACTCCCTACTATTTTTATGGGATATTTGCTGTTTCAGAATATAACTGAAAGCCGACTTTTTGATGCTAACTTTGTCTGGTTTTATTATGTGTTATTCACGGTCAAACTCAATCATATTCACGAAGAACTGAAAAAAGAAAGAGAACTTACCCCTTAGTCTCCAACGTTAAACCTTGGGGATATTTGTAGTCCATTCCTGGAACATAAATTTTAAACTGTTCCAAACTCAAACTTAAGTTTTCCTCTGGATTATAAATTCTATACAGGGGAACTTTCCCATAAAAAGATGCCCATGTTGAATAGGTACTCATCGGCCCAATTAAGGAGTCACAAGCGGCTAAAGCATAAAGGTCTTCTAATAAATGATTCGTTCCAAAGAAGACGTTTAGAGGGGCAAACTGTTTGAGGTTATGTTGAGAATCTGAACAGACTAAAAATCCGACTTTTTGTTGAGGAAATAACTGTGTAACGTTCTGCATGACTTGTACATACTGTTCAACGGTAAAAAAGAATTCACCGCCTCGATGCTGTTGATAGTCGCCATGACGAATATGCACCCCAACTAATATTTGACACTGAGATCGAATCTCTGAAATTAATGTTTTAATATTGTTCTGATGATGCTCAACGGGTGTAAAATAGTCTCTAACCTGATCAGCATATTTGATTAAGTTAGATTCATCTCGAAAGCGAAATCCTTGAATGCAGTAGGTTTTCTGGTGATCAAATTGACTGAGAAACTCATCACTATCGAGTAAACAATCCTGTTGGGAATCAATTCTAAGAATCTTTAAACCCCGATTCAACCCTTTGATTTTACTCATCAGTATCACGAAAGAATTAGCCCAACGACCGATTAATTGGCGTAGAATTCGGTTCGGTTTCCCCTGAGAAGGATGAGGCGGATAACGGCAAAATAAGTCGCGACTGGTGGGTTGAAATAAATCAGCGTATTCATCAAACGCCAGATTAGCTAAGGTGATTTTATGGGCGTGAGCAAATGCGATTAAATGTGAAAATAAAATCAATCGATTGCCAAGCTGTCCATATTTTAGAGTGATGATCATCATGGTTTGATTGTGTAAAGTATCTTAACAAAAAACTTCACAGAAAAGTCATACTCTGTTTATTATGTCTAAGTTAAAAAAACAAGTCAACTCAAGACATCGTGATATAGTATTGACAGCAATAGTAGCGGGATAAGAGGTATCATTTTGCCGGAGTCCAAACCCAAAACTCCTGCTAGCACCGATCCGGAACGATTCTTTCGTACTGATCATCTCAAAGCCGATCTCAGAGGGCGTTCGATTCGTGGGGGTGCGATCACCATTTTGGCTCAAGTTAGCAAGTTAATCATGCAATTTGGGTCAATCGTTGTTCTTGCTCGTCTTCTTGAACCCGAAGATTATGGTTTAATCGGGATGGTGACAGTTATTACAGGCTTTATTTCCATTTTTAAGGACTTAGGCTTGTCAATGGCGACGATGCAACGAGAACAGATTACCCAGACTCAAGTCAGTACCCTATTTTGGATCAATGTTGGAATCAGCAGTGCAATTATGTTGCTGACTGTGGCTTTAGCGCCTGTGATTGCTTGGTTTTACGGCGAACCGCGTTTAATTTTGATTACGTTAGTGCTGGGAAGTGGTTTTATCTTCGGCGGACTAACTGTTCAACATCAAGCGTTGCTGAAGCGACAAATGCGTTTGGGTGCGTTAGCGGTGATTGATATTATCTCGATGATTAGTAGCATTAGTATCGCCCTGACGCTGGCAATTTTGGGTACAGGTTATTGGGCGTTAGTCGCCATGCAATTGGCGATGACAATTATTAATTGTATTGGAGTCTGGGTGAGTTGTGGTTGGCGTCCGGGATGGCCGAAGTTTGACTCAGAGATTGCTCCGATGTTAGCGTTTGGGGGATGGAACACGGGTTTTACAGTTGTTAATTATTTTACTCGTAATCTCGATAATTTACTAATTGGAAAGTTTTGGGGTGCGGATCAATTGGGACTCTACGCCCAAGCTTACAAATTGTTGGTTTTACCGCTACAACAGATTAATTTTCCGCTTTCAACGGTGGCTTTACCGGGTTTGTGCAGTGTCCAGTCTGATCCCGAACGATATCGATCTTACTATGGCAAAGCCGTTGAAGTGATGGTCTTGCTCGGAATGCCTATTTCAGTCTATATGGCGGTGGATGCTGATAATTTGATCATCAATTTGTTAGGATCTCAATGGAGTGAGGCGATCATTTTATTTAGAGTCCTTTCACCTGTCGCTTTTATTAGTACCTTTAACGTCGCCACTGCCTGGGTGTTTATCTCAATGGGACGAGCGGATCGTCAATTTCACTGGAATATATTTGCTTCCGTAATCACGGTGATTGCATTTTTAATTGGGGTGCGTTGGGGTGCTTTGGGGGTAGCAATTGCAGCCAGTATTACCTTCTGTGGTTTGCGTTATCCGGGGATTGTTTATTGCTTTCAGTCTTCTCCGTTGACCCCAGGATTTCTGATGAAGATTTTATGGAAACCTGCCGTTGCTTCTTTCGTTGCAGGAGGACTGCTTTGGTTCGTTCGTCAAGCAATATCTTGGAGTATTAATCCTTTTGTTGAAATTGCCCTTCATTGTGCATTATATGCTTTATTCTATCTGTCGTGCTGGTGTATTTTACCGAATGGCAGACAGACCTTAAAACAAGTGTTGCAACTACTCAATGAGTTGCGACATAAGCCTAAAAAGGTGGGATAAAAAATGTCTAAACTCAATCAGTTTATTCCGAGTTCTATTCAACCGTTCTATCAGAAAATACGAAGTTTTCGTTATCAAGTGGAGGGGGAATTAAAAAAATTAACGACTCCAGTTCATCCTCATCCTATTCTGGTGTTAGGAAATCAAAAGTCTGGAACTTCAGCAATTGCTGCTTTACTCGCTGAAAATACAGGCTTATCAGTGACAATTGATATTACCCAAGAAGTTGATTACCCAATTTATCATCATGTCCTTTTAGGGAAACTATCGTTTAATACATATATTCAACGTCACAAACTCTATTTTTCTAAAGCGATTATCAAAGAACCTAATCTCACCCTGTTTTATCAGGAGTTAATTAACTATTTTCCGCAAGCCAAATTTGTTTTTATTATTCGTGATCCCCGAGATAATATTAGAAGTATTTTGAATCGCTTAAATTTACCCGGAAATCTCGATGAAATTCAACCTGAACAGGGCAAAAAAATAAGTCAAGCTTGGCAGTTAATTGTCAATAATGTTGGGTTAAATCTTCCAGGTTTAAACTATATTGAAAGAATGGCTTATCGATGGAATTATATGACTGATGTTTACGACAATCACTCCGAAAAGATGATTTTAATTCGTTATGAAGACTTTCTCAAAGATAAAGTTAGTCAAATTGAAAAACTCGCTCAACAGTTAGGTCTAAAGCCTGTCAATGATATTGCTGATAAAGTTAATATTCAGTTTCAAGGACGAGGAGATCAAAATGTAAAATGGCAAGATTTCTTTGGAAAAGATAATTTAAGCAAAATCGAATTGATTTGTGCTGAAAATATGAGAAAATTTAATTATTCCATTTAGGAAAAAGATGCACCCGGATTATCCAGAAAAAATCTTCTTCTATTGTCTTCCTCAAGGGCCACCCGAAAAAGCGGCTTATCAACATCCTATTGTTTGTTTAGCGGAAGGTTTACAACAATTAGGAATTCCTTTTTATGGGAATGTTAACTATTGGAAAACATCCCTTCAAGAGGATAGGTTTCTCCTGTGCCATCACCCCGAGATTACAGCCAATGAATGTCAGGTTGCAATTATTAGTGGTCGTTGGTTTGACTATGGTTATCCCATTCCTGAAAATTTATTTCATCCCAAACGCAAGTACATAACGGTATATTTCGATGATTCAGATGGCTTAAGAACTCCATCTTTTCACGATGAATTTAGAAAATTTGACTATATTTTTAAGTGTCATTATCACCAACAACTAAAATACCCAAAAAACTTTTATCCTTGGGCTTTTGGGTTATCTAACCGGATTATTAAAATGACTCATGAACAACCCGATTTTTCTCAGAGAAACAAAACATTACTCTATAATTTTAGAGTGAAGCACTCTCTGCGAGATACCGTTAAAAGCCTGTTAATTGAAAATGGTCTTCATCAAATTTTACCTTTAGACGAAACGATTGATCAGTCTGACACCAGTTCTTTGAGTGCTGAAGATCACTTACAATGGACTCAAAGTGGAAGACGTCATTATCCTTCCTATTATCAACGCTTAAAATCATCAGTCGCTTGTGCTGCTTTTGGAGGAACATTTGTTCCGGCTTTTCCCAAAAACCCTAACCATTTATTCAGTCGAACCTTGACGCATTTATTAGGTGAAGAAATGATTTGTAAAGTTGATTCTAGACTCCGAATCATTGTACAGTGGGATAGTTGGAGATTGTGGGAATCTTTAGCTGCCGGATGTGTGACTTTTCATGTTGACTTTGAGCAAAATAACTTTTTATTACCTGTGATGCCAATCAACTGGAAACACTATATTGGCATTGATTTAAAAAATGTAAAAGAAACCGTTCAACGNGTGAAGAAATGATTTGTAAAGTTGATTCTAGACTCCGAATCATTGTACAGTGGGATAGTTGGAGATTGTGGGAATCTTTAGCTGCCGGATGTGTGACTTTTCATGTTGACTTTGAGCAAAATAACTTTTTATTACCTGTGATGCCAATCAACTGGAAACACTATATTGGCATTGATTTAAAAAATGTAAAAGAAACCGTTCAACGTCTAATAGAAGACGCACAAATTTTAGCCGAAATTTCCACGAATGGTAGGAGTTGGGCTATTGAACATTATAGTCCTGTTCCGACGGCGATTCGTTTTCTCAAAGCGATTGGAAAAGACTATCTCATCAAATAAACTTTTAGGATGGAGTTGAGAGTAAACATATGAAAATTGCCTTTATCGTCGGAACATTTCCTTCCTTATCTGAAACCTTTATTCTTAATCAAATTACAGGTTTAATTGAGCGTGGACATCAAGTCGATATTTATGCAGATTCTCCTCAAGATCAAGATAAATTTCATGCTGATGTCGAAAAATATCAGTTGTCTAATCGGACTTACTATCGCCCCCGTTGGAGTCATCCTCGAACAAAAGCTGTCTTGAAAGGTTTAGGATTATTCCTCAAAAATTTCCCGAAAAATCCCCCTGTTTTGTTACGCTCATTAAATGTTTTTCAATATAAACAAGAGGCCTATTCATTGCGATTACTTTATGCCGCTATTCCCATGATCGGAAAAAAGCCTTATGATATTATTCACTGTCACTTTGGTCAACTCGGTCAAAAAGGTGTAACTCTACGGGAAATTGGAGCCATTCAAGGACGATTAATTACTTCATTTCATGGGGCGGATGTTAACTCACCTGTTTGGTATTCAAGGGGAGGAACGTATAAAAAACTTTTCAAATTGGGCGATAAATTTACTGTCAATTCAAATTTTACGGCGGAGCGAGCGATTGCTTTAGGATGTCCCCCGGAGAAAATTGTTAAACTTCCGATGGGATTAAATTTATCGCTTTATCAGTTTAAAGCCCGTTATCTACAAGCCAATGAACCTGTTAAAATTATTACGGTAGCTCGATTAGTTGAAAAAAAAGGAATTGANTTGCTTTAGGATGTCCCCCGGAGAAAATTGTTAAACTTCCGATGGGATTAAATTTATCGCTTTATCAGTTTAAAGCCCGTTATCTACAAGCCAATGAACCTGTTAAAATTATTACGGTAGCTCGATTAGTTGAAAAAAAAGGAATTGAATATTCAATTAGAGCTGTAGCTCAAGTTTTAAAAGAATATCCCAACTTAATTTATCGTATTGTTGGGGATGGAGGTTTACGAGAGTCTCTTGAACAACTCATTAGAGAACTAAATGTTTCTGAAAATGTTAAAATATTAGGATGGATGACTCAAGAAGAAGTTCGTCAGCTATATACAGACTCTCATCTTTTTATTCTTTCTAGTGTGACGGCTACCGATGGAGACAAAGAAGGTCAGGGTTTAGTTTTACAAGAGGCTCAAGCAATGGGTTTACCTGTTTTATCAACAATTCACAATGGAATTCCCGATGGTGTTTTAGATGGAAAATCAGGTTTTTTAGTCCCAGAAAAAGATGTTGATGCTTTAGCAGAAAAATTAAGCTTTTTGCTCAAAAATCCAGAAAAATGGTTAGAAATGGGTCAATCTGGTCGAGCCTTTGTAGAAGAAAATTATGAGATTAATAAACTGAACGATCAATTAGTGGAGATTTATTCAAAATTAATATAACAAGAAAAAACAGTCTAAATTTAAAGCTTATTATTGGAGGATAAATCAGCATGATATCTATTAAAAACCACTCAAAGTTTTTCTGAAAAACTCCGGGTATTCTCTAAAAAGGATATCAACATCAAGTTCCCGAAGCTTTTGTTGCAAGAGTTTCTGGGCGAGTCTGGGGAAATCAGAAACGTGGTGCTGTTATTACTCCTGATGATAGTGTTTTAGGAGATGTTTCTAAAGAAATTAATAAACATTATTAAAAAAATGGTATGGTTTGAGGTAATAAATTAATATTAAATTTGGAAAAAACAAGCGAATAAGTGTTCATTAATTAACGGATTATATTGAGAGACAATAAAAATGAAAACTCCAGTTGTTTTTCTGATTTTTAACCGACCCGAATTAACCGCAAAAGTATTTGAGGTCATTCGTCAAGCCCAGCCCCCAATATTGCTCGTTGTGGCAGATGGCTCTCGGTCTGACCGACCAGAAGAAGCTGAAAAATGTCAACAAACTCGGGCTATTATTGATTGTGTAGACTGGGACTGTGAGGTATTAAAAAAACTAGGATGCGGTCAACAGTCATNTTAATTAACGGATTATATTGAGAGACAATAAAAATGAAAACTCCAGTTGTTTTTCTGATTTTTAACCGACCCGAATTAACCGCAAAAGTATTTGAGGTCATTCGTCAAGCCCAGCCCCCAATATTGCTCGTTGTGGCAGATGGCTCTCGGTCTGACCGACCAGAAGAAGCTGAAAAATGTCAACAAACTCGGGCTATTATTGATTGTGTAGACTGGAACTGTGAGGTATTAAAAAACTATTCTGATATTAATTTAGGCTGTGCCAAGCGAGTTTCAAGTGGTTTAAATTGGGTCTTTGAAACTGTAGAATCAGCTATTGTTTTAGAAGATGACTGTTTACCGCATCCTAGTTTTTTTGATTACTGTGAAGAACTCCTAGACTATTATCAGCAAGATCAACGAGTCATGTCAATAGCAGGAACAAACTTTCAATTCGGACATCAACGCAGTGAATACAGCTATTATTATTCAGGTTTTCACGACTGTTGGGGGTGGGCGACTTGGCGACGAGCTTGGCAATATTTCGACTTTGAGATGAAGCTTTGGCCGACTTTTAGAGAGAGTAATTTTCTTGATCATAAACTTTCAAATAATAGCCGAGCCGTTAATTATTGGCGGCGACTGTTTCAAGCGACTTATGAAGGGAAAAAAAATAGTTGGTTTTATCGATGGTTATTTTCCTGTTGGGTTCAGAGTGGTTTGGGGATTATGCCCAGTGTAAATTTAGTTTCTAATCTTGGTTTTAGTTTATCATATTCTTCAAATACAACAGCCGAGGCTAAAAAGATTTCTTATGCTAATATGCCCGTACAAGCAATGGGTTTTCCCTTATCTCATCCTCCCTATCTGTTACAAAATTGGGAAGCTGACGAATGGACTCAAGAAACTCGTTTTTCGCCCAGCTTTTTGAACCGATTTCAACGAAAGTTGAACAATTTTTGGAGTTCCTAAATTATTGTTTTTATGAAATCAAAGGAGTTTTTTTGATGTTAATATGGATTAAAATTTTAAAATCAGCCACTAAAAATCCCTTAACTGATTATTTGTCCTATCTCGTGAATTGGTGGAAAAACAAACTCAAATACAAAGATTTAGAACAGGGATATTACTCAAAACTCAATAACACTACAGTTGGAAATAACGTTAAACTCTATGAAAATGTTACCCTTTTAAATTCTGATATTGGCTCTTACACTTATATTTTATCCAATACTCGTATTTCTAGAGTTAATATTGGTAAGTTTTGTTGTATTGGTATCAACTGTATCATCGGTTTTGGAATTCATCCAACCCAAGATTTTGTATCTACTCATCCCATTTTCTACTCAACTTTAAAGCAAGGAGGAATTACATTTTCTGAGCAAAATTATTTTGAAGAAAGAAAAGAAATAAACATTGGAAATGATGTTTGGATTGGAGCAAATGTAACCATTTTAGATGGTGTAACAATTGGAGATGGATCTGTCATTGCAGCCGGAGCTGTTGTCAATAAGGACGTTCCACCTTATGCAATTGTTGGAGGAGTTCCAGCCAAACTAATCCGATACCGATTTGATGAAGAAACGATTAAATTTTTACTAAAGTTTCAATGGTGGAGCAAAGATGAAGAATGGTTAAGAAGTCATTTTAAAGATTTTCACAATATTATTACCTTCAAACAAAAGTATGCTAAAACAGAGTCAGTGCATCCAAATAGCACCCCATGAAAAATATTTTACTTTCAGCTTATGCCTGTCAACCGAATAAAGGTTCAGAACTCGGTTTTGGTTGGAATTGGGCTTGGTATTTGGCACAATTGGGTCACGAAGTTTGGGTTTTAACTCGTTCTCATGCGGAAAGTCAAGCGGCTTGGGAAGAAGTCTTAGCGACTCAACCCCTGCCAAATTTACACTTTTTTCCAGTTGATATCCCTAACCGTTTCAAACCTTATTTGAAGGGAAAAATCGGAGTTTATCTTCATTACTTAATTTGGCAAAGACAAGCTTATACAGTTGCCTTAAAACTGAATGAAAAGCACAATTTTGATCTGATTCATCATGTGACTTGGGGTAGTTTAACGGCGGGTTCTGAGCTTTGGCGTCTCAATAAACCGTTTATATTTGGGCCGGTTGGAGGGGGACAAATTGCACCACCAGCTTTCAAAAGTTACTTTTTAGATCAATGGCGAAGTGAAGCGTTTCGTTCTTTTGCTAATACTCAATTACTTCCTTTGAATTTAATTGCGCGTCAAACGGTTAGCCATGCAGATTTAATCTTAGCAACAAATCAAGATACCGCCCATTTAGCGAAACGTTTGGGTGCATCTTGGGTTGAATTGTTTCTAGATACTGGATTAGAAGAAAACTATTTTCCTGATTCACCGCCCAATCGAAGTCAAACTCAGCCTTTCAAGTTACTTTGGGTCGGTCGTTTATTTCATAGAAAAGGGTTACTATTAGCCCTAGAAGCTCTTGCAAAAGTTAACTCAGAAATCCCTATTCAATTAACAATTGTTGGAGGGGGTTCTCTTGATAAATATATTCCACAATGGCTGAAGGATTTACAACTTGAAAGCAAAGTTGAGGTGAAAGGTCAAATCTCTTGGACAGAAGTTAAACAGGAATATTTAACCAATGATGTTTTCTTATTTACAAGTTTAAGAGACTCATTTGGTTCACAATTAGTTGAAGCAATGGCTTATGCTTTACCTGTTATTGTTCTCAACCATCAAGGTGCAGGAGATTTAGTTCCCGATACAGCAGGAATTAAAGTTTCTGTAACTCAACCGAGTGAAACTGTAGCCGAATTAGCTTTAGCGATTGAATTGATGTATAAACATCCTCAAAAACGATGGGAGATGGGTCAACAAGGTTATGAATTTGCTCGACAACAAATTTGGTCAAAGAAGGCAATTTCTATTGATCACTATTATGAGCGTTTAATGAATTCTAAGAAGCATTAATTTTATCAACGTATAACTTATGGATAGCCGATCATCAAACTTAAAAAATCATTCCAAAAAAATCCTAATTTTGAATTTAGTCTCAACCGGGCATTATGCAAACTATCTGCAATATTTAATTGAATTTATTGCCCTAAAAAATCTCAAATATCAGCTTTGTATTATTGTCTTGAATGAATTTATTTCTAAACATCAAGAAGTCGTTAATCTAGCTTCCCAACTTCCGAATAAAAATTTAGAATTTATTACGATAAAACCGGAAGAAGAGGAAATTTTAAAGTCAACTCAGTCTAAAATTGGGCGTTTTGTTCGAGATTTCCAGGAATTTCGGTTATTATGTCGATATGCAAAATCTTTAGAAGCAACTCAAGGTTTGATGATGATCGCGGATCGCTACCTGCTACCTCTAGCCTTAGAAGGTTATAAGTTACCTTGTCCTGTATCTGGAATTTATTATCGACCTTCCTTTCATTACGTGAATTTTTCTGATGATCAACGCAGTCAAAAAGAACGAATTCAACATTTCCGAGAAAAACTAATCCTAACTCGCGTCATGCAACAACCTCAAGTTAAAACATTATTTGTACTCGATCCGTTTGTTGTGAATAATTTGAATCAAAATAATAATAGAGCAACAGCAGTCTATATGCCTGATCCGGTTAAAACTTACAATTTATCGGATCTAAATCTAGAAAAAATCAAAGAAGATTTGAATCTAAAACCGGATAAAAAAAGTTTTTTATTACTCGGAAGTTTGGGAGAACGTCGAGGAATTTATCAGCTTCTAGATGCAGTTAATTTGCTCCCCGATCACCTTTGTCACCAATTCTGTTTAGTTTTAGTTGGACAGATTATTCCCCAGGATCGTGATGCCGTAAAATCTAAAATTGCACAGCTCTCTCAAACAAAGCCTGTAGAGATTATTTGTAAATTTGAGTTTGTTTCTGAACAGGATGTTCATTGTTATTTTCACTTAGCTGATGTTATTCTATCTCCTCATCAGAAACATATTGGAATGAGCGGAACTCTAGTCTTAGCAGCAGCAGCTCAGAAACCTGTTCTCAGTTCAAATTATGGTTTAATGGGAAAACTTGTTCAAGACTATCATCTCGGTTTAACGCTTGACTCAACACAACCCAGTGAAATTGCTAAAGGTTTAACTCGATTTTTACAAGAACCCGAGACCGTATTATGCGATCGCACTCTAATGAAAAAATTTGCTGAACAGAACTCAGCCGAAAAGTTCGCTGACGTTATTTTTAATCATATCTAAGTTCATCAATCTCCTTTTGAAATCTTTTTATGAAACAAGTTTTAATTGTTCAAACCTTAGTCAAACAATATCGAGTTTCTTTCTTTGAGAAACTGTATCAAGCTCTTGACTCAGAAGGAATTAAATTGAGAGTCGCTTATGGAGATCCGAGTCAAGCCGAACTACAAAAATCAGATAATGTTGAATTAAATTCAGAAGTCGGACTCAAAGTTAAGAATTATTGGTTGTTTAAAGGTAAAATATTGTATCAACCTTTATGGAAAGAAATTCAACGATCAGATTTAATCATTGTTGAGCAAGCAAGCCGCCATGTCATTAATTATGTTTTGTTAGTTTTATCCGCTTTAAAACTCAAAAAAGTTGCTTTTTGGGGTCACGGTTGGGATCGACAAGCTGAACAGGAAAACTTTCAAGAATGGGTTAAACGAAAGGTGATTAATCGGGTTGATTGGTGGTTTGCTTACACAGAAGGAACTGCTCAATATTTGAGAGAACATAACGTCAAAAAAGATACCATCACAATTGTACAGAACTCGATAGATACTCAACAACTCCAAGACGATATACTCAGTATTACAGCCAATGAAATTGCCGAAGCAAAAGCCAAGTATCAGATCGAAGAACNTGGGTTAAACGAAAGGTGATTAATCGGGTTGATTGGTGGTTTGCTTACACAGAAGGAACTGCTCAATATTTGAGAGAACATAACGTCAAAAAAGATACCATCACAATTGTACAGAACTCGATAGATACTCAACAACTCCAAGACGATATACTCAGTATTACAGCCAATGAAATTGCCGAAGCAAAAGCCAAGTATCAGATCGAAGAACCGGATAAAATTGGATTATTTTGCGGGGGTTTATATCCCAATAAACATTGGAGATTTTTAATTGATTCAGGAAAACTAATTCACGAAAAAATTCCAAATTTTAAGCTGTTTATCCTCGGAAATGGCCCGGATCGTCAACAGCTTGAACAGATAGTCAGTGAATATCCTTGGATCTATTATGTAGGTTCTCAGTTTGAGCGAGAAAAAGCACTCTACTTTTCTTTGGCTGATGTCTTTTTAATTCCGGGTTTAGTGGGTTTAGCTATTCTAGATGCTTTTGTAGCGGGACTCCCTGTAATTACAACAGATCTCCCAATTCACAGTCCAGAAATTGAGTATTTAAGTTCAGGTATCAATGGTGTAATGACAGAACATAGTATAGAAGAATATGCTCAAGCTGTGATCAAAGTTATGAACGATCATGATTTTTATTTACAATTAAAAACAGGTGCTTTAATAACAGCAAAACAATATACAATAGAACAAATGGTTGATAATTTTAAGACGGGAATTTTGAAAGGCTTGAGTCCTAATGCTTAATCAGTAATTGAATTTGATGATAAAAACATTTTTAGAGGACAACAGATGCACATCCTTATTTCTGCATTAAGTCGGTTTACTCAACCCACCGGTTTATGTCGAGGCGCTGCAAATTTAGCAAAATGTTTAGCTGCTTCCGAACAAGTTGAACAAATTACCTTCGTTTTGGGAAGTTGGCAAAGACAATATTTTGAAGAAGATTTTCAGCTCAATTCTGATAAAATAAAAGTCCTACAAATTGAGATCAAAAATACTTCCTTGAAGCGGAACCTCTGGTTTATGTTTGAACTGCCAAAACTCGTCAATAAACTCAAGCCCAATATTGCTCACTTTTCCTTTCCAATTCCTTTTTTAAACTTTTTATTTTCAGTGCCTGTTGTTTCGACGATTCACGATTTTTATCCCTATGAAAAACCCGAAAACTTTGGCTNGTCCTACAAATTGAGATCAAAAATACTTCCTTGAAGCGGAACCTCTGGTTTATGTTTGAACTGCCAAAACTCGTCAATAAACTCAAGCCCAATATTGCTCACTTTTCCTTTCCAATTCCTTTTTTAAACTTTTTATTTTCAGTGCCTGTTGTTTCGACGATTCACGATTTTTATCCCTATGAAAAACCCGAAAACTTTGGCTTTCCAAATTATCTGTTTAATCAGCTTTTTACCTACCTGGCTGTGATCAATAGTGATGGAATTGTCTGTGTTTCTCAAGAGACTCTAAACCGACTGCAATACTATTTTCCCAAAGTCTATGCTCAAGGCAAAAATCGTGTAGTTTATAACTATGTTGACTTTGAAAATACTCAACCCAAACTTCCAATTAAACTCAATTTAGAGAACCGTCCTTTTATTCTCAGTGTAGCTCAACATCGTAAAAATAAAAATTTACATTTATTGATTCAAGCCTATGCTAAACTAATAGAAGAAAAACGAGATATCGCTCCCTCAACTCAACTCATTTTAGTGGGAAGTACAGGCCCAGAAACAGGGAATTTAATCGAACTTATTCATACAAAATCCCTGGGTGATCGAGTGCTTCTAACCTCATCCATTGATGATGAACAGTTGTGCTGGCTTTATCAAAATTGTCAGCTAGTAGTTTGTCCTTCTTCAACAGAAGGGTTTTGTTTACCCCTAGCAGAAGCCCTCTATTTTTCGAGTCGAGTAGTTTGTTCAGATATCCCGATATTTCGAGAAGTGGGGGCTTCTGACTGCTTTTATTTCGACTTAGATGATGATCCCGTTCACAATCTGTCTCAAGCAATTATTAACGCCTTAAAACAGCCTCGCCCCCAACTCCCTCCTGATGAGTTTCGCTTCTCAAAAACGACTGCAATGACACAATATTTAGAGTTTTACTCAAGTTTATTTTGAGGAGATTCATCTCAACGTAACTAAAGACTTTATCAACAAGACTCTGGATGTTTTACCCAAATCTATTCAAGGTTCTTTAAAATATTTATATGATGAGTTTATCAGGTAGGAGCGGTAAATTGGCAATTCATTAATTTCCCAAACAATCCGCTCCAATCCTATTAAAAAAATCAACGACAACCCAAAGAATATCGAGTTTCAACCCCG
This sequence comes from Limnoraphis robusta CS-951, assembly GCF_000972705.2. The sequence continues at coordinate 3,817 of NZ_LATL02000222.1, read as the reverse complement.
GTTTTTGGATTAACACCACTGGCTCTTTTACACAGTTGTCGAAGCTGTTCTCGATCTAAAAGAGCCTCGCTAAAATCTGCACCTGTGATGTTTGTATTTTTAAAAGTCGAACCCAAAAATAGAGCTTCTGTAAAGATAGAATTACTCAAATCCGCATCACTAAAATCAACCTGATCCAACATTCCGTAGGTCAAATCTGCACCCCGCATATTAACTTTTTGCATAATCGCTTTGCTAAAAATTGACCCAACTAACTGAGAATTGTCAAAGGTAGCAGACTCTAAATTTGAGTTAGCAAACTCCGCCGCCGGAAGCGTTTGATTAGAAAAATCCCGTCCTTGTAAGAGGCTATGATTAAAAAATAAACCCGATGGGTTCTCCTCAGCCCATGCCGTTAAAGGCCAACAGAACAACACCAGTGTTGCAATAACAGCGATGAATCCTCGAATCATCCTAAAATCTCCTATTCAAATGTAGTCTCTCATTCCAGCATAGCGATTCTCGGATACAGATGCTGAAAAAATCGGTGAATTTGCTAAAATTACAAGGTACTGATAGAGTTGAGCTTTCCTATGCTGAATTTCTTTCTAACGTGGGTACTTTCGGCGATTGCGCTTTGGATTACCGCTTATCTGGTACCGGGCTTAACCATTGCGAGTTGGCAAGCCGCAGCCATTGGTGTTGTGGTTATGGGGTTAGTAAATGCGATTGTCAAACCGATTTTAATTCTGTTTACACTGCCTTTAACCTTGCTGACTTTAGGGTTATTTCTACTGGTGATTAACGCCATTTCCCTTTCATTAGTCGGATATTTTACACCAGGATTTGACGTTGCAGGATTTTTCCCTGCGTTGTTCGGTTCGATTGTTTTATCCCTAGTTTCTGGTTTAATTGATCGAGTTTTTTCTCGCACCACTCAAGAACTGTAAACCGTTTTTGATTGATTAGAAGACAACACAATTTCCTCACACTCCACTTGACTCCTCTGAACGTTTAGGAGGTTAACATTGTTCAAAGCCTAAATATCCTCTCGGGGTAATCATCCAATTTTCCAGAAACGCTGTACTTTGATTGCCAATTAAAACCGTAGTCAACATATCAACAGAAACTTCCGTTAATTGCCCTAAAGTCGTTAACGTAATCTGTTCATCTTCTCGATAAGCAGAACGCACAATTGCTACGGGAGTTTGTGGAGAACGAAACTGTAAAAAAATCGCCTGAGCCTGATATAATTGTTCGGTACGACTGCGCGATCGCGGATTATATAAAGCACAGACAAAATCAGCCATTGCAGCCGCTTTTAAGCGCTTTTCAATCACCTCCCAAGGCGTCAACAAATCACTCAAACTAATCGCGCAAAAATCGTGCATCAAGGGCGCACCCACCCGAGAAGCGGCCGCTTGCAACGCACTAATCCCCGGAAACACTTGTACTGCTGGCGTTTGCCCTTGCCAACCTTGGGCGCGAAGTTCTTCAAACACTAACCCCGCCATCCCGTAAATCCCACAATCCCCCGAAGACACCACCGCCACCGTTAACCCCCATTCAGCCAAGAAAATCGCTCGTTCAGCCCGAAGACGTTCTTGGGTAATGGGATAGGATTCAACAATTTGCCCTGGACGCAACAACGGCGCAATTAACTCCAAATACAGCGAATACCCAATCACCACATCCGCCTGAGTCACTGCGGTTTGGGCGGCGGGAGTCATTTGATTGAGTTGACCGGGGCCAATACCAATCAGCAATAATTGTCCCTTGCGTCCGGTATATTCTCGTTGGCTTTGGGCAATGGCCACCGTTACCGCCTGACCGATTCTTGGCTGTTCGGAGGGTTGAGGATGACGATAAATCTGTTTAGTCACCAGTAACGTTTCGACTCCAGCCACTTGTAAGGCGGCAGCTTCAGCAACACTGGGCGTTCCCACCTCTTGACGAACAATATCAGAAGGCGTCGGCACCGTCACCTGACGCAACACTTCGGCATCAAACGTGCGTAACGGCCAATCGCGCTCTTGACAAAGTTCCACTAATCCGGTTTCATCGGCTTTGAGATCAATCGTGGCAATTCCGGCAATCGCTTCACAAGCGAGTTGATGAGTCTCTAAGACTTCTAAAATTGCCTTTTCAATCACCATTTTGGGGGTATGGCGTTCACAACCCACACCCACCCACAGGACTCGCGGATGCCATTGGACTTGGGGTAAATCGGTGGAAAGTGGTCGCGCTTTGGGGCTAATCCAGATTTTGGCTTGAGGAGTTGAGGTTGAGGTAAAATCAAAGGGATGATCTGCGGGGAGATGCTGTTGCCAAAGCGTAGAACCTGCTTCTTGCTGAACTTGTAGCGTTTTTTGTTGGGCTAACGCCGCACTCACACCTGTCCAGTCTCCGGCTCCTCGTTTCCAGCCAAACGGCACCCCTAAAACATCAATTCCGGGGAGTTTCAAAGCGTTTGCGGCACCGGTTAATATAGGAGTTGCGCCCAGTTGACGGGCCACGAGTTGGGCGAGTTGATCCGCGCCGCCAATATGACCACTACAGACACTAATCACAAACTGGCCGCTTTCGTCAACCACAATCACCGCCGGATCGCTGGATTTATGCTGTAATAGGGGGGAAATCAGGCGGACAACGGCCCCTAAAGCCAGACAGAAGATAATAGCGCGATGACTTGACCAGAGTTGCGGTAGGAGTTGGCGCAGAGAGTCGGGATAGGTTTGGCTGCCGGGGATGTCGCCCAAGGATTGAGGCAGGTACAGCGTCACATCGGAAGTCTGACACAACGGTTGTAGTCGTTGGGCTGCGTTGGGGGTTGTAGCGATCGCAGCAATGGGCTGAAATGCAATCAGTTGTGATGGACTCATCGAATTTTGGAATTGATGCGCGATTCAGTTATTATATTAATCTTAATTATAAGTTGTAATTTGGGATTTTTGATTGCAGATTTGGGTCATATCTAATAGGCCATCGGGGGTCGGACTTTATGTCTGAGAAAGCAAACTTATTTCTAAATTTGAAGACTTTCAAGGATTTTTACTCGGAAGAAGTCGAACTCATCTGTGAATATTTTTCAATTCATAAGTTTTTTGACCTACAAGAGATTATGCCCAAAACTGGACGTGATACTTCTTTTGGAGTGATTCTCAGTGGAGAAATTAGTATTATCGAGGATCATCGGGACAACTCGACGCGCACAACCGGGGACTTCTTAGGGGAAATGGCACTCTTGGAGTCAATCTCTCGTCAAGCCGATTTTATTGCGGCCAGTGATGGTACGATTGCGATTATGACCTTTGATGATATTGAAAACCTCAAACATAAACGTCCTCACTTAGCGGTTAAATTAATTCATCGTGTTACCCAGGCCGCCGTTGAGGGAATTCGCAGAAGCGGAATCAGGGCGAATCGTAAATATATGATTCTCATGGCAGATGAAACGAAAATCTCCGAGTTGGTAAACTGGGTAGAGAAGGAAATTGATATTTTGTCGAATGTACCGATTTTAGCGCCGGAATGGGTTGCTCAAATTTTAAAGCAGAAAGTCAATCTGAGCGTTAAACAAGTGATTCGTCCCAATCTTTTAGTCGGAGGGTCAGATACAATTGGTGTACAAATTATCTTAGGAAATATCAAGGCAGTGATTTGTTTGAGAGAACCTTTAATTCGCCGGCCAAATCTAGCTTCCTTAGAGGCTATTTTTAGACTTTGTGATACTTATCAGGTTATTTGTGCAACCAATATCCAAACTGCACGAGCAATTTTACCCACATTTACTTAAACTCTAATCAATCAAGGATAAAATGATGAAAAAGCGAATTTT
>NZ_LATL02000221.1 GCF_000972705.2 Limnoraphis robusta CS-951 | reverse complement strand
CCCCGCTTGAGCATTGGCAGAAATATCGCTATTTTCAATTGCAACTAACTGATTACTATTAATCGTAATATTTCCACCCGTGCCGGTTTCTAAGGAATTTGTAGTAATTTGACTGCCCCGACGCAGTTGAATCTCACGCGAATTTATGGTAATATTTCCTTGAGTTCCAAGACGAGTTTCTGCCCTCAGACTTGCCTGATTCAGACGAATTGAATTCGCTTCAACGGTTAAATTACCCGCCTCTCCCGTTCCCGTTGCACTCACGTTAACTTCTCCATCATTTGCAACGGTTAAATTAGGCGTAAAAAGGCTTATATTCCCCGCATTTCCCGTTCCTTCTGCTAAGGTAAATAAACGACTATTTTCAACATTCGAGCCAATCGTATCAGTTCCCGTAATTTCTACAGATTCAGAAGCATTTACTGTTAATGTTCCGCCCGAACCCCGTTCATTATTAATAGCATTTTCTTCGACAAGAGAACCCGCCCCAATTTGTCCTCCATCCCGAATAATTAATCGATTAACATTTAAGTTAACATTACTTCCGCCACCCGTCCCAAAATTATCCGCAGAGATTCTCGCCCCATTTTCAACAATTAATTCAGGGGTATTTATAATTAATTCTCCAGCATCAGCAGTGGTAATAAACGGTTGTCCTGACTCATCTAGAATTAAATTCCCCTCATTATCACGCGCCGGCGGTTCAGCCGAAACAAAAATCCCACTTCTTTGGTCTTGCTGCGGTTCTGGTACAGATGTAGTTCCGCTTAAAATAACGGAATTCACAGCATTAATCGTCACATTTCCACCTTGACCTCCATTTCTAGCAGTGCTGGATATCTGCGCCCCATCTAGTACAGAAAGTTGTCCAGTTTCGATAATTAAGTTTCCAGCATCACCTGTCGCTCCTGGTTCAACTTTAGTAAACAATCCACTTGGAAATGTATTTTCTGATGTGATTTGACTACCCTGCAATACAACAGAATCAGAGGCTCTTATGATTAAATCTCCAGCCTGACCGGAATCAAAGGTAGAAGCTGATATTTGCGCTCCATTTCTAACAATCAACCTTTCAGTATTCAGAGTAATTGTTCCTCCTGTACCTTCATCAAAAGCTTGAGCCACCAACGCTGTAGGACTGGAACCCTCTGTTCTTGTCTCTATCAGTTCTACTGAGTCGCTAGCATTTATTATTAAATCTGCTCCTTGACCTGTGCTAGAAGTAACCACAGAAACTTGCGCTCCATCCCGAATAATTAACTGTTTCGTGTCAATTGAGAGGGTTCTTCCTTCGCCTGTAGCTTCTGCTTCAACTTCTGCAAATAAACCACTTGGTAACTCATCTGTTGTGGTTCCTACTAATTCTACTGATTCAGTTGCACGAACTTCTAAATTTCCGGGTTGACCTTGACCTCGACCAACAGTTATGACAAATGCACCATTTTGGATAGTTAATCTTCCGGTTTCAAGTATTAAATTACCTGCGGCACCTGTTCCTTCACTATAGGTCGCTAGTTCGGTTGCATCTCCACTCATATTTAAAGATTCAGAAGCAATAACAATTACATTTTCTCCGGGTTCTGCACCAAACGTATTGGAAACAATAACAGAATCACCTGTGAGATTTACTTGTCTTCCCTGAATTTGAATTCCTCCTCCTCGTTCACCACTTGTATCTATTAAAGCTCGGTTAGATAGACTAATATTTTGAAAATTCTGCACGCCGTCGTAATTTAAAGTAAATCCTTCTGGTACGGTTGTAAGGCTAACAAAGCTATTTCCGGCGACACTACCTAATTCAATTCGTCCTCCTGTTGTTGTCAGAATTCCACCTTCTAGATTAACTTCTCCTCCAATAAGAGCCAAAGTTTTTTCAGGTGGAACTTGCAAACCGATAAATCTCTCAAATTCAACTCCTGTTTCATCAACTTCTACAAAAGAACGGTTAACAATTTTACCTGGATTTTCTCGAAAGCCCAAACCAACAGGAATATTAATGATTAATAGCGGTGGAGTATTAGGATTAGTTGCTCTAAATTCACTTCCATTAGCGAAAATGATACTATCTGCACTTGTCGCAAAAAACGAACCTCCAATATCAAGGGAAGCATTTTCACCAAAAATAATTCCATTGGGATTAATTAGAAATAGATTAGCAATTCCATTCGCTCTCAAAACGCCATTAATTTCTGAAATTGAACCCCCTGTAACGCGAGAGAAAATATTCTGAACCTCAACAGCGTTATTAAAAAAAGCAGTTTCCCCCGTCTGGACAGAAAACCGCTCAAAACTATGAAAAAGATTGTTCCCGTTTCTTGTTCCTCCATCAATTTGTGTGACATTACTTTGGGGAGTAACGATAGAGTTTTGGGGTAGGGTGTTATCTGGGACAATTTGTGCGTCTGCGGGTAAAGGAGTAAACAGAATACTGAGAAGACTTCCTCCGATAAACCCGATACACGACGATTGAATGAGGTTATTCAACATGATTTCGATGCACTGCGACAGGTGGGCTAGTGAAATAGCATATCATTATTGTACGAAGATTTTCACCCAAAGTGTTAACGGAAGAAAAATTAATTTCATCCGTTTCCCCGCATCCTGAATTCAAGAAAATTTACGATTTTCGATTCAACTTACGCTGAAGTCCCCAACCTGCACCTACAACTCCTAGAATGAGTAAAGAGTTTGAAATGTCAGATTCAGGAACAGATATTTCAACGACTTCAATCTCCGAATTTTCTAAATTTTGTTGTAATAGCCTCTCAATCAATGATGGCTGTCTGAAAAGAGTGAAGATATCTTTTAAGGAATTAACTGGATCGAGTTCCTTTGGTATTTCAGCTAAAGGTATCGCAAAGTCTACCAGAGTAACACCTCCTGAACCTGGTGGAATAAATTCGTTCCTGCCCGTCAGGGGATTAATAAAGCTATATTCAATGAAAAGACTACTCTCTGAACTACTTTCTCTCGTGCCTGTCTGAGGATTAATAACACTATATTCAGTCAATCCCCATTCTTGTCTTATCCTTGCTCTCAAATCCAAAACATCAAATGATCCAGATTCTAGTATCTCAGGGGTTTCTTCAGGAGAAGTGCAACATTCTGTTACTGTATAATTAAAATTCTGAATAGCTCCCTCAAAAATACCCAAGTCTTGGTCATTCGGTTTACTATCAAATATTTCTTCACCTTCAGGCGTTTCGGTCAATAAGCTGAATTCATAATTACTATCGAATCCACGGAAACTATTTATAGACCATCTACCCCCCCTTGCTACTGCTGACTCTACAACAGTTCCCAAAACAGCCCCAAGCGTTAACGCTGTAACTGTTATTAACTTGATCATTTTCATTTGCACTAATCTCCCCAGATGATGTAAATAACTGTAAACTTTGATTGACTTTTGCTGTGTTAACTTACGTTATTGGAACGGATAAGTTAACAATATTCCTATCTGCTTCCCAAAATGTTAACCGAAGAAACATACAATTAACCTATCGGTTTAATACGGTTCTCAATTCGAGAATATTTATGATTTGATTTTAAATCTACGTTTCAGTCCAAAACCAGCACCTAAAATGCCTATAGCAAATAAGGCATTCATCGAACTCGGCTCTGGAACGTATTGTATTTCTACGTCAGCATCAGAATTGGTTGAGTTTAATAAACTTTTTAGTAAGAGTTCACCATCATCATCTCTTAAGTTAAACAGACTGAAAATATCCTTTAGAGAGTTAACTGGGTCAAGGCGAAGTTCTGAGGGAATCCGATCTAGACGTAGCTGAAAGTTAAACAGAAGACTATCAATTGGAAAAACTTGCTTATTTGTGTTTGGAAGAAGAAAACTATATTCAACCACTCCCTCTCTGTTTCTCGCTTGTAAATCTAAAACTGGAAATGAGTCATCTATATAAGATCCTGTAAAGCCGGATAATTCACATCCATTACCTAAGTTAGGGAATGTATCAGCATCGTCACTTTGTGAGCAAAAAGAAAAGTTTTCAATGGCTCCCTTGAAAAGACCTAAATTCCGATTACCCCGTTTGCTATCACGTATATCTTGACCTCTAGGCGTTTGAGTAAATAAGCTAAATTCAAAATAATTTTCTGGCTCGGCCGTACTACTTCCAGACCATCTACCCCCCCTTGCTACTGCTGACTCAACAAAACTCCCAAAAACAGCCCCAAGCGTTAACGCTGTAACTGTTATTAACTTGATCATTTTCATATGCACTAATCTCCAGATGATGTAAATAACTGTAAGCTTTGATTGACTTTTTATTTCTGAACTGACTTTGAATACTTAGACAATCAATTCAATCTTAGATCGGGGTTAACCTACAGAGTGTTAGAAGTTTAATGTGTTCATACTATACTAACCTGTTCGTAACAAGTCAACATCCTTTACCCAATCTTTAAAATATAAAGAAATGTTCTTTACATAAAGGAGTGTTGTGTAAAGTTGACTCCTGGGGAATAGTCTATCGGTCTTGATTTCAGCCATTTTTTACCTCATCTAATAATCTCAACCGTCTAAATCTAATGGAATGACCAAAAACTTTTTGATGTTATTTCCCGCCAGCGTTTCTAGTAAATCTTCTACATTACACCAACCGTAAACCGTTTGAGACTCAGCATTAATAATCCGCACAAACTGATCAGACGATAAATACTGATTCGCAAGTTCAGCAGGTAAAATTGAGAGATTTTTTTTCATAATAGACCTCAACGGGTGGAATGAACGTTATCAAAAGCTTCTCAGGATTGACTCAAAAAAATGTGAATATTAGTCAATCACCCAAAAGCCATTATCTCGCCAATATTGCTCTTTGATTGCTTGTTGTAAGTCCTCCTCTTCAATTAATCTTTGTGTTACCAGTAGTTCCCCTAATTTCTTAGAAGATGAAGACTGAAACGTTAGGATTTGTTCCAACTGAGATAACGAAATTAACTTTTTCCGAACCAATATTTGTCCTAACTTCACTTGAGTCATTCCTCCATGAAATTAGCTGTCAGTGCGCGAGCCTTGTCAACTGTGTTCTACATATGTTTCTGAACTTGTTGTACTTTTTTTCAGAAATTTGACTTTTTTTGAAAAAATTTCTGTTTTCTGTAACTGAAAATTGGTTATAACTCACATCTTGCGGATCAACAAGACCCGAGAAACCGGGTTTCTCAAGGAAAAATATAGGCTATAAGCTAAAAGCAGTAGCAAGAAACCCGGTTTCTGAACTGGTGCAAGATCTCAGTTACAACACTCTCTAGATAAGCGTTAGAGAACATTCACAACGCCTCACTGGACAAGGTGCTTGTCTGAAATTTTGTAACAAAAACTGAGTCATCCGAAAAAACGACCTCCGAAACCAGAAACTATACAGAGAGTCCTAAACACAGGATAGGAAGTATCTATGCACCAGGGGAAAAGTCCAATTGATTCTCAGTTCAACCAACTCGCAAGAGAGGCTCAACAGTATTCGAAAGGAAGCTACGAGCGCCGACGAGCGTTGAATTTGCTGATGGATAAAATTTTAAAATCTGGTCGTTTGATACGTCCGAAAAAAGGCTCATTTCCTTTTCCAGTAAGTATTTATGAGGATTTGTACAATGAAGCTAAAAGTATAATGATGATGGAAATTTGTCAAAATATTGATAGATACAATCCCGAACAAGATGTGATGGCTTGGTGTAATTTTCTCTTGGATAAACGATTTACAGATTGTTTCAATCAATATACCCGTCGAGGTCTAACTTATTTACCTAAAGGTGAGAAAAATGAAGATGTTGCTTCTTTACCTAATTTAGAAGACTTAGATAGTTTTAGGCTACCTGCTGAACAAATTTCTAAATCTCAAGAACTTCAAAGTTTAATTGAAGAAAATCCAGATAATATCTTTACCAAAGAGTATATTAAAGGACAGCCTAAAGCGACGTTTCAATTTTTGGCGATCGCTAAAATTTGGCAAGATCGCAAATGGAAAGATATTTCAGCCGAATTAAATGTGCCTGTTTCTTCGTTGTGTGAGTTTTATAAAAAGCGGTTAAAGGAATTTACACCGTATTTCCGAGAATACTTACAAAATTAGTTCAATTTCGTTAAACTGGGTGTATTGAGGTATTTAAAATGAAAACTAACAATCTTATGGAATCTTTAACGTTTACTGTTCCTCTTTCGATCAAAGCTCATCAAAAGGCGGATGAGTTTCGCCAAAAACAACTTGCTCCTAAACACGCTAAACAAGTTTATCTGAATACTTTAAGCGTGTATGCGGTTGAGTTTTATTTGAAATGTATGGGATTTGAACCGGATTGGAAATCGAGTGATAGTTTCGATCCAATGATGCAAAAATTTAGCGATGTAGCCGATTTGAATGTGCAGCATTTGGGTAAGTTTGAATGTCGTCCGGTTCTTCCTTCTCAACAAATTGTTTCTATTCCGCTTGAGTCTATGAATCACCGCAGAGGTTATTTTGCGGTACAACTCAATAAGGCTTTAACTGAAGCCAATATTTTGGGTTTTATCAAACAGGTTTCTACTGAAGAAGTTCCTTTGAATCAGTTAAAATCTCTGGATTTTTTTCTCAAATATGCGAGTCAAATCGAAAATGCGGTTAAACTTAACCAATGGCTACAGAATACTTTCGAGGGGAGTTGGGAAACCCTAGAAACTTTTTTTTCTCCTCCGAAACTGGCGTTCCGAAGTAGAAATATAACTTCCGATTCTCTAATACCTGTAAATTCTGATTTGGGAGTTGAACGAATTAAAAAGTTTAGTTTAGAACCAACGGCTGAACAGGTTGGCTTATTGGTTCGTTTGCAACCGAGAACAGACTTAGAAATGGGTATTGAGGTTGAGTTGTATCCCGCTAATAATCAAGTTTATTTACCTCAAAATCTACAACTGATGTTACTCGATGAAAATGGAGAAACTGTCATGCAAGCCGAAGCCAGGAGTACGAAGAATATTCAATTAAAATTTAGTGGGGAATCTGGAGAAATTTTTAGTGTTAAAGTGGCTTTAGGAGATTTGAGTATCGTCGAAACCTTTGTGATCTAAAATTGGAGTTAGGATGAGTAACCCATGATGGAACAGCAAGTTGTCCTAAAATTAGAGGGAAATTTGGAAAGGGGGGTAAGAGTAACCCTGGAAATTTGGTTAGCAAACCAACGAGAACTAGAAATGACAGGCGGTTTACCTCCCAATCTTCAACTCGCAACTTGCTTACAAAATCATTGGGAAAAGTATCGTTTAATTGGTGCGCCTTACCGGATAAAAGTTGAAGGTATTGTTTATGATGGTAGTATTAATCGAGTTGAGGCTTGTAAAGACTCAGCGAAAGAACTGAGTAGTTGTTTTTTAGCGTGGCTAGATGCTTCAGAGTTTCAAAAAATTGATCGAAAATTACGAGATTGGTTCAGTCTCAATCAAACGCTTCGAGTGTTAATTCGCACTTGTGATCCTCAACTTCAAAAACTACCCTGGCATCTTTGGGATTGGGTGGAATCTCGTCTGGCTGAAGTTGCCTTTAGCACTCCAGAATATCATAACATTTCCACTGAATCTTCACCTAATATTCAGGTGCGAATTTTAGCAATTCTGGGACACAGTGAAGGGATCAATATTGAACAGGATCGCCAACTGCTTGAGAGTTTACCGAATGTCGATCTTGTATTTTTAGTTGAACCGAAACGCCGAGAAATCAATGATCTACTCTGGGAAAAAACTTGGGATATTCTGTTTTTTGCGGGACACAGTGAAACCAAAGGTGAGCAAGGAACAATTTACATTAATTCTCAAGAGAGTTTAACCCTGAGTGAGCTTAAATATGGTTTAAAACAAACAGTTCAATCTGGGTTACAACTAGCAATTTTTAATTCTTGTGATGGATTAGGATTAGCCAAAGAACTCAGTGATTTGCATATTCCTCGAATGATTGTCATGCGAGAAATTGTTCCCGATCAAGTGGCTCAAAGCTTTCTGAAGTATTTTCTGACTGCTTTTTCAACTGGAAAATCTTTTACGTTTGCAGTGCGGAAAGCACGGGAACGTTTACATGATGAATTAGAAAAAGAACTTCCCTGTGCGAGTTGGCTTCCTGTTATTTTTCAGCATCCCACAGCGCGATCGCTCACTTGGGAACAGTTGTGTCAACCGCCTAATAAACCTCAGTCTAAACCCCAAAAAACTCCTTTATTTCGATGGAATGATTGGCAAAAAATATTGACGATAAGTGTCGTTATAACAAGCTTAGTAATGGGTGTGCGATCGCTCGGAATACTACAAACTTGGGAACTGAAAGCAATAGATGCGTTAATTCGGTTAAAACCCGATGAACCACCTGATCCTCGGATTTTAATTATAACCGTAACAGAGAAAGATATTCAAGCTCAAAATCCCAATGAATTACGAGGTTCTTTATCGGATACAGCACTGAAACAGTTATTAGAAAAACTCAATCAATATCAACCGAGAGTGATTGGTTTGGATATTTATCGTCCTTTTCCCGTTCAAAAAAATAAGCAAAAATTAGCCAATCTCTTAAAACAAGATGAAAAATTAATTGTTGTTTGTGAAGTTGGCGACGGTGAAAATAATCCTTCTATTCCTCCTCCCGATCAAGTTCCGCTTCAACAAGTAGGGTTTAGTGATGTACCTATTGATCCGGATGGAATTGTTCGGCGTCAGCTTTTGGGAATGACTCCAAACTCTAAATGTAATACAGAAAAATCCTTTAGTTATAAGGTGGCTTATCGTTATCTCAAGGCTGAAGGAATTGAATTTAATCGCACTTCACCGAATACTTTTAAAATCGGTTCAGTTGAGTTTAAAAAGCTTGAACCTGCAACGGGAGGTTATCATCAATTAGATGCAATGGGATATCAAATTATGCTCAATTATCGATCTTCTGAAGCTCCCGCTCAAACCGTTACATTAAGTGATATTCTCAGCGATCGCTTTGATCCAAGGTGGATTCAAGATAGAATTGTTTTGATTGGTACAACGGCTCAGAGTATCGATGATGGTTTTCTCACGCCTTATAGTGCGGGTTATTCACCGATTAAATATACTCCGGGAGTCTTTATTCAAGCTCAAATGATCAGTCAAATTCTCAGTGCAGTTCAAGATCATCGACCCTTGCTTCGGGTCTTACCCAAGGGGGGAGAAGTTCTCTTGATTTTCGGATGTGCTGTGATTGGAGAAATCCTCTTTATTTTTTATTTTTATCGCCAAAAACCTACAATAATATTGTATCTTATTATTGGTAGTGTGAGTCTAATTTTTATCGGTGGTATTGGCTATATTACTTTAACAAAAGGAGGTTGGATACCGATTGTTCCCTCTGGGTTGGCATTGATACTCACTGGTGTTATAAAAGTTGCTTTTCCTAAGACTATATAATGAAAAATGACTCAGATAAAGCTATACTTCACAACCCTCTTATTTTTCCTAAGTTTTACAGGAAAAATTAGTTATGGAATTGATGAGCCTTCAAAAGCTAGCTCATTTTTTCAGCTAGCCAGCAACCAAAACTTTGATTTTGATGGAGATGGCAGACCGGGTAATCGTAAAGGGGGAGCAAGTCGCGGAAATTGCCTTGCAACTCAGCCCCCTCTAACCGCTTTAATCCCTCAAACAAACTTGGGTTTAACGACAAAAGAATATCCAACGTTTTGGTTTTATATTCCTTATCATTCTACCGAAATTCGTCAAGCTGAATTGATGCTTTTAGATGAAAATCAAAGTCCGATTCTCGAAAAACCGATTTTAGTTGAACTATCAAAAACACCGGGAATTATTAGTGTTAAACTTCCCTCAACCGCAAAACCTCTAGAACTTGAACAGGAGTATCATTGGTTTTTTGAACTGGTTTGTGATGCTGAAAATCCATCAAACAATCACAGCGTTCATGGCTGGATAAAACGAGTTCAAGGGAGTCAAGAATTGAACAGTCAGTTAGGAAATAATCAAACCGAAAAAAGTCATCTTGTTTATGCAGAAAACGGTATTTGGTATGATGCTTTAACGAGTCTTATTCAGGGAATGAGCGCTAACCCGTCTGATTCGACTTTAACCAATGATTGGTCTAACTTCCTCAAATCAGTAGAATTAGAAGAATTCATTCCAATTCCCATCATTGACTGCTGCTGACTCGCGAACCGAGTGAAAATCAACAAGTTTTTAAGCAGGGTCGAGAAACTTAGCGACTGTTTGCACATCTTTATCACCCCGTCCCGAACAGTTTAAAATAATCCGAGGACTGCCTTCTAATTGCGGACAAAGGGTTTCTAAATAAGCAATCGCATGGGCAGTTTCCAACGCCGGAATGATTCCTTCTAACTTCGATAACCGTTGAAACGCATCTAAGGCTTCTTGGTCAGTAACACTATAATATTCTGCCCGTTGGCTATCTTTTAAATAACTATGTTCAGGCCCAACGCCGGGATAGTCCAAACCCGCACTAATTGAATGGGCTTCGATTACCTGTCCGTCATCATCTTGTAATAGATAACTCATCGCCCCATGCAACACCCCAACTCGTCCTTTGGTGAGGGTGGCGGCGTGTTTCCCCGTCTCAATCCCTGAACCTGCCGCCTCGACGCCAATGAACCGCACAGAGGATTCATTGACAAACTCGTGAAACAGTCCCATCGCGTTAGAACCACCACCCACGCAAGCCAATAAAATATCAGGTAAACCGCCCCATTTTTCTAAACATTGGGCGCGAGTTTCTACACCAATAACTCCATGAAAGTCTCGCACCATCATCGGGTAGGGATGGGGGCCTGCGACGGAACCGAGAATGTAGTGCGTCGTTTCTACATTTGTTACCCAGTCTCGAATCGCCTCACTGGTGGCATCTTTTAGGGTTCCGGTTCCCGCTTCAACGGGTTTGACTTCGGCCCCCAACAGCCGCATTCTAAAGACGTTTAGGGCTTGTCTTTCCATATCATGGACGCCCATATAAATCACGCATTGCAAGCCAAACCGCGCACAAACCGTAGCTGTAGCGACGCCATGTTGACCTGCGCCTGTTTCAGCAATAATTCGCTGTTTGCCCATTTTAAGGGCTAATAACGCTTGAGCCAAGGCATTATTAATCTTGTGGGCGCCGGTGTGGTTGAGGTCTTCGCGTTTGAGGTAAATTTGCGCCCCGGTACCATCCGGTTTGGCGTAATATTGGGTTAAACGTTCAGCAAAATACAACGGACTCGGACGACCCACATAATCGCGCAAAAGTTGTTGTAATTCCTGTTGAAATTCCGGGTCGTGGCGGTATTGTTTGAAGGCGGTTTCTAATTCCGCTAAAGCTGGCATTAAAGTTTCTGGAACATATTTGCCTCCAAACTGGCCGAAGCGTCCCTGGTCGTCGGGGCGTTGGGTAGAAGTGGGTTGAGAATCCGGGCGGAGGGGTGTTGTAGTCACTGGCTCAAAACGTTAACTGAACGATTGTTTATTATTATATAAGTTTGGGGTCTGGGTTGAATTAATTTTATATTTTATTCGATTCTTGGCGATCGCACTCCGTTTTTTCAGTTTACAGTTTTGTTGGGGTAATTCATCAATTACCCTGACCCGTCACTTAAGTTGCTGCCAACGAGGGTAAAAAGCTAACAATTTGCGGAAATACAATAATCAAGACTAACACCATTAATTGTAGCAGAATAAAGGGAATTGCGCCTTGATAAATATCTTCGGTTGTGACTTCTGGCGGTGCAACACCTCGTAGATAAAATAACGCGAAGCCAAAAGGAGGCGTCAGAAATGAGGTTTGAATATTAGCCCCAAGTACCACACCAAACCAAACTAAATCCATCCCAAAACTTTGGGCAATGGGAACGAGTAACGGCACGACAATAAAAACAATCTCAAAAAAGTCAATAAAAAATCCCAGAATAAAGATTAATAACATTGTAATGACTAAAAAGCCGATAGCCCCTCCCGGTGTATTAGAAAGGGAATCTCGGACTAATTGTTCACCGCCGAGTCCGCGAAACACTAAACTAAATGCCCTCGAACCAATTAAAATAAACATCACCATGCAAGTGGTTCGCAAAGTGGCATCACAAACTTGGCTGATATTTTCCCAATTCAGTCGGCGGTTTGCTGCGGCTAAAATCATCGTCCCGACACAACCCACAGCACCCGCTTCTGTTGGAGTCGCAATGCCAAAAAAGATAGTTCCTAAAATTAAAGTTATCAGTAAGATTGGCGGAATTAAAACTTTAATAATTTTGCCTCCGAGTCCCGGTGCATCTAGGACTTCTTGCGGTAACGCTGGGGCAATATCAGGGCGTAAAAAGGCTACAATTAATACATGAATTAAAAAGGCTCCCGTCATTAATAAACCCGGAATCACTGACCCAATAAATAAGTCACCGACTGAAACCCCGAGTTGATCGCCTAAGACCACTAAAACCACACTAGGTGGAATAATTTGTCCGAGGGTTCCTGATGCGACAATCACTCCAGTAGCCAGCTTTTTATTGTAGTTATATCGCAGCATTGTCGGCAAAGAAATTAATCCCATTGCAATCACCGTTGCCGCGACAACACCTGTTGTAGCCGCAAGTAATGCCCCAACAATGATCACCGCAACGGCTAACCCACCCCGCACCCGTCCGAATAAAATTCCCATCGTTTCTAAGAGGTCTTCAGCAATGCCAGATTTTTCTAACATTGACCCCAAAAAGATAAAATAGGGAATGGCAAGTAGGGTAAAATTATTCATAGTACCGAAAATTTGTTGGGGCATTGCTGACCACAAAATCGGGTCAAATATTCCCAACGCCATACCAATAAACGTAAAAAAGAGGGCAACTCCTCCCAGTGAAAAGGCAACGGGATAGCCAATTGCAAGAAAGACTAACACCGCCCCAAACATTAACAGACTTAACAGATCTGGATTCATAGCATTCGACAAGATTTAAACAGATTTCAATTCAAAATACTTGAAATTATGATCAAACTAGAGGAAGTTTATGTAATCAAATTACTCAATACAATTCTGGGATTTCAGCTATTCCAAAGATCGGCGACTGGGATCTTCAATTTCCGGCGTGAGAATACCTTTAAAAATGGCAAAGTTTTTAATCGCCTCAGAAATTCCTTGCAAAATTAACAACAAGAAACTGACAATAATTAAGCTTTTAATTGGATAACGAGGTAAACCACCCGGATCAGGTGAAGTTTCTAAAATTGCCCAAGAATTGCTAACAGCCCCCCAAGAATAGAAGATCACCATCACACAAAAGGGAATCAGGAAAAATACACTTCCAAATAAATCAACTAAAGCTTTTTGTTTGGTATTAAGGCGACTTTGAATCACATCAACTCGGACGTGTTCATTGTGCTTTAACGTGTAAGCCGCACCTAACAAAAAGATCACATCAAAAATATACCATTGGGTTTCAAGCAGGACGTTTGAACTGAGATTTTGCCCGACTGTCCGCCCTACATAACGACCGACAACATTCCACGTTCCTACAGCAATCATCAGCAGGGCAAACCAATAAACAAAACGACCAATCGATTCATTAAACTGGTCAATTAATCTAGAAATCTGCAATAGAACTTGCACAATCAACTCCCATTTGTAATCAATGTAACAGATAGACTCTTGTTTATCTTATATCATTAAAATTAGAGTGCATCAAACAGATTACTCTCTTTCTGGTCAAAAAATGAGGTCATTTGATGCACCCTACAGGCAGTTAACTGTTAGCTTCCAACTGACACAGCAACACCGCAAACCAGGGGTGAGAATCCGTCCAAACCTGTAGCGAGATTAAACCTTTAGATTTCAGGTAAGCTTGCATTTTTTCTAAGTTAAACTTGCGGGAAATTTCAGTGTGAACCGTTTCTCCTGCGGCAAAATTCACCGTTAAGTCTAGACTCCGCAACTGAACGGTTTGCGATCGCAAACTTCTCAAGTGCATTTCGATCTGATGCTCTTGTTGATTGTAAAAAGCCCAATGTTCAAACTGTTGTAAATTAAAATTACCTTCAAAACGGCGATTAAGATGTTGCAGCATATTCAAATTAAACGCCGCAGTTACTCCTTGAGCATCATTATAAGCCGCTTCTAAAATCTTAGGAGGTTTTTGCAAATCAATTCCCAAAAGAAAATACTCTCCGGGTTGTAATGCGGTTGTAATTTGAGCAAAAAATTGATCAGATTCCGCCGGACTGAGATTTCCCAACGTACTCCCCAAAAAACCAATCATCCGGGTTGGTAATGGGGGAGATTTTAGTTGTTGAAGCGCGAGTTCATAGGTACTAACCAAACCATGAACCTGCAAAGAAGGATAATCTCCTAACAATTCATAGGCACTTTTTTCCAACATTCCCCCGCTAATATCAATCGGTAAATAGCGTAAAGGATGATTGAGCTTTTGGTAAGCATCTAGCAGAATTCGCGTTTTTGTCGAACTCCCACTTCCCAACTCAACTAATTCACAAGGGCCTGTCAAATGAGCGATTTCTGAAGCACAATTTCTCAAGATAGCAGTTTCGGTGCGAGTCGGATAATATTCCGGTAACTCACAAATTTCCTCAAACAATACCGAACCGCGATCATCATAAAAATACTTGGGAGAGAGAGTTTTTGGGCTTTGAGTTAACCCGTGAATTACATCCGTCGCTTGAAGAATATCCGACTCCAGAGAAGCCGTCTCACTGACAAGATTTTCGATCCACAGCCGTTTTTTCAGAAGTGAACAATCACTCTCTTTAGAAGTTGATGGGTTTGAAATTTGCATTGCAACTTAGCTAGACGCAGCAATTGAGACCAACGCCAACTTGCCCAGTCATTTTCAGGTCTGACGGACAAATTTAAGACGATCTCGTTTATTATTGTCTCATAAGTTGGTAAGCTTCCGCAGAACAGCAAGCGAACTGGAAGAGATTTCTTCGACTTGATCGGATACGATAGAACCACAAGCAACTACAGGAGCTTGTCCCTCACGGAAAACCCCACAGTCCCCGACAAGCATCACACCTGGACTGACTTCTAAAGGTAGATTTTTGTTGAAGTTAACTGCAATTGTAGCAGGACTGCGATCGCCTATTTTGACTGATAAAATAATCGCATCAGAAGAAGACGACAGTAAATTCACGGTAACTGTAGGAACCCGATCTTTTGCAGGAACCAAAACCCAAGCAAAGCAGGTTGAAGCTTGAATTTGAGTTGAATAAATCGCAGTTGGATTGGGTTGTTTATGGTTGTATTCTCGACTCCACCAACCCTGAACCGGATTTTCTTGACCTTGAATTAAATTTACCATCCAACCCACCGGAGAAGCCGGAATTATTTTCAGATTTCCTAATCCCGCATCCACTGAACCGACAGAATCTCCTTCTACAACGACGGTACAATCTGGATGAAAATGCCATAAAGTCTCCAGTTTACGCGGACGATTCGTAATAATTTGATCGACAACGATCCAGTATTGATCATGCAGATAGACAACCGATCTTGTGTGAATCGCCGTTCCTGAAACCCTTTGAAAACCCTGATCAAACTGACCCCGAGCATAGTCTAATTCTGATGAGATACTATAGTTAATATTCTCAACAAGCGGACGACGAGCTTCTCGGATATCCATCTTCTGTCCGCCTCCATCAACCAAAATTACATTATGACTCGCTGACCCTCGAAAATAACGCCAGTAAGGACTACGAACATAACTATATCGACCACTATCGACTAATAAATCTCGTCCATAAGCCGCGATAGAAAGATGCAATTTATCGTTATGAATGTGATAGTTAATTCCCATTGGCCCGATGTCAAAAAATGCCCAATGAGCCTGGGTATCCCAACCATTTCGCATGATCATTTGACCCGCCCAAGGAAACAGGACTGATGGCTCTCCTATTGGCTTCTGACCCAGCTTTCCATTTGTGGTAATATAAGTCCAGTCAGGACGATCATAGGTGATGGCTGCTTCCTGCACAGGCTGTTGATTCTCATCTCGATCTGAATCATTATTCAAAACACCACTACCATCGGGACGCATGGAATAAGCCAGATAATTCCACATCTGTTCTAAGCGTTTTTTAAAAGGCAGAGGAACGAACTGATCAGCTTGAGTTAATAACCTCGCAAAACTTTGAAAATCATTCATGGTGACTCGATGATAATGACTGGTTAGTTCTTTGTGAACACCATCGGGATACACCTGAATATCTATTTCTTTTATAAAACGATTTTTCGCATATTTCAACCATTCTTTAGCCTGTTTAAATTCTGGCCAGTAAAGAGATATTGTCGCTAAACCATTCATTTCTCGACACAGCCAGTTCGCTCCCCAACTATGAAGATGTCGCAGATAATAGCCATGATTCGGAATACTAGATAGCATGAGAATACGAGCCACATCCGAAAATTCTTGCACGGGTTGTAAACGATAAAAAATTGACGACCAATGAATCATTCGCCAAGCAACTTCTAAGCCCCGCCACTGCGCCCAGGTGGAAGGATTTGTTAAGGATGGACTTGAAAGAATCCAATCAATAATTTGATCGTTTAAGTGGCGAATATAGTAGGGTTTACTGGTTTGTTGATAAGCCATCAACAAGTCAATAAAATGATAGTGACGATTGAGAAACCAAGCCCACTGTTCATCATTTTTTTCTCCTTTGTATGACCAATCTAAATGATGGTTAGCTAACCGAGGAACTTGGCTAGTTGCTGATTGAAAGGTCAAAATATCTTTGAGTAATAAATCAGGCTCAGAATTATTGACTGAATTCGGTTGAACTGCTAGCTGATGATGCCATTGAGTCGGATGATCGTTTCGGTAATATTCAAGTAACGCTTTACAGGCGCCTAACCAATTGCCTTTGGAGACTTCGATTTTAGTAATTTTTAAGCCTTCTATTTCTAAGTTGAGATTGGAAAATAGATTTTTAATTCGCTGCGGATATCGCTGACACAGATCTTCAAGTGACATGAGACTCCAATCAACGTGATATTCTCCTTGACTTAATCTTTGGGGAGTATTGATTGAGATCAGCCAAATTGTATTAAAAGGATAAATCAATCCTTTTTTGATTTTAATGCCTGCTTTTTTCAGATTGATTTTTAATTTTTGAATCCCATCATAAAAAAGATCGATGTTCAACGCTTTATCAATCATGGTGTACCTGTTTTTCAAACCGAGAGGTGATATTTAGGCGAATCGAATTTTTTTGATTTTATTGAAAAGCCAAATTCTGTTCCTGCACCGAAGGAACATACCAATTTTTTTTGTTTTATATCAAAAAATTAATAGGGCAGGATGAGAAGATAATTTTTGAGATTCTCTCCTCTGTCACCCTGAAAGCTTCTCTAGCTAGCTAGTACAACCCAACTCTAGGATTCCCTGTGAAAAACTAGAAATTGATGATCGCGATAATATACCCAATATATCAAAGATTATAAAATTAACAAATCTGAAGATTTAGACAACATAGCGATATCCAGACTCTCCAACCCCCAATCGAATATAATGTGGTAGATTAATGTAGCATTCCTTGAGCGGGTTGTAATTTTGGTTCAATATTCAGTCCCTAACACTCATCTCAAATCTTTCGTCTAATGACCCTTCAACCTCCAACTGACTGCGACGATCAAAACTTGATTCTGCGTGAGTTGATCACTCAGCAAATTACCGCTAGCCCAAATCAGCGCATTTCCTTTGCCGATTATATGAATGGGGTTCTTTATCATCCCCAACAGGGATATTACGCAACTCCTCACACTCGCATCGGTGCAGAAGGCGATTTTTTTACCGCCCCTCATTTGGGCGCTGACTTCGGAGAATTACTCGCTGAACAGTTAGTGGAGATGTGGGAGATTTTACATCAACCTCAGCCGTTTACCCTCGTGGAAATGGGCGCCGGACAAGGGATTCTCGCGGCGGATATCCTACAATACATTCAGCGACAGTATCCGCACTGCTTCGAGGTTATCGATTATATAATTATCGAAAAATCACCCGCCCTCAAAGCCGAACAACAACAAAAACTCCAAAACACAATCGGTTCTGCTGTCTCTGTGCGTTGGTGTGAATGGCCGGAGATTCCTGATGATTCAATTACAGGCTGTTTCTTCTCTAACGAACTCGTGGACGCTCTCCCGGTTCATCAAGTGATTGTTCGCGATCGCCAACTCCGAGAACTCTATGTATCGTTAAATTCCCTAAATTCCCATAGAGAGGGCGAGTATAGCAGTAATGCTTATTTTACCGAAATTGAGGGTGAGTTGTCAACCCCCCAACTTTTAAGCTATTTTTCCCCGCTAAAAATCGACCTATTATCCAATATTTATCCCGAAGGTTATCGCACTGAAATCAACCTAGCTGCAATCGATTGGATAACAACAATTGCCAAAAAATTAAATCAAGGATTTGTATTAACCATTGATTACGGCTACTCTGCCGAGCGCTATTATACCCCAACTCGTTCAAGCGGAACCTTGCAATGCTATTATCAACACCGTCATCATAACAATCCTTACATTTATATTGGCAAACAAGATATAACCGCTCACGTAGATTTTACCGCCTTAGAAAAACAAGGAGAACTATTAGAATTAGAAATCATCGGCTTCACTCAACAAGCCCTATTTTTAATGGCATTAGGACTCGGCGATCGCATAGCAGCAAATTCCCAAACTCCAGGACAAAATTTATCCGAAGTGTTACGAAGACGTGACTCCTTACATTCTCTGATTAACCCAATGGGTTTAGGGGGGTTTGGAGTTTTAATTCAAGGGAAAAGGTTAACAGCCTCAAAGCCAATTCAGCTTAAAGGTTTAACCATTCCCCAATTTTAATCGGAAGAAAAAAAGAACACCAAGACACAGAGACACCAAGAGAAAACTTTCGTGTCTTTGTGTCTTCGTGGTAAATTTCCCCCTCAACAAAATGTTCTCGATAATAGAGACATAAGAAACAACACCCAGAATAAA
>NZ_LATL02000220.1 GCF_000972705.2 Limnoraphis robusta CS-951 | reverse complement strand
CTACAATACTGGTGACTGAAAATACCCGCCCCTACAAAATTTGATATCTTCTGACGCACCTGATACCGGAAGATTTTATCAGGATGACAGTTTAAAATTCCGCAAACGTAACGCATTTGTCACCACAGAAACTGAACTCATTGCCATCGCACCTCCGGCGATAATTGGATTAAGTAACAAGCCAAAGAACGGATAGAGAATTCCAGCCGCGATGGGAATTCCTGCGGTGTTATAAATAAAGGCAAAAAACAGATTTTGGCGAATATTTTTCAGCGTGGCACGACTCAGTTTAATTGCAGTGACAATTCCCGTTAATTCTCCAGAAATTAGGGTAATATCTCCGGCTGCGATCGCCACATCTGTTCCCGTACCGATGGCAATTCCCACATCAGCTTGAGCGAGGGCAGGTGCGTCATTAATTCCATCTCCAACCATCGCCACAATTCGATGATTTTCTCCTTTTCTTTTCTTTTCTTTTTGAATGGATTTTACTAAATCTGCTTTTTGCTCGGGACGAACTTCTGCAAAGACTCTTTCTATTCCCACTTGTGAAGCAATGGCTTCAGCCGTTTTTTGATTATCTCCGGTAATCATCACCACTTCTAACCCCATTCTTTTTAAGGTTTTGATCGCATTTTCTGAAGAGGGTTTGAGGGTATCAGCAATCCCCATTACCCCTTCTATTGTACCATCAACGGCTATCCAAGCAGTTGTTTTGCCTTCGGTTTCCCATTGTTCTTGAAACAGTTTTAAGGGTTCAATATTAACGTCTAATTCTCCCATCCAGCGACTCGTTCCAATTTGGATAAATCGATCTGAAACATAACCTTGAACTCCCATTCCTGTCATGGCTTCAAAGTCTTCAGGTTCAGGTAAGGGAAAATTAACCCCTTGAGATTCAGCATATTGTACAATCGCTTCGGCTAAAGGATGTTCTGATTTACGTTCAACTGCGGCGACTAATCGTAGGAGTTTTAATTCGTTATCATTGGTGGTTCCTCCTGTGGTAATATAGTTAGTAACTGTTGGTTTTCCTGCGGTTAAGGTTCCGGTTTTATCGAGAATAATCGTTTGAATTTTGTGAGCGAGTTCTAAGCTTTCTGCGCCTTTAATTAAGATACCGTGTTCTGCCCCTAATCCCGTTCCTACCATTACAGAAGTGGGTGTTGCTAATCCTAACGCGCAAGGACAAGCAATAATTAAAACCCCGACACTGGTTAACGTTGCTAGGGTTAAATTACCCGTTAAATTAAACCAAATAATAAAGGTGAAAATAGCGATTGCAATCACAACCGGAACAAACCAACCTGTTACTTGATCGGCTAATTTTTGAATGGGTGCTTTTGAACCTTGCGCCTGTTGTACCAGTTGGACAATTTGCGCTAAAACGGTATCTTTTCCCACTCGAGAAGCCCGAAATTTAAAGCTTCCAGTTTTATTAATTGTCGCGCCAATAATGTCATCTCCGGGTTGCTTTTCAACAGGTACACTTTCCCCTGTTACCATTGATTCATCAATCGTTGAACCTCCTTCTATCAGTTCACCATCAACGGGTATTTTTTCACCGGGACGAACAACAATAATATCCCCAACATTAACGGCTTCTAACGGAATATCGACTTCCTTTCCATCTCTGAAAACCCTTGCTGTTTTGGCTTGTAAACCCATCAATTTTCTAATAGCTTCAGACGTTTTTCCTCGGGCTTGATGTTCAAGTAATTGTCCGAGTAAAATCAGAGTAATAATCACTGCGGCTGACTCATAATACACATCCGCATTTAACCCTTGACTGATAAAAAATCCAGGAAAAAGTGTCACAACAATTGAATACAGATAAGCCGAACCTGTTCCGATAGCAATTAAAGTATTCATGTCAGCGCTGTGACGTTTTAACCCTTTCCACGCGCCTGTAAAAAAGGTTTTTCCACACCAAAACATTACCGGAGTTGTTAAAATAAGCTGCAACCAAGGGTTATGTAACCACATCGGAATTAACGGAATATTTAACCCCGTCATCATCGGTAAACTTCCAATAATTAAAATACTACTAATAACCGCACTAATAATAACTTTGCGCCTCAATTGTTGGGCAATTTGACGGTTTTCTTCATCCCTATCTTCGAGGCTATTTTGAGTATTTTCTAGAGGTTCCGCGCCATATCCCGCATCAGAAACCGCTTCTTGAATCGTCTTAATATTAGTTTGTTTCGGATTATACTGAACGGTGGCTTGTTCTGCGCCAAAATTAACGTTACAGTCTGCTACACCGGGAATTTCGTGAATAACGCGATCAATTTTATTGGCACAAGCAGCACACCCCATGCCTTTTAGTCGCAAATAGATGGTTTCCATCACCTTGACTCCATCAGAAGTATGCTCTCAAGATACAGTCTCCAGTCAACTGGAGGGTCAAGGGGTGAATATTTATTTATTTCTTTAGATAGAGGGAATTGATTCCCGTTTCCCAAATTTTAAATTATAAATAATTATTGTCTTCTTCGATGCGTTGAGGGAGTGCTTTTAAATCAGGTAATTTAATCGTTTCTTTCTCTGTTTCTTTGACATTCACAGGGAATTTAAGCGGTTGACGTTTTTCTTCTATCCAACAACTCGCCAGAGGTAAAGTTTGTTCTAAATCATCTAAGGGTCGAGGAATCACCATCACAGCGTTTAATTCCCCAATGCGTTCAGCTTCTAACATTCCGGCTTCTACCGCCACCGCCACATCCGCCACAGAACCCCGAATAATCGCCGTACATAAGGCTTCCCCAATGGTTTCATAGGAGGCCAGATAAACTTCCGCCGCTTTCAGCATCGCATCACAAGCACCCACCATCGCCGGAAAACCCCGTGTTTCGACTAAACCCACTGCTCGGTTACTCAGACGACTATAACCGCCACTGCTAGCCAGTTGAGATAAACGCGCACTAATCGGTAAAACATATTCTAGGTTGGGAAGGGGTCGGGCAATCACCAGAGACGAAACAAATTGATTAAACTGTTTAGCAGTATCGGTTCCGGTGTCTACAGCTAACCGAATATCAGCAATGCGACCCCGGACAATGGCAGTACAGTACCCACTGCCAATTTTTTCATAACCGACAAGATGAACACCTGCTGATTTCAGCATCATGTCAGCCGTCCCGACAATAGCGGGAAAGCTGCGAGTTTCAACTAAACCCAAAGCCATATCTTGGTATTCGGGTCGCTTCATCTGTTGAGAGGAAACAAATTTTTGCAGGTGTGCATCCATGCTGGCGATTGTTGGAGTGGGGACTATGGATTTCAGAGCGAGGGAGTTGGGCAAAGGGGCATCGGGATACCGAGACAGTCCACAAAAGCAGGAAAATCTTGATTCTGTTGTCTATTTTTACCCCTTCACCGATAAGCGCGAAGTGCTGTTCTCTGACTCTGCGAAACCCAAGGCCCAATTTGGAATTCCCTATCCTTATCTTACTAATTTTTTAGGGAGAGCGATCGTTGGGTTTGGAATTGTTGAGAGACTTGCGATGCGGAAGCAGTGTGTCTAACAAGTGATTTAAATGAACTTGTCCGTAGATAATTGTTGCCGGAGGCTTGGAGGATTCCTGTACAGCCGTCGCCGCCTTGGTGTCTAAAGTAGACGATGTTTCGGGCGACACTTCTGAAGGTTTCCCTGACTGTGAATGTTCCTCGTGATCAATGGGGGATTCCTCCACTGAGCCAGAATCACTGTTCTCCTCAGATGATGGAGAGAGCGTGACGGAACGAGATTCATCCCCGATAATTGTACCTGCGGCTACAACCTGTTTGGCAGCGATCGCAGGATTGAGCAGAGTTGCTTCGGCTCCGATACTTGCTTTCGCCCCAATTGTTCCATCACCCACGACTAAAAC
Source organism: Limnoraphis robusta CS-951 (assembly GCF_000972705.2). Next base: position 14,267 of record NZ_LATL02000220.1, on the reverse strand, counting down.
CCCTGCACCAATCGTTGCTCCAGCTTCAACTTCTATCCGGCCCTGATGAGCATGGACAATGACTCCCATACCAATACAAACCCCAGTGGCAATCACAATTTGACTGTCTGGATCAGCTTGGAGAATGACTCCAGGTGCGATCGCCACACTGGGGTCGATGGTAACATCGCCACTCACGAAAACAGAAGCATTGTTCAGGAGTTGCGGTGGCGACCTATACATTGAGTGTGAACCTCTAGAGATATCAAGGCTGAGTTGAGTCAGTTCGGTTTTTGGATAATCTCTTCCATCACCCGACGCTTGGCTTTGGGGTCAATGCCAATCATCCGAACATACTCACCGCTATGTTCTTTCATGCAGCCTTCTAAAGCAGCAATCACCTCAGAATCACGGGTTGACTCAATGGGAGCGCAACTGTGCCAAGAGCCTGTGCGGAAGCGGCGTTTGTCGGCGTGTTCAGTCCCGATTTTGTAGCCTTGAGCGAGTAAGCTGCGAACGGATGTGATCAATTCTGAATTGACACCACCCCCATTGGATGAACTGACGGAAGCCGCAGGCTGAGAAGCAACAGGGCGAGCAGTCGGTGCAATGGTTGATTGAGGCGCAGACGGGGCAGGGCCATCGGGACGTTGAATAATTTCTTCAACCACGCGACGTTTGGCTTTGGGATCAATCCCAATTAACCGCACGTATTCTCCCGAATGTTCACTGACAAAAGCTTCAACTTGTGCGACCACATCAGCAACCCGAGTCGATTCAATTGAGGGGCCACTGTTCCAAGAACTGGTACGGAAGCGGCGTTTATCGGCACTTTCCAGACCAATCTTGCAACCTTGAGCTAACAATTGACTGATTTGTTCGCTCAGGCTAGAACTCATGCTGCTGGCAACGGAGGCACTCGCCGGACTCGGCGCAGAAGCTCTGAATGCAGGTGCTGATACTTGAGCGTTTGAGGATTTTTGTACGATGCCGTCAGGACGTTGAATAATTTCCTCAAAGACTCGACGCTTGGCTTGAGGATCAATCCCCAACAAACGAACATATTCCCCTTGATGTTCTTGTAAGCAGGCTTCAAGCGCTGCCATCACGTCTTTGGAGTTGTTAGAATCAATGGGGGTGCAACTGCGCCAAGAACTGGTGCGGAAGCGGCGTTTGTCGGCGTGTTCGCTGCCGATTTTGTAGCCTTGAGCTAACAGTTGATTCACCTGTGCGACAATGCTGGCATCGAGGCTACCGCTACTCGCATAGGCATAGGAGCGATCGCGTCCACCGCCGTTGCTGGCGGAAGGGCTAACTTCGTTGCGAATACCCGTCAGACAAGCGGCATTTTCCGAGCATTTATAACCCGCTTTTAGCGCTTGATTGACTCCGATGACATGAGTGGAGAACTTCAGATCAGCGTCGTTAACATCGGGTAAGCGATCAGCCTGTTGTTGGTTGGTGATTATTGCCCCGGAAGGGACATATTTACCCGAGGGAATTTCGACATCTTGAATCAGGGTGTGCATCATGATAATGCAACCATCTCCAACTCGGGCGTTAAACACGGTGGAACGGAAGCCGATGAAGCAGTTATTTCCCACATAGGCGGGGCCGTGAATCAAGGACATATGGGTGATGGAGGTATTTTTCCCAATCCAAACGGAGTAGGATTGACCATCATCTCCTTTAACTCGGCCTTCTTCTAAGCCATGAATGACCACTCCATCTTGGATGTTGGAGTTTTCGCCGATATAAAAGGGGAATCCCTCATCAGCGCGGATGGAGGTTCCAGGTGCAACCAAAACATTCGCTCCAATTCGCACATCTCCAATGATGTTAGAAAAGGAGTGAACGTAGGCTGTAGAATCGATTTTCGGCTCGGCTAAGTTTTTTGACCAGGGTGTGGGAGGAGCCGCTATACTACGGACTGCCATAATTGAATTTCTCCTAATCAATCTTTATGAGTTTTCTGTTGTTTGTTGTGGAATGGCTCAGGAATTTTGCCTCAAGGTTGAGACTAACGTTCCTGATCTTTTTTGCTGTAGAGCGAACGATTTCCCGCTGTAATGGTATCTATAATTGCTACTACAGCCGCGTCACTAGGACGAGTTTCGCTTCCGGGAACTTGACGAGCTGCACTTCCTTTCGTCACGAGAACCCACTCGTCAAAACCTGCGCCGACGTAATCTAGGGCAACTTCATATTCGGGGAGAGTTTCTCCGGTTTCATCAATGAATTGCAACAGTAGAAATTTTGAACCTCTCAAACTCGGCTCTTTTTGGGTACTGACGACGGTGCCAATGACTCTGGCAATTTTCATGGGTTTTTCGGGTTTAGGTGCGATTTTGTGAGTTTGGAAATGATTAGCTCGTCAACCCAGAAAGGTTAAGAGTTCAGCAATTGTGCGATTTTGCTGTTCAATCAGATTTAGACTCTGCTGGTGCGAGGTCTAAATGGAAAATACAGTAGAATCGACTGTCGAACTCTTCGCTGACCAGAATCATCAGTTGCTGGTCTTTTCCCTATCTGTTTTTCTAAAACTGACTTGTCTTTAGGGACGGTTGAGTGAGCGAATTCCACTGACACTTTCGCGGAATTGTTCTACGGCTTCGGTATAACGAATGGGCAGAACGTACTCTAAATTTTCATGGGGACGAGCAATAATATGAGTCGATAGCACTTGACCCCCATGGACTCGACGCACCGTCTCCATGGCGGCTGAGACAGAAGCTTGTACTTCTGAAACATCTCCTCGCACAATTACCGTTACTCGTCCACTCCCGATTTTCTCATATCCCACGAGAGTAACGCGAGCTGCTTTTACCATCGAATCGGCTGCTTCTACCACAGCCGGAAACCCCAAGGTTTCAATCATGCCAACTGCAATGGCCATACTTAACTCCTGATCTGACAATTCAATGAACACACTTTGAGGTCGTACAAGACTGACTCACTAACCAGTTTCCTTTGAGGAATTTCCGCGACATTGCTTGCTGCTTGCCTCTTGCTGGTGAGCCTTGTACGACTGATGAGTGAAGCGAGTCCAGATGAATCTGAACTGCATGATGATTTTAGTAAGCCCGGAACTGTTCCACTGCATCGGTATAACGGATGGGCAGAACGTATTCCAAGTTTTCGTGGGGACGAGCAATAATGTGGGTTGATGACACTTCACCGCCGTTGACGCGCTTTACCGCCTCAATTCCCGCCGCAACGGAGGCTTGAACTTCAGACACATCGCCTCTAACAATTACGGTTACGCGACCACTTCCAATTTTTTCATACCCAACTAAGGTGACTCGGGCGGCTTTCACCATTGAGTCAGCCGCTTCTACAACGGCTGGAAAACCTATGGTTTCAATCATCCCAACAGCGATTGACATCGTTTAACTCCTAATGAACACAAAAGCAGCACAAACTGCGTAAAATTTTTAGACCAATCGGTAGAATGACAACCAGAATTGCGATTTTTCGCTTCTAGAACCCTTCTTACCTTTCTCCCTGATTAATAGAATAGGAGAATTGTGTCTTCCTTGACAATATAAATCTCTATTATTCTTGCTGATGAAGTTAATTAAAATCGTTAATGCGTAACAAAAATTAATATTTTATTAAAAAAGTTTACTTCGACCCAACTTTCAGATGAGCATAACTGTGACTGCCTCAAACCCCGACTTGATTCTCAAAGTTGAGGAAGTTCGGCAACTGATCTCGTCAAAGTTGCTTAGATTCAGTTCATCTGGCTTGTTCATCGGATCAACCCCGACTTCTAAATTTTATCCCTTTGATTTCTGTTTGACTAACAACTGATCACAACTGTCAAGAAGTTTTGTTGAAATTTACATCAAATTTCGTTACAAACTATATATTACTTAATTAAACAACTTGATTCATTACAAAACTTCTCGAACAATTGCATTGTCAGAGTCGAGTTTCTTATGGTAGATTTGTAAAAATCAAAGAGCTGTTTATATACTTATTGTTTATTCACACTTTTTAACTTTTACAGAAAAAAGTAGTAAAAATACCTAATTTTAGCAAGGTCGATTGTCAGAACAGTTTCAGTTAAACTGATATTCAAAACAATCGGATTGCTGAAGTGGGTAGTCCGTTTTTTTTATCTATATAGCCCATGAATGCAAGTCTGATCCTTTCTAATATTCTCAATCCACCCGTCCTATTTTTTTTCATCGGGATGAGTGCCGTTTTTCTCAAATCAGACTTAGAAATTCCCCAACCCATCCCCAAACTTTTTTCGCTTTATTTATTATTTGCAATTGGATTTAAAGGAGGACATGAAATCCATGAAAGCGGTCTCAATGCTGAAATTACTCTCACCTTACTCGCCGCTATCATTGTTGCTGCTATCGTTCCCATTTACTCCTTTTTTATTCTCAAACTCAAACTGGATATTTATAATTCCGCCGCAATTGCAGCCGCCTATGGTTCCATTAGTGCTGTTACTTTTGTGACCGCGAGTTCCTTTTTAAGCCGACTGGGAATTGATTTTGGTGGTCATATGGTGGCGGCATTAGCCTTAATGGAATCTCCCGCTATTATCATCGGACTGCTTCTAGTTCAACTGTTCGCAAATCGTTCAGAAAACGAGGAAAAATTATCCGTTTCCGAAGTCTTACGAGAAGCTTGCTTAAACGGTTCAGTCTTCTTATTAGTCGGCAGCTTGTTCGTGGGAATTGTCACCAGTCAACAAGGTTGGGAAAGTCTCGAACCCTTTACAGGAGAGCTATTTTACGGCGTTTTAACCTTTTTCTTGTTGGACATGGGACTGGTGGCGGCTCGTCGAATTCAAGACTTGAAAAAAAGCGGCTCATTTTTAATAGGATTTTCGATTTTCATGCCCGTTTTTAACGCGATTGTAGGGATTTTAATAGCCGCTTTAATTGGAATGTCAAAAGGCAACGCTTTATTATTTGCGGTGTTGTGTGCCAGTGCCTCTTATATAGCCGTTCCAGCCGCGATGCGAATGTCGGTTCCTGAAGCTAACCCCAGTTTGTATATTTCAATGGCATTGGCTTTAACATTCCCCTTCAACATTATTGTTGGCATTCCCATTTATCTGGGAATTATCAATCAATTTTGGCTTTAGAGCGAGCAACTAATTTAACACTAACCCGTCTAGATGTTAACCGAAAAGACGGGCTAGAGATTCAATAAATTGGGTGTTAGAGGGAAGAAATACACTTAACCGAACGGACTTCCATCGCATCACAGATATAACAAGAACCGCCAAACTTATTGAGGATAGGTCGAATCTCTTCAACAACCGTCTTGACTTGCTCGGGGAGACAATAGGAAATAATATAAACCTGACCTCCCAAACCCGTCACTGCCATATCATCAAAGACTTCACCTTGCCGACTTTTGCCGAGGACGTTGGGCAGGACAGTATAATTCGAGACACCGACTCGATCCAAACTATCCAAAATTTTGTGCATTTCCACAGCATCAGAAATAAATTCTATTCGAGTTACAGGCTGCATGATGTTGACTCCATTTTTATCAAGTTTATATCAAATTGATAGGGATATAATTAATCCCATACCAGAGTCTTCCAATTCATTCATTAATACCCTGAAAAGATTTAAGAATTGGATAGGGTAAGAGATGACAAGAGAGAGAGATTCTCAAGTTCATTTTACCCAAATTGCTGAGATTGCTGCCCGAGGAATACTCACCCCCGACTGAAATTGAAGTCAGGATTTTTCTTGATCTGTTTTTGAATGCCGACGACTCCAATGGCGTCGATTTGAAGGAGAGTATAGACGAACACCCCAAGTGATGAGAGAATTATTAAATTAAATAATCAGCATTAAAAAAGTCTATTATAGGAGCCATTTCCGGAAACATTATCAATGAGTCAGTTCCTTCTACAAACGAGTTGGTGTATACCATTCTATGGATTGATCGGGGCGATTTTGACCCTGCCTTGGGCAATGGGGCTAGTCCGACGTACAGGGCCAAGACCTGCCGCCTACATTAATTTATTGATGACCCTCTTAGCCTTCATTCACGGCTCACTGCTGTTTAGAATCACTTGGAATCATCCCGCCTTAAACCTAACCTATTCGTGGTTAACCGCCCCTGACTTAGATATATCCTTTGTTATCGAAATCTCCCCCGTCAGTGTGGGAGCGATGGAATTAGTGGCAGGATTGAGTTTAGTCGCTCAATTCTATGCCTTGGGATACATGGAAAAAGACTGGGCGATCGCGAGGTTTTATACCCTATTGGGCTTTTTTGAAGCGGCGATCAGTGGGATTGCCTTAAGTGATTCAATGTTTCTCACCTATGGGTTGCTAGAAATGCTCACCCTGTCAACCTATCTATTGGTGGGATTCTGGTATGCTCAACCGTTAGTCGTAACCGCAGCCCGAGACGCCTTTCTCACCAAGCGAGTTGGAGATGTGTTGCTCTTGATGGGAGTCGTCGCCTTATCCGCATTATCCGGGAGTTTAAGCTTCTCCGACTTAGAAATTTGGGCTGAAACTGCCGAATTAAAACCCCTGACAGCGACTCTACTCGGTTTGGGTCTAATTGCAGGCCCCATTGGAAAATGCGCCCAATTTCCCTTGCACTTGTGGCTCGATGAAGCAATGGAAGGCCCTAACCCCGCCTCTATTATGCGAAACTCCGTTGTCGTTTCCGCCGGAGCTTTTGTGCTGATCAAACTGCAACCCGTTTTAGCCCTTTCACCGATTACCGACGGCGTTCTGATCGCGCTCGGAAGCGCTACGGCTATTGGGGCGAGTTTAGTGGCGATCGCTCAAATTGACATCAAACGCGCCCTGTCTCATTCTACAAGCGCATACCTGGGGTTAGTCTTCATCGCAGTCGGACTCAAACAGGTTGATATTGCCTTATTATTGCTGCTGACTCATGCCCTTGCCAAAGCCTTGCTGTTTATGAGCGTCGGATCAATTATTCTGACTACCAGTACCCAAGACATGACTGAAATGGGGGGACTCTGGTCACGGATGCCTGCGACAACAACCGCTTACCTCGTCGGTGCGAGTGGAATGGTTGCGGTGCTACCCTTGGGAACATTTTGGACGATGCGGCGTTGGGTGAGTGGGTTTTGGGAAGCGCCCTGGTGGTTAGTTTTCATTTTGCTGCTGGTGAACGGCTTAACAGCGCTGAACTTAACCCGAGTTTTTGGTTTAATCTTTACGGGTGAACCCCAACCCAAAACCAGGCGTACACCGGAAGTTCCCTGGCAGATGGCGGTACCGATGGTTTCCATGACGATTGTCACTTTGCTGATCCCGTTGATGTTGCAACAGTGGCAATTACTCCTGAGTTGGTCAGCACCCTTACGGGATATTCCCGCTTCTGGAATCACTGAACTGATTCATCAAACGGCAGTTCCTTTACTCTGGATATCCGGTTTGATTGGGGTTGCAGTGGGAGGGGCAATATATCTCTATGGTGTTGTGGAAAGGCCTGTTCGCCTACCCTGGAAATCGGTACAAGAACTGTTAGCCTATGACTTTTATATTGATCGACTCTACGATGTCACGGTTGTCTTTTTGGTGAGTCGTCTTTCAGCAATTAGCGCTTGGGTTGATCGCTATATTATCGATGGAGTAGTCAACGCTTTGGGTTTAGCCACATTGGGAAGTAGTGAAGGCTTAAAATATAGTATTTCGGGTCAGTCTCAATTTTATGTTCTGACCATTACCATCGGAGTGGGTTTGCTGATCATTTTGATGTTGTGGCAATTTTAGAGATTTGCAATTGAACGCTTTGCTGATTTTTGACGCCATTCTCACTCTTTTTCCCTCTATTTTTCCACCCAATTACCAACAAAACATTACAAATATTCCATGTTAAGTGNGGCTTAAAATATAGTATTTCGGGTCAGTCTCAATTTTATGTTCTGACCATTACCATCGGAGTGGGTTTGCTGATCATTTTGATGTTGTGGCAATTTTAGAGATTTGCAATTGAACGCTTTGCTGATTTTTGACGCCATTCTCACTCTTTTTCCCTCTATTTTTCCACCCAATTACCAACAAAACATTACAAATATTCCATGTTAAGTGTTTTCATTTGGATACCGATTATTGGTGCTGCAATCATTGGACTTTGGCCACAGCTTACTGCTAAACAAGCCCGTCAAGTTGCCTTTTTGAGCGCCGGAAGTTTGTTTGTTTGGTCGCTGATTTTAGCCCGTCTGTTTAACCCTGATTTTGCGGACTTGCAGATGAGTGAGTTTATCCCTTGGATTGAACCCTTGGGATTAAATTACTATTTGGGGCTGGATGGTTTGTCATTGCCTTTGATTATTCTCAATGGTCTTTTAACTAGCGCTGCGATTTGGAGTACAGACAGCAATATTAGTCGTCATCGACTCTACTATATTCTCATTTTGTTCATTGCTTCTGGTATCGCTGGAACATTTTTAGCTCAAAATCTGCTGCTATTTTTACTGTTTTACGAACTTGAACTCATCCCGCTTTATTTGTTAATTGCGATTTGGGGTGGTAAACGACGGGGTTATGCCGCGACTAAATTTTTAATTTACACGGCGGTTTCCGGTATTCTCGTGTTAGCTTCTTTTTTAGGAATTGTTTTCCTGACTTCCGCCCCCAATTTTGATTTAGCAATACTGAGTTCTGGATCTTTAGGAATTGCCACTTTACCGATTAGCACGCAATTAATTTTACTGACTGGAATTGTTGTCGGGTTTGGCATTAAAATTCCGTTGGTTCCTTTCCATACTTGGCTACCCGACGCCCACGTTGAAGCTTCCACACCGATTTCTGTCTTATTAGCTGGAGTTTTACTCAAGTTAGGAACCTACGGTTTATTACGGTTTGGGGTGGGATTATTTCCCGAGGCTTGGCAAATTGTCGCTCCTTGGATGGCGAGTTGGGCGGTTGTCAGCGTATTGTATGGGGCTTTTTGCGCCATTTATCAAACGGATATGAAGAAAATGGTTGCTTATAGTTCGATTGCTCACATGGGTTATATTCTGCTAGCATTCGCTGCTGCTACGCCTTTGAGTTTACTCGGATCTGTTGTACAAATGGTGAGTCATGGTTTGATTTCGGGGTTACTGTTTTTATTGGTGGGTGTGGTTTATAAAAAGTCAGGAAGTCGGGATTTGAATGTGTTGCGTGGACTGTTGAACCCGGAACGAGGTTTGCCTTTAATTGGCAGTTTGATGATTCTAGCGGTGATGGCAAGTTCAGGAATTCCCGGTTTAGTTGGATTTATTTCTGAGTTTATTGTGTTTCGCGGCAGTATTGAAGTGTTTCCTGTACAAACGTTATTGTGCATGATTGGAACGGGTTTAACTTCGGTGTATTTCCTGATTATGATCAACCGCGTCTTTTTCGGACGTTTATCAGATTGGGTTGTCAATCTGCCACAAGTTCAATGGCGCGATCGCATTCCCGCTATGGTTCTGGCTATGATTATTACAATCTTGGGAATTCAACCCAGTTTACTTCTTAACTTAAGTGAAACGACAACCACTGCTTTAGTGAATCTTTCTGCTACCGTTGCCCATGCTTCCCCAACAAATCGGTTGAAATAATAATTAAAATATAGAGGACTGGCTGCAATATTTCTGAAGTTCAGTCCCCTAAACAGTCGTCATCAAACGACCTACCAATAATCACAAACAAACCAACAAATAACCAACTTATGAGCAGTACCACATCTCAACCTACTCTTCATCCACTCGAAGAATTTATCCAACGACTGCAAGCTGGTGATGCCCTCCTGCCTGACTACCCGGAAAATGTGGTCGAAGTTGTTGGCATTCTTAAAAGCTATGGCGTGGTTTTGGATGCGTACTCTCGTAATCTAATTTACATTGCTGAAAATCAATTTCTTGTATTCTTTCCCTTTTTTAAATATTTCAATGGAGAAATTACGCTGTCAAAATTGTTACAGCATTGGTGGCATGATCGGATTAACTATGAGTATGCTGAATATTGTATGAAAGCCATGCTCTGGCATGGGGGCGGCGGATTAGATGCTTATTTAGATTCTCCTGAATTTAAGCAGCTTGCTAATACAGCCATTCAAGCAAGGTTTAAAAATAATGGGTTGATTTTAGGAGTCAATAAACTGTTTCCTGATTTTCTTCCCGAATCTATTCGTCAACTGTCCTATTACAGTGCTTTAGGTCAATTTTGGCGCGTAATGAGCGATATGTTTATCGAACTTTCTGATCGCTACGATCAAGGTGAAATTACATCAATTCCTCACGTGGTTGAGCATATTTTAAAGGGTTTAGTTGCTGCTGCAAATCAACCGATTACTTACAAAGTAAAACTTCGCGATCGCGTTTATGATATCATCCCCGATTCTGTCGGATTAACCTTTTTAGCAGACACAGCCATTCCCTATGTAGAAGCAGTTTTCTTCCGAGGAACACCGTTTCAAGGTGTCGTTTCTTATAATGCTCAAGTCCATCAAATTCCCACCGAACAAAAAGAGTTTACCTACGGTGCATTATACGCTGATCCCCTTCCGATTGGCGGTTCAGGAATTCCGCCGACGCAATTAATGCAAGATATGATTCACTATTTACCCGATTATTTACACGAGATTTACCGTACAAGTTGTCGAGGAGAAGATGATTTACGGGTGCAAATTTGTCAGAGTTTTCAAAAGTCAATGTATTGTGTGACAACCGCAACAATACAAGGATTAGCACCTTATCCACTCAATAGCACTGATTCCCAACAACAACAAGCGAACCGTATTTATTTAGAAGGGTGGATGAATCGATTGATCACCTCTCGTTTGTTGGAAGTGAACCAACCGACCTCTCGATCTTGTCAGCTTTTTCCTGAACGTTCAACTCACAGTGCAGAGTAGCTATTTTGTTAATATAGCAAATATTGAAGGAGTTGTGAACTTGAAGCGGGTAAATTTTTGTACAATTTATGGGTAGTGCAAGCCTCTCGCTTGCTAGGGTAAATCCCTTTTTAATGAATAAACGTTGAAGTTTTTAACATGGCTTATTCAAGACTGCAAAAACTAGCAAGTTACATTCGACCGCATTGGAAACAATCGCTGCTTGGAATTTTTACTCTATTACTTGTTAACGGTTTAGGAGTTTATATTCCCCTGTTAATTCGCAATGGTATTAATGACTTAGAAAATGCGATTGATCTCCGTAAAATTATCGGTCTAGTCTTCTTAATTTTTGGACTCGCTTCTCTGATGTGGGTAATTCGGATGGTTTCTCGCATCTTAATTTTTGGAGTGGGNTATTCCCCTGTTAATTCGCAATGGTATTAATGACTTAGAAAATGCGATTGATCTCCGTAAAATTATCGGTCTAGTCTTCTTAATTTTTGGACTCGCTTCTCTGATGTGGGTAATTCGGATGGTTTCTCGCATCTTAATTTTTGGAGTGGGAAGACAAGTTGAATATGACCTCAAACAAAATATTTTTGAACATCTGTTAACCCTGGAACCTGCTTATTTTTCTAATAGTCGAATTGGAGACTTAATTAACCGAGCCACCAGTGATGTTGATAATATTCGTCGTTTGTTAGGGTTTGCGATTTTGAGCTTGGCAAATACGCTATTTGCTTATGCTTTAACTCTACCTGTCATGTTACTCATTAATGTCAGATTGACGCTGTTATCAATTTCTGTTTATCCCGTGATGTTGATTTTAGTGCAGGTTTTTAGTGACAAACTGCGGGATCAACAGATGGAGGTGCAGGAGAAGTTATCAAATATCAGCGACTTGCTTCAGGAAGATATGAGCGGGATTTCTTTAATTAAAATCTATGCTCAAGAAGAAAACGAACAGCGAGCGTTTGAACGGTATAATTATAATTTGTTTGCCGCTAATTTGAGTTTAGCAAAAACCCGTAATTTTTTGTTTCCGGTTTTAGGGGGATTAGCCAGTTTAAGTTTATTAATTCTCCTGGCAGTGGGAGATCAAGTGATTGCTAAAGGCGAGTTAAATGTCGGAGATTTTGTTGCGTTAGTTCTGTATATCGAACGATTAGTCTTTCCGACGGCGTTACTTGGGTTTACAATTACCGCTTATCAACGGGGAGAAGTGAGTATTGATCGGATTGAAGCGATTTTGAGTGTCAAACCTAAAATTCACGATCATTTTGATCCCATTCCTTTATCAACTCCCGTTCAAGGTTGGCTGAGTGCTACAAATCTGAGTTACACTTATCCCGGAAGTAAAATACCGGCTTTAGATCAGGTTAATTTTACCATAAAACCTGGTGAAATGGTGGCAATTGTGGGGGCAATTGGTTCAGGGAAATCAACCCTAGCTAATGCTTTACCTCGTTTATTGGATATTGACATTGACTGTGTTTTTCTCGATGGTCAAGATATTACCCAGTTAAGACTTTCCGAGTTGCGAAATACAATTGCTTATGTTCCCCAAGAAAGCTTTTTGTTTAGTACAACGATTCGAGAAAATATTCGCTATGGAAACCCTCTAGCGGATTTTTCAGAAATTGAATCCGCAGCAAAAACGGCTAAAATTTACGGCGAAATTATCAATTTTCCACAACAATATGATACGATTGTTGGAGAACGAGGAATTACCCTTTCAGGCGGACAACGGCAACGAACGGCTTTGGCTCGGGCTTTATTGGTAGATGCTCCCGTGTTAATTTTGGACGATGCACTTTCGAGTGTTGATAATCAAACGGCGACGGAAATTTTGCAGAATTTAACGACAGGAACCCAACGAAAAACAGTTGTGTTTATTTCGCATCAAATGTCAGCCGCAGCCAAAGCAAATCGCATTTTAGTGATGGATCAAGGAAGAATTGTTCAAGAAGGAACTCACGAGCAATTGGTACAACAAAAAGGATTATATCAATCCCTTTGGAACCAACATCAATTAGAAGAATTATTGATTTAGGGTTAACAATGGTAGAGGCAATTCATCAATTGCCCCTACTGTAAACTGTAAAACCTGGTTACTGATTACTAATCACTGTTGACTGTAAAAGATGCACCGATGTAGGCTTCTTGCCACAATGTAAACAGCAAATATTCTGTGTATTCATCCAAAAGCGTGATGAATATACCATTTTCTTCGTCTGGATCAGTGGTGATCCAAGTTCCAGTCAAACTAACTTCAACAGACTCCGCATCCGCGACACACACAGCGATCGCATCGGAGTTATGTTTTGATAAAGCATCCTCTAACATTGGCAACATAGGCAAATGACGGGGAAGCAGAAAAGCAGCAGAACTTGGTTCAACCAGAATGCTTTGACCGACTCGCATCGCCAACCGAACTCGCAGCGAGACAAGCTGCTCGGGAGATTGAGTCAGACGCTCCATGTGAAAAGCGGTTTCAGTGTAGGTTAACTTTAACATTGGTAATTTTGTCCCCTTTCACTGCCTGTTTCTACNAACATTGGCAACATAGGCAAATGACGGGGAAGCAGAAAAGCAGCAGAACTTGGTTCAACCAGAATGCTTTGACCGACTCGCATCGCCAACCGAACTCGCAGCGAGACAAGCTGCTCGGGAGATTGAGTCAGACGCTCCATGTGAAAAGCGGTTTCAGTGTAGGTTAACTTTAACATTGGTAATTTTGTCCCCTTTCACTGCCTGTTTCTACATATAGCTCGTCATTTGTTAGTTATGCGCTGGATAAAAACCGACAGATAGGGCTTAACAAATGACAATTATTCAAGTGGGTGATCGCGCCAGAACTGTTCAGCGAAGGCAACAACCGGATGTAAGGGTGCCTTTGGAGTGCGGAGCGGCATTTTGGCTTCTTCTGGGGTGCGATCGCCTTTGAGCGAGTTGCATCGTTCGCAGGCTGTCACAACGTTATCCCAAGTATGGGTTCCACCCTTGGAACGGGGAAGAACGTGGTCAATGGTTAAACGTTTGGTGCTTCCGCAATACTGACATTTGTGATGATCTCGACGCAGAATTTCTCTACGGTTAACAGGTGGCACTTTCCAAAGTCGTTCATTACCTGCCATCGTCAAACGAATTTGTTCGGGGACGTGCAGCACAACGCTAGGAGAACGGACGAACCATCCCGGGGCTGTTTTAGAGGTATCTAGAGGTTCCGCTTTACCAGTCACTAACAGCGCGATCGCTCGTTTAATATCGATCCGGCTCATTGGTAGATAATTTTTTGAAAACACCACGACAGATTGCCTTAATACGTCAGTTGTGCTGGTCACGGCTTTCCTCCATGATTACCAAAAATTGCCGCACACGCCCCTACCTTCAGGTATGGGGATATAAGGCTCTTTCTAATGCTATAATAACTCAACTGGCAGGGT
>NZ_LATL02000219.1 GCF_000972705.2 Limnoraphis robusta CS-951 | reverse complement strand
ATATAATAGACTGACTAAAATTATTTCAATCTTCTTTTCATTATATCTATTGATGGGACGGACAGAGTGGGATTTAACACTTTGTAAAATTCCCCCTTATAGTAAACGAGTGCTTTAGCATTTAAACTCCGTATTTTTACGAATTAAATTTTTCATTGTTGTAACAATAAGCCAATACAATAATTCCGTAAACTCCGGTATTGTTTTTCAGAGACTTCAAAGCTAAACTCATATTAGAAAGAAAATCGAGACATTAACACAGGAGAAATACAAACTTATGACAGATACATCTACATATATTATTCAGCCTGGAGATCATATTTATCGGTTGCATGAAGGCTATTCTCATCATGGTATTTACTGTGGTGACATCACTTATAACAACAGACATTATAAAGATGTGGTTATTCATTACGACAACAAGAGAAAGATCAAGGGACTTTCTTTTGAAAAATTTGCAAGAAATCAAGATGTGTATTATTTGCTTTACAAAGATGAAGTTTGTCTTAAGTCTGAGACAGTAGTTCACAGAGCTATTAATAAATTAGGTGAAACCGATTATGACCTTTTTTGGAATAATTGTGAACACTTTGTTCACTGGTGTAAAACAGGTAAAAAAATTTCAAGTCAAGTCAATAATTATGTTGAACAAGCAACAGGTTATATAATTGCTGGTGCAACAGCAGGATTATTACCTCTTTCCGTTCCTGCACTGGGTGCAATGGCAATTGGCGGAGTAGTGGGTTATATTGGGGGAGCATTAATTAAAGGAATCTTTATGGACTCTGAAGATTACAAATACGATTAACTATCAACGTATCAACAATTAAAATTTAAACTTTATGATTTTAATATATCCCTATTTTTGGCACTAGGGATGTGTTTTTTTTATGGTTTTATAGTTAGTATTTTTTGATTTATGACCATAAAAACTGTTGTTGGTGATTTTTATCTACAGACTCTAAACTTGAATTGACTGATAAACTTCATCGAGTTTTGCTTCAACGGCGGGAGGTTTTGAGGTAAAACGAATATAAAACTTTCCACTTTCCGCAGGTTTTTCTAAAACTTTAGCATAAATATCTTCCCGCATTTCAGGTAATTCTGATTTTAAATTAAGTTTAATATTGGTTAACATGGTGGGTAAAGATTCACTCCCTGTTATGGCGAGAATTAACGCACCTTTATTAGACAGTGCTAAAATTTCACCGGGAAACAAATTTTCACCGACGTGTTTTCCTTCTAAAATCGTGTAGTAGAGGAAAATAGATTCAGACAAAGGATAAAAGATTTCTTCTTCTTTATGAACAAAGAGATTGTATTTGTCGCGAATTCCACCCACCTCATAAATGTTAATTGGACGTTTAACACCTTTCGGTTGAACTAACTTCTGATTTTCGATTTCTATCAAATCTTCTCCCGCTTCTTTTAACGTTGTTTCTGAAATAATAATTTGTCCGCCAGTGGTATAAGATTCTATTCGATAGGCGAGATTAACTTGACTTCCAACAACACCATATTTTGTACGTTTTTCTGAACCTAAATTCCCGACAACCACTTCCCCGGTATTAATTCCAATTCCCATTTCTAACGCATTCAAATCCCAAGCTTCGATTTGTTTATTGACTTCAACCATTGCTAATTGCATCGCAACTGCACAAGCGATCGCTCGTTTTGCATCATCTGGACGTTGAGTCGGCGCTCCAAATAGCACTAATATTCCATCTCCCATAAATTCATCAATCGTTCCCTGATAATCAGTAATCACATCTGCCATTTTTGATAAATAAAAATTGAGAACTTTGATCACTTCTTCCGGGGATAATCGTTCAGAAAGAGCTGTAAATCCTCTTAAATCCGAGGTTAAAATTGTAATTTTGCGACGTTCACCGCCTAACTGTAATCCCGTCGGACTTTCTAATAACGTAGAAACAATTTCATCACTGAGATAACGCCCAAAGGTTTTCCGAATTTCTGCCGCGCTGCGGGCGACATAAGCGGTAATAGCGATCGCCGAACCCGACAAAGCTAAAAAAGGCGGAATTACCGGAATCCACCACCCTTGTAAAAAACCCAGATAACTGCTTGAAAATAAGACTCCGGTAGCGAGGATAAAAAAGCCGATTTCTCGGAATAAAAACCGCTTGACATCACGGGATGAACGCAATTTCCAGGTTAAACTCGCCCCAATAGCCGACCAGATTAAAATCCATTGCCATTCTATCAGTTCAGACCAAGTTTTAATTAAAGGGCGATTGTCTAAGGCTGCACTAATAATTTGGCTAGTAATATTGGCATGAATTTCCACACCGGGAATGCGTTGATCGGCGGCTTGTGTGTAGGGCGCGGCGAATAAATCCTGAAAACTTTCACCGACTGATCCGATTAAAATAATCCGATCCCGTCCCCAATCCGGCGCAACTTTCCCTTCTAAAATATCACGATAGGGAACCGTTTCAAAGGTTCGTATTGGCCCCCGATAGTTAATAAAAACCTGATATCCTCCCGCATCCGCCCTCACATAACCACCATCATTCGCTTCAAAAGGCGTAAATATAATATTGCCAAATTTCCACCAATTATCTGTCCCGTCTACGACTTGAGGAGAAATACCATCGGCTTGTAAATACAGCATCGCCACATACAACGAAAAACTGTAATAGGTGTTTCCATCTTGATTGTTTTGAACTAATAACGCCCGTCGAACGGTATTATCTTTATCCAGAATCAGATCATTCGCACCTGCTTGTCCTTTTTCTTTGAGTGTGGGGGGCGGTGCAACTCGTTGGCGTAATTCATCCCCAATCACTTTTTCTACACCCACTAAATTCGGGGTAGATTTAAAAATTTCGACTAATTCTTTGTGACCCGGTTCATAGGGTAAATCCCGATAAATATCTAACCCAATCGCCCTTGGTTGCATGGCGATTAATTTCTGTAATAAGTCCGCATAAACGCCATCGGGAACGTATCCCTGACCGATATATTTCATATCAGCTTCATCTAAACCCACAATCACAATGCGTTCATCTGGGGGTTCAGGGGGGCGAAGTCGCATATATTGGTCATAAACAGACCATTCTAAAGGTTCTAATATCCCTGTCAAACGCAGGAGAATGACGACGACTGCCATTGATGGGGTTGTGATCCAAACTCCCCGCCAGTCCCACAAAAGACGCTTATAGGTAGCCCACATTCTGCCATCCCTCAATTATTGTTCGGCTGGGCTGGGGGTTGCTTCTGAGTCTTCGACACAACAAGGGGTGAGGGGGGCTGAAGCAATGATCGCATCGAGTCCAACGGATTTTAGGAGTTGTTCCCATTCAGCTTGGTTTGATTGGCGCAACTTGGCTAATATCATTAGTGTATCTTGCCAAATTCGTTCCTTAGCGTAGAGTTGCGCTTGTTCGAGGGGTTCAGAGGCTGCTTCTATTTTGGTTTTCAGGTCTTGGCTGAGTTCAGTTCGGGTGATTTTCCCCTGAACAAATTCTACTTTTTTGGGGTCAGTCGCACTACACAAGACAATAAATTGCCACTGGTAGGTTTTGCCGACTTCTAATGAAACGGTTTCGGGTAAACTGACTTGTACAATTTCTGCTTGATTTGGTAAGTCAAAAGTCTCGCTATATACATCGTCTCCGGCTTCGCTGACCATGATAAATTGTCCTTGTTTAGCCGTGTTTTCCGGGACGAATATAAACAAATCTGGATGAGCTGAAATCGTGACTTCTGTTTCACTTTCTAGGGGTCTTAAAGCCGTTAGGGGTATTTCTCCTTTTGTGCAGATTTTGCCCTCCTTATCGTTTCCCCGGGTACCGCCTCCTGCTGAACTCTGCGCCCCACTGCGAGTGGGTGCGGGAGGAAATTCTAAGCTAATTTGCATCTGGGGTTGTAAGTTGGGAGAAGATGCTAAAGGAACTTTTGCCAGACTAACCGCAGTTGGGGATAATAGTCCTACTACAAGACCGAATAGGGGAAGTGCTTTCATCGTCATAACCATCTTTTCTCCTCTGTATCACCTTGTATTAATTTCAATCTCTTCAATCAAGATTACGGATTCTTTTGTTGTGTATGATTAATATTGGCGGACGAAAGTTGCATATCGGCTATCTGAGATTGGTCCAGGTTTCCCTGAAAAGCCCTAATAGCATTGATTATAAGACTTTGATTAATCTTTTTTCATCTGAGGCGTTATTTTTGGGGTGTTAGGTTCCTACACTGACCCATCCAACGATGAGTCAGATGGGTGACGCGGATCTTTTTATTCTGATAAGTCTCCAAATTCATTTCGATATCGGTTTAAGAGTTCTTCCATTTCTTTCAATCGTTGTTCAGCTTGTTCAGCACGAATTTGGGCTTGTTCAGCACGAACTTGGGCTTGTTCGAGTTGATTTCTCACTTCTGAATAGGTTGCAAAGGCTTCTCCGTTGGGGAGATAAATTTGTAATTCTTCCTCAGCCGGAACAAAGCGAATTTGCAAGCGGGGACTCACCCAGTTTTCCATTTCTTCGATGACTGAAAGGGAAAAGTTTTCATTGTCATTATCTGAACGTATCCAACCGCTTAAGTCATTTTTTTGCGGATCATAAATGTAATATTCTTCCACTCCATAACGCGCATAAAATAACAGTTTTTTGTTCATTTCTTTTAACGTATTACTGGGAGAGAGAATTTCAAAAGCAACTTGTGGTGCAGTATTATGTTCTTCCCATTGTTTGTAAGATCCTCGTTCTCCTTTTTCCACTCCAAATGCAACCATAATATCGGGTGCTTGACAAATTTTCGGATAACCTTCAACGGGATACCATAATAAATTACCCGCTACAAACACTTGAGGGTTATCCGCAAATAACCAATCTAGGTTATATTGAATAACGGTAATCCAGCGAAATTGTAGAGTATTATCAGACATCGGTAAACCGTCATCTTCTGGGTAATAAATTTTAGATTGAGTTGAGGATTGAACGGGTGCAACCATTGATAAAACCTCGCTCCTAAAAACACTATTAATTGACTTTAACATATTTAAATTTCTATTTTTGCCAAAGTTTAATAGTGCGATCTTTACTTCCACTGACAATCATTTTACTGTCTGGACTAAAGGTAACGGTATAAACTTCGTCGGTGTGTCCGCTTAAGGTGTTGAGTAATTCTCCTGTTGCTAAATTCCAAATTTTTAGGGTACGATCTTTACTTGCACTGGCAATAATTTGACCATCTGGACTAATAGCAACCGCCAAAATATCGCCTGTATGACCTGTGAGAGTCTTTAATAATTGTCCGGTGTTTGCATCCCAAATTCTGACAGTATCATCATAGCCACCACTGACAATAATTTGACCATCGGAAGTAATCGCAACTGTTCGGACTTCATCGGTATGTCCTTCTAAACTATTCTGAACAATTCCCGTTGTTAAGTCCAGAATTTTAACGGTTTTATCTTTAGAACCACTAATTAATTTGGTTCCATCAGGACTGAAAACAACGGAGTAAACAATATCAGCATGATCGATAAAGTTATATAAAATAGCCCCGGTTTGTCTATCCCAAACTCGCACCGTGCGATCGCCACTTGCACTGGCTATCGTTTGTTCATCAGGACTAAAAGCGACTGACCAAACGGTGCCTTGATGTTCGAGGGGAAGAAAGAGTTCAGCCGTTTCTAGACTCCATTCTAGGACTCGCCAATAAAAACTTCCTGCGGCTATTTCACCGCCATCGGGACTAAAATCAACGGAAGTAATTTGAGATAAATCTCCAGCAAAGTTTTGTAATAAAGCCCCTGTTTTTGTATCCCAAACTTTAACGGTTTGATCACGGCTACCACTGACAATGGTTCGACCATCAGGACTAAAAGCCACTGCACTGACTGACCCTAAATGTTGAGCAAAATCTCGAACTTTAACCTGTCTCCAGTTTAAGGCATCGTTGCACTGTTGCTGAATTCTTTGAACTTCGAGATACTGGGTTGAACGTTCAGGAATTTTGGCGGCTTCATTAATACAGAGTTCGTAGTTTCCCTGTTCTAAAATATTCTGAATTCGAGTAATTTGTTGCTGATCCAACACTCTTTGCTGTGCTTGAGATGCTCGATTTTGCTGCACTCTTTGATATTCAAAAAAGGCAAAAGCAATAGCAGTTATAGCCGCTATGATTGCCCCCAGCAATACCCAGAAACCAGATAAGTTTCGGCGAACTATTGGGCGATTTCGGCGACGATTATTATAACTTCTTCCTTCTTGTTTGGGAGAGTTAAAACGAGAAAATAGGTTCATAATTTGCTCTCGAGTTGAACGAGGAAGAATCTGTTTTTCAATGAAAGCAACATCTTCATCACTAATTCCTAAAATTTGTTGTAACCGTTGCAGTTCTTCACGGGTTTCAGGGGTAAACGGATACTCTTGCTGCATTGATTCGATTAAGGCTTGTTCGTAACGTTCGCCTTTTTCGCGGTATTTTCGATAAGGGTTTAAAATCTCATCTTCAACACTTTCAGCTTCATCTTTTGTTAATTCTAAACTCAAGCGAAGTTCATCTAAAATCTTTCGTCCGACAATCGAAATATCACCTCGATGATCTGATCGTTGTTTGACTTCTTCGCGATAGAGATCGAGCCGAGCCACTAGAGTTTGAGAGTCTTCATCTAGTCTTCTTAAGGCCGCTAAAACTTCTCCGGCTGACTGAAAACGCTTGTGGTAATCATGGCGGATCATTCTATCGAGAATATCACCCAATTCCGGGCTGACAATTGCTAGATGTCTCCAGACTAATTCATAATTATTAGATAGATTATTTTCTCGTAATCTGCGAAGTTCAAAAATTGGAACCCCCGTTAATGCTTGAATTCCAATCATCCCCAAAGCATAAATATCACTGTTTAAATGGGGATTGCCTTCAAACTGTTCAACGGGCATATATTCAATTGTACCAATCCGAGCTGTGGGGGGATTATGATTTTGATTAATATTGATTTCTTTAACGGCACCAAAATCAATTAAAACGATTTTTCTGTCGGAGTCGCGGCGGATTAAATTAGTCGGTTTGAGATCTCGATGAATCACACCATGTCCGTGAACAAAGAGTAAAATCTCTAAAACTTCAATTAAAATTTGAATAACTGATTCTTCCGGTAAAGGATGACCGGGTAGAATTTCATGGGCGAGAGATTGACCGGAAATATAGGACTCAACGAGAAAAAATTCTTTGCTTTCCTCAAAATACGCTAAGAGTTGAGGAATGCGATCGTGTTGAGAAAGCTTTTCTAGAGTTTGGGCTTCTTGTTGAAAACGACGGCGGGCGATTTTCACAAAGTCAGGATCTTCCGCGACTAAATGTAAATGCTTGACAAAGCACAACGACTCACCCGGACGACGAGTATCTTTGGCGAGATAGGTTTTTCCTAACTCGGTTGACTCAATAACTTTGAGAATTTGATAGCGCCCGTCTAGAAGCTGGCCAATCATGGAAAAAAGTCCTTGACCCTGTACTGATTGATTATGCCATTAAACAGGTACAGACGTGCCATGATACTTCTGTACACAGCACGTCATTGACAATTAGTAATTATCTGTTAGAGAGGTTGAATACAACAACACCTCTAGATTGCACCCGATGATCGTTACGTTTTAGACTTGAACGGCAGATTCGTGTTCAACAGAAGTCTCTTCAGGAGAAGTGCGGTTTGTAATTAATCTCGCTCCACCTTGGCGAGTGAAATAACTCCATCCCCACTGAATCATCACCAAAAGTTGGTTATCAAACTCAATCAGGAAGAGGATGTGAACAAACACCCACATCATCCAGGCGGTAAAACCGGAGAATTTACCAAAGGTCAAGTTAGCAACGGCTTGATTTCGCCCAATCATGGCTAAGGTGCCATTATCAGCGTAGTGGAAGGGAGCTAATATCCGAGCTTTTAGACGTTGCTGAATCAGTTTAGCAACATAAACGCCTTGTTGTTGGGCGACAGGAGCTAATCCGGGTAAGGGTTCCGAGCCTTGATGGGAGAAGTTCGCCACATCTCCAATCACAAAAATATTCGGATGATTGGGAACCGTGAGGTTGGGTTCAATCAGGACTCGTCCAGAGTTGTCGAGGTTCGCGCCTGTGCGGTTGGCGATCACTTGCGCCATCGGGGAGGCTTTCACGCCTGCTGCCCAGAGAATAGTCGTTGCACCAATGTATTCAACGTGATTATCCACCTTGCACTTGATCGTTACGCCATTTGGATCGATATTCATGGCGCGGGCATTGGTTCTGACGGTAACACCTAAGCCCTCAAGTTCTTCAGTGGCTTTTTTGGAGAGATCCTCTGGGAAGGTTGGGAGGATGCGATCAGCCCCTTGTAACAGGAGAACCGTCGCTTCAGAGGGATCAATATTGTGGAAACAATCTTTCAAGCCGTGATGCGCCATTTCTGCTAACGCTCCGGCGAGTTCTACCCCGGTTGGGCCGGCTCCGATAACGATAAAGGTTAACAACGCTTTGCGTTTTTCGAGATCGGGTTCTTTCTCGGCTTTTTCAAAAGCTGAAAAGATTCTCCGGCGAATTTCTAAAGCCTCTTCAATGGTTTTCAGTCCAGGGGCGACCGGTGCCCAATTGTCATTTCCAAAGTAGTGGTGTGTCACTCCCGTGGCGACAACGAGGGTATCGTAGCTGAGTTCACCGTCTTTGAGATACAGCTTATTTTCTGCCGGATCTAGATCGACGACTTCCCCCATTAAGACCTGGGTATTTTTGTTTTGACCGATGACACTCCGAATGGGAGAGGCGATATCACCGGGGGATAGATTTCCGGTTGCAACTTGATAGAGTAAGGGTTGGAATAAGTGATAATTCCGCTTGTCAATGAGTGTGACTTTCACCGCAGCAGCACGTCCGAGTTCACGGGCGGCGTGTAGTCCAGCAAAGCCACCACCGATAATGACTACATGATGAGGAGACTGGGTTGTAATACTGTCTAAAGACATGAAAATCCTCTCCTATGAGTTGACAGAGTAAATCGTTTGAGAAAAGGGTTGGGTTGGAAATTCTAACAATCAATTTTGTGCGCGTTTACGTTTATTTTAGAATTTAATTCGTTTATTTCTAGTATTGTAGGATACTGATTTTTTTGGTGATAAAAAATACAGATTTTATTGTCAAAATATGGTTCTCTGATAGGAGGAAATTTGCCAAAAGCTAGGAACATTGAACTGCTTTTGATTGACAGATTTAACCCTGTTTTTTTATTCTTATAGAGAATTTTCTCCCGGCCCATTTTGCTCTGAAAAACTCGATTTCTTGAGCGAAAATACCTAAATTTTTTTCTAAAAATGGAGAAAAAGACAGCAACTTTTGCCCAGAGGTATCCTTTTACCAAAAATTGCCGCACACGCCCCTACCTTTTAGGTATGGGGATATAAGGCCAGGAAAAATGCTATAATAACTCTACTGGCAGGGTATTCAACCAGTCTAAAAACCCAGCATCTAATGGATGCAATGAACCTTGAAAACTTAAGGTATGGGGTTCTTGCAAGAAATGCTTTGGCAAGATAAAACCTTAAAGCACCAAGTACAGAGAATAAAGCATTTTTTCTCAAGTACGGTAGGGCATACCGAAACTATCTCTGAAATGGGATGAACGACTGGGGAGACTCACCCCTCTGGAGTAGGTTAGGAAACCAGCTTGCTGTAAGGGTTGTCAATGAATCAGTAATCCAAAGCCGTGAGGCTTGGAGA
>NZ_LATL02000218.1 GCF_000972705.2 Limnoraphis robusta CS-951 | reverse complement strand
ATATTAATAACTGTGTTCATCATGTATTTGAAAACAAAGTTCAACAACAGCCTGATGCGGTTGCTATTCGTTTTTATTTTGACAAAAATTTTAAAAATGAAACAACTTTAACTTATAAAGAACTTAATAGAAAAGTGAATAAACTTGCACATTATCTTCAAAAAAAAGGAGTTAAGCCCGAAGTTTTAGTCGGAATATGTATCCCACGTTCACCCGAGTTAGTGGTTGCGATTTTGGCAGTTCTCAAAGCGGGTGGTGCCTATGTTCCACTCGATCTTAACTATCCTTCAGAGCGGTTAGGCTTTATGCTCTCTGATGCACAAGTTGCTATGGTATTAACCACTGAAAAGTTAAATTCACAGATAGCAAAGCATATCCCATCAACTGCAATTTCAAATATTAGAGAAAACAGGAATATTATTGATTTTGAAATTGATTATAATCCTAAAAATTCAGTAACCATACACAATTTAGCCTATGTTATTTACACCTCGGGTTCAACGGGAAAACCCAAAGGAACGCTGTTAACCCATCAAGGGCTTATTAATTATTTAAACTGGGCAATTCAAGAATATGATTTCGTTAAGGGAGAGGGTTCTCCCCTACATTCTTCAATCGGATTTGATGCCACAATTACCAGTTTATTCTGTCCTTTATTAGTGGGAAAAACAGTTTTTATATTGCCAGAAAATCAAGAAATAGAAGGTTTAAGCGAAGCTTTGAGTTCAGAGACTCAATTCAGCTTAGTTAAAATCACTCCCGCTCATTTAGGAATATTAAGCAAACTTCTGTCTAAGCAATCAAAAGTAAGTCCAATAAATTCATTGATTATCGGTGGAGATGCTTTGATCGCTGAGAGCCTTTCTTTCTGGCGTAAATACAGTCCAAAAACCCGATTAATTAATGAATACGGGCCGACAGAAACAGTCGTTGGATGTTGTGTTTATCAGGTGCAAACTCAAGCTTCTCTTTCAGGTTCAGTATCCATTGGTCGTCCGATTGCAAACACTCAAATTTATATCTTAGATCGATATTTACAACCTGTTCCAATTGGTGTCCCCGGTGAACTCTATATAGGAGGTTTAGGTGTAGCTAGAGGTTACTTAAATCGACCACACTTAACAGCGGAAAAATTTATTCCTAATCCTTTTAATACAAATAAAACTCAAGACCGTCTCTATAAAACTGGAGATTTAGCACGATATCTCACCGATGGTAATATAGAATATTTAGGACGCCTAGATCATCAAATAAAAATTAGAGGTTTTCGCATCGAATTGGGCGAGATAGAAGCAGTATTAACTCAACATCCAGAAGTTCAAGAAGCAAGAGTTACAGTTCAAGAAAATTCAAATCATCAGCGCTTAGTTGCTCACATCATACTTCACTCTGAAATTCAAGATTCTGGCTTAGAGATACAAAATAAACTGCATCATTTTCTCAAAACTAAACTTCCCCATTATATGATTCCAAATGCTTTTATTGTCCTATCTGCCTTTCCACTAACTCCAAATGGTAAAGTAGACCTTAAAGCTTTACCTAAAGTAGAGGAAGTGATAAAAACATCTTCTTCTGTGGCTCCGAGTACCTCTAACGAGAAAATATTAACGGAAATTTGGAGAGAGGTTTTAGGAAAAGAAAACATTGGAATTTATGATAACTTCTTTGAATTGGGAGGGGATTCTATCCAAAGCATTTCAATTATATCTAAAGCAACTCAAGTCGGCTTAAAACTAACACCTAGACAGATATTTCAGTATCAAACAATTGCTGAATTAGCGGCTATTGCAACCTCAAATCAACCGCTAAAAACTGAACAGGGTTTAGCAGCAGGTTTCGTTCCTTTGACACCCATTCAGCATTGGTTTTTTGAACAAAAACTTTTACATCCGCATCACTATAACCAGTCTGTTGTTTTGGAAGTTTCACCGGATATTAACTTTCAATATATTGAAGAATCTATTCAGCAACTGCTCAGACAGCATGATAGTTTACGATTGAGATTTAAACAGGAGAATACAGGCTACAAACAGTTTTATTCATATCCTGAAGAAACTATTCACGCCAGCTACATTGATTTATCAGGATTAACAGAAAATCAAAAAATAGAAGCCTATGAAACAGCTTTAGAGTGTTTACAAAAAAGCTTAAATATTTCCTCTAAACTTGTTCAAGCTGCTTTGTTTAAACTTGGAAATAATCAACTTTATCGTTTGCTCTTCATAATTCATCACCTTGCTGTTGATGGAGTATCTTGGCGAATTATTCTTGAAGATTTTGCACTAGCTTACAAACAACTGAGCCACCAAGAAAAAATAAAACTCCCCGCTAAAACAAGCTCTTATCAAGATTGGTCAACTGGCTTTATTTCTTATAGTGAATCTGAAAAAGTGACCTCTGAATTAAACTACTGGTTAGCTCAGTCCCAGAAATCAATTAATTCAATACCTGTTGATTTTCCTGTAGAAAATTCAGCCAATACAGTCGGTTCAACAGCTAAAATCTGCTTAAGTTTAGATATCAATGAAACTCAGCTAGTTTTAGAAGAAATCCCTAAAAGATTCAAGACAAAAATTAATGATATCTTGTTAACAGCCATCGTTCAAAGCTTTGCTCAGTGGACAGGTTTACGCTCGCTTTTAATTGACTTAGAAGGACACGGAAGAGAAGAACAATTATTTGAAAACATCAATATATCACGCACAGTCGGTTGGTTTAGTGCCATTTTTCCAGTCGTGCTAGAGTTAGGAACAATTCACAATACCGGAGAGGCTCTTAAGTGTATAAAAGAACAACTTAATCGTATTCCTAATCATGGTATGAATTATGGAATTCTCCGATATCTCAGCCAAAATAAAAGTGTGCGTTCTAAATTAAAAGCGGCTCCTCAAGCTTCTGTTATTTTTAACTATCTCGGTCAAATTAATCCGGTACAATCCGAATTTTTTACATTAAATATATCAGAGTCAAGTCAGTTCAACCGTTCTCCCGATCAAATTCGGCGTTATCTGTTAGAAATCAATGGGTTTGTGAGTCCAAATAAACTGCAATTGAATTGGATATATAGTCAAAATATTCATAAACGAGAAACTATTGAATATTGGGCTAATCATTTTATTACTGCAATAAAAGCTTTAATTACTTATGCTTCCACTCCAGAAGCCGAGGCTTATACACCATCAGACTTTTCCTCCGCCCGTATCAATCAAAAACAACTTGATAAATTTATAACAAAACTCAAAAAAACAAATTAACTAACATTAAACCCAATTAACCTGTAGTTTATTCTGAATTAATTTCAATGTCTAAACAAGATCTCGTTGATATATACGAACTTTCTCCCATGCAGCAGGGAATGCTCTTTCACACCCTGTATAATCCTAGTTCGGGTGTATATTTTGAGCAACGGAGTTGTTTAATTTCTGGAGAACTAAATACGCAAGCATTTAAGCAAGCTTGGCAACAGGTTATAACTCGACATCCCGTGTTGCGTACAGCCTTTTATTGGGAAGAATTAGAGAAGCTATTGCAAGTCGTTTATTCACAAGTTAGCTTACCTTTTATTGAAGAAGATTGGCAAAATTTAACACCAAACAAACAAGAGAATAAATTACAATCTTTTTTAATTGCAGATCGAGAAAAAGGTTTTAAACTAGATCAAGCTCCCTTAATGCGTTGTGCCTTATTCAAAGTACAAGAAAGCACTTATCAATTTGTTTGGAGTCACCATCATCTACTGATGGATGGTTGGTGTAATGGTCTGATCATCAAAGAAGTTTTAGCATTCTATGAAGCGTTTAAGCAAGGTCAAAGCTTATCGCTTAAACCCTCGCGTCCTTATCGAGAATATATTAGTTGGCTGCAACAGCAAGATATCTCTAAAGCAGAAAAATTTTGGCATAAAAATCTTAAGGATTTTACAAGTCCAACACAACTAACAATAGAATATTCTAAAAAGAACGAAGATGTTTACGGTAAAGAATATATCCAATTTTCCAGCATAGAAACAGTTAACATTCAGTCATTTTGTCAGCAACATCACTTGACTTTAAATACTGTCATTCAAGGGGCTTGGGCGTTACTTCTTAGTCGTTACAGTGGCGAATATGATGTTGTATTTGGTGCAACAGTATCAGGTCGTCCTCCCACTTTACCGGGAGTAGAATCTATTGTTGGGCTATTTATTAATACTCTGCCTGTACGGGTAAAAGTTTCTCCCCAAATGCAGTTAATTTCCTGGTTGCAAACTCTACAAACTCAACAAATAGAACGAGAGCAATATGCTTATAGTTCTTTAATAGATATTCAAAAATGTAGTGAAGTTCCTACAGGAACATCGCTATTTGAAAGCTTGCTAGTCTTTGAAAATTATCCCATTTCTCTCGATACAGTATTAAATCAATCAAACAGCAGCTTAAACATCAGTCAAGCTTGGGGTTTTGAAAAGACAAATTATCCTCTAGCGTTGTTTATTTTACCCAATTCTGAACTATTATTAAGGATAGATTACAACAAAAGTCGTTTTATTCCTGAAAAAATTCAGCAGATTTTGATAAACTTTAAAACATTACTGTTAGAATTTATTAGTAATCCTCAAGCGCGATTGTTTGAGTTATCCTTATTATCACCGACTGAACAGCATAAACTTCTGATTGAATGGAATAAAACAGAAACAGAAATTTCTCATAAAGCCGCTATTCATCAATTATTTGAAGCACAAGTTAAACAAACACCCGATGCTGTTGCGGTTGCTGACGAACATCAACAATTAACCTACAAAACCCTCAATTACAAAGCAAATCAGCTTGCACATTACTTACATAAACAGGGTGTAAAATCTGAACAATTAATTGGGATTTGTTTAGAGCGTTCTTGTGAGATGCTCATCGCACTTTTAGCCGTTATGAAAGTCGGTGCTGCCTATGTTCCTCTTGATCCTGCCTATCCTCAAGAACGTCTATTTTTCATAATAGAAGATGCTATAATTTCATTATTATTAACTCAATCTAACCTTTTCAATCACAACGGTAAAACAGATAAAGTTATTTATTTAGATGAGCAATGGGAAGCGATCGCACAACAGAGTTCCGAAAATATTGACTCTCAAATTTCACCTCAAAATTTAGCCTATGTGATTTATACTTCGGGTTCTACAGGTCAGCCTAAAGGTGTAGAAATTTGCCATAAAAGCTTAAAAAACTTCTTAATAGCAATGCGTCAAAAACCGGGTTTATTGCAAGAAGATATTGTATTTTCAGTAACAACACTTTCGTTTGATATTGCAGCATTAGAATTATATTTACCTATAATTGTAGGCGCTCGTTTAATAATTATCAGTCGTGAAATTGCTACAGATGGTGTTGCATTGCGTGAAAAATTAAGCATCTTCAATCCGACACTAATGCAAGCCACACCTGCAACTTGGCGAATGTTAATAGCTGCTGGATGGACGGGAAGCAAAAATCTCAAAATTCTTTGCGGAGGTGAAGCACTCGATCATCATCTTGCCCAACAACTTTTACAAAATTCTGAACAAATTTGGAATCTTTATGGCCCAACAGAAACAACTATTTGGTCAGCTATTTATCAATTAAATTTAAGTTATATTTCTCCCGAAAAATCGACTTATGTTTCAATTGGTCGTCCCCTGGCTAATACTCAATTTTATGTCCTAGATTCTCACCTACAACCTGTTCCAATTGGTGTTCAAGGTGAACTTTATATTTCAGGTTTAGGTGTAGCCAGGGGTTACTTAAACCGCCCTCAATTAACAGCAGAAAAATTTATTCCCAATCCTTTTAGTAAAAATAAAACCCAAGAACGCCTCTATAAAACAGGCGATTTAGTGCAATATTTACCCGATGGAAATCTTGAATACTTAGGACGGTCAGATGATCAAGTTAAAATTAGAGGTTTTCGGATTGAACTTGGTGAAATTGAAGCGGCATTAAATGAGTATCCAAAAATCAAAAAAGCGGTAGCTATAGTCAACTATGATCAAGCTGGCGAACAGCGTTTAGTTGTTTACTTTATTCGTGAAAATATAACTCAACAGTCACCAGAACAAGAATATAATAATCAAGCATTGCGCCTTTTTCTTGAGGAAAAATTGCCGAAATACATGATACCTTCCGCATTTGTAGAGTTAGAAGCCTTTCCTTTAACTCCCAATGGAAAAATAGATCGTCGTGCTTTAGCAGCGATTGAGTATCAACTTCCTACCACAAATAACAGCATTCAACCTCAAACACCAGTTGAAGAAATTTTAGTCGGAATTTGGGAAAATATTTTAAATTTACAGGGAATTGGAATTAATGAAAACTTTTTTGAATTAGGCGGACATTCGCTATTAGCGACTCGTGTAGTTTCGCAGATTAGACAAATCTTTAAAATCGAGTTTCCTTTGCGTTATTTATTCGATTTTCCTACAATTGCTGAACTTGCTCAACAAGTAGAGATTTTAACGCAGAATCATTTAAAACTCCCCATTTCACCCATTCAGCCAATATCTCGTTCTACCAATTTACCTCTCTCTTTCGCCCAACAACGACAATGGTTTTTATCACAGTTTGAGCCGAACAATCCTTTTTATAATATTCCTGTAGCTATTCGTTTACAGGGAACTTTAAACATTACAATTCTCAAGCAAACTTTTTCAGAAGTGATTCATCGCCATGAAGTCTTAAGAACTGCTTTTCACACTATTGATGGCAAACCCCAACTTTCTATTTCAGAAACTTGTGAATTAGACTTACAGATTATTGATTTAAGTCAGTTGTCTGAAACCAAGAAACAAGCAACAACTGAGCAATTTTTATTTGCAGAAACTCAACAACACTTTGATCTGGGTTCTAGTCCTTTATTTCGTATTAAGTTACTGCGCCAGAAGGAACAAGAACATATATTACTCCTGGCTTTCCATCATATTATTTCTGATGGTTGGTCAATGGGTGTATTATTACATGAACTCTCAACACTGTATCAAGCTTTTCTAAATCAAGAACCTTCTCCTTTAGAAGAATTACCCATTCAATATGTTGACTTTGCCAGTTGGCAGCGACAATGGTTAAAGGGTGAATTTTTAGAAAATCAGCTTTCTTATTGGCGACAAAAATTGCAGAATGCACCTACACTTTCACAGCTACCTACTGATCGCATTCGTCCAGCCATTCAAACTGTTCAAGGTGGCAGTTATACTTTTAATATATCCCAGCAATTATTAGAAGGTTTAAAAATACTCAGTCAGCAGTCAGGAAGTACCCTGTTTATAACGTTACTTACTGCATTTTATACATTAATTCATCGCTATACAGGCAATGAAGATATTATTATTGGCTCTCCAATTGCCAATCGTAACAGAGCCGAAATTGAAAAATTAATTGGCTTTTTTGTAAATACATTAGCTCTGCGAGTCGATTTATCAGGAAACCCAACCTTTGAGGAATTATTGCAACGAGTTCGTCAAGTCTCCTTAGAAGCCTATGTACACCAAGATTTACCTTTTGAACAGCTACTAGAAGAATTAAAAATTTCTCGATCTTTAAGTTACACACCTTTATTTCAAATCATGTTTGTGCTGCAAAATGCTCCTTTGAAAGAAGTAAAATTTTCAGATTTAAGTTGGAGTCCTATTGAGATTACTCGCCAAACAGCCAAGTTTGATTTAACTTTGTCATTAACAGAAACAGATGAGCATATCCTCGGAATTTTTGAATACAATACCAATTTATTTGAATCCAATACTATCTGTATACTCGCCGAGCATTTTAAAAACTTATTAAAAGCTATTATCGTCAATCCTGAACATAAAATATCTGAATTAACGTTATTAAATAAAGATGAAGAACAACAAATTTTAGTTGAATGGAATCAAACTAAAACGAATTATCCGCGAGAAGCTTGTATTCATCAACTGTTTGAACAACAGGTAGAACAATATCCTGATGCGATCGCTCTTACCTACGCCGATCAACAACTCACTTATCGAGAGCTTAATATTAAAGCCAATCAAATCGCACACTATCTGCGAAAAATAGGCACTAAACCCGATACATTAATCGGAATTTGCATGGAACGCTCACTTGAGACGTTTGTGAGTATTTTAGGGATTTTAAAAGCCGGATCAGCCTATGTTTTTTTAGAAAAAAACTATCCTCAAGAGCGCCTAGAATTTATCTTAGAAGATACTCAAGTTTCAGCAATAATTACTGACCTAAACAGCAATTATTTTGAAGCTTTAAATATTCCTATTTTAAATCTAGAGACAGATTGGCAAATTCTGAGCCAAGAAAGCTCAAACAATCCCATTCATCAAGTAACAGCAGAAAACATAGCTTATGTTATGTATACTTCCGGTTCCACAGGGAAACCAAAAGGTGTGTGTATTCCTCATCGAGGTGTGGTTAGACTTGTTAAAGAAAATAATTATGTAAACTTTAATACTGAAGAAATTTTTCTTCAAGCTGCACCTCTTCCTTTTGATGCTTCCACTTTTGAAATTTGGGGAGCTTTACTCAATGGTGGACGCATCGTTATATTACCAAATCATCAGCCTTCTTTAAATGAACTCGGAGAAATTATTAAACGATATAATATAACAACACTTTGGCTAACAGCAGGGTTATTTAATCTCATGGTTGATGAACAGCTTAAAAGTTTTAAAAATGTTCGTCAACTCTTAGCGGGGGGTGATATTTTATCGCTAGTTCATGTTAATAAACTATTACAAACATTCCCAGAATGTAAACTTATTAATGGCTATGGCCCCACAGAAAGCACAACATTTTCCTGCTGTTACTCCATGACAAATATTGATCAAATTAGTCAGTCTGTACCCATTGGTTATCCGATTTCTAATACTCAAATTTATGTACTAGATCGCTATCTTCATCCAGTACCTACAGGAGTTCCTGGTGAACTCTATATTAGCGGTGAGGGTCTAGCTAGAGGTTATCTAAATCGACCCGATTTAACGGCGGAAAAATTTATTCCTAATCCTTTTAATCCTCAAAGCACATCCCATCGTTTGTACAAAACTGGGGATTTAGTGCGATATAAAAAGAATGGAACGCTTGAATATTTAGGTCGTTTGGATAATCAAGTTAAAGTTAGAGGTTTTCGGATAGAAATAGGAGAAATAGAAGCCGTATTAACCCAACATTCATCGGTTCAAGATGTAGCTGTAATTACGGATAATCAACCAGGAAAAAAACGTCTTATCGCTTATGTAGTTCTTTATCAAAACTCAGAAGCTATTCAAAATCAATCTTTAAACATCCTTTCTCAACTTCGCTCTTTTCTCACCGAAAAGTTACCTGACTATATGATTCCTGCTCTTTTTATACCCATAGAATCACTTCCCCTAACTGCTAATGGAAAAGTAGACTATCGAGCTTTATCCCAACGAGAACTTATTCAATTGGAACCTCAATCAGAATTTGTCAATCCTGAAACTGAAATTGAAATGAAGCTGGCTGAAATTTGGTCAGAAATTCTTCAAATTGAGCGGGTAGGAATTCACGATAATTTCTTTGAGATCGGAGGAGATTCTATTTTGGCAATTCAGATTATTAGTAAAGCCAGTAAAGTAGGAATTCAGCTTACACCTAAGCAGATATTTCAAGCTCAAACCATAGCTGAATTAGCTGCAATTGCTACTGTAGATAAAACTATCAATAGCGAACAAGGATTGATAACAGGTTCAGTTCCTCTAACTCCAATTCAACATTGGTTTTTTGAAAATCATAAGCAAGATATTTATCACTTTAATCAGGCGACTTTGCTTGAAGTTCAACAAAGTATTGATATTGCTATTCTAGAACAGACTATTCAGCAGTTATTAATTCACCATGATGCACTACGTCTTCAGTTTGAGCAAACAGAATTAGGCTGGAAACAAACAATAACTTACCCCAACTCCGAGATACCGTTAACCTACTTTGATTTATCTAATCTTCCAGAACCTCAACAAAACCAAGCTCTTGAATTCACCGTCAATGAAATTCATAAAAGTCTGAACTTGTTAACAGGAAACTTGGTTAGAGTTGCGCTGTTAAATTTAGGATTTCATCGGGGTTATCGCCTGCTGTTTGTTATTCATCATTTAGCTGTCGATGGTTTATCCTGGCGAATTTTATTAGAAGATTTTAAAACCATTTATGAACAACTAAAAAGCAATCAAAAGCTTGATCTGTCTTTAAAAACTACATCCCTAAAACAATGTTCAGATGCTTTACAAGAATATGCAAACTCAGAGTTAATTCAACAAGAGCGAAATTATTGGTTAACCATTCTAACTCAAGAGACTGATTCATTACCTATAGATTACTGTCGGGGAAAAAACACAGTTCAAGCATCAGAAACAGTTACAATCTCTCTCAGCTTGGAAAAAACAAAAGCCTTGCTTAAAGATGTTACCTCGGCTTATAATACTCAGATTAATGATATTTTGCTAACGGCATTGACACAAACAATATCAAACTGGACAGGACAAAATTACCTTTTAGTTGATTTAGAAAATCATGGTAGAGAATCCATCCTAAATGATCTCAACCTTTCTCGAACAGTTGGATGGTTTACATCTATTTTCCCGATGCTATTAGAATTAAATACAATAGATTTAGGAGGATCAATAAAAACAATTAAAGAACAACTTCGTCAAGTTCCTAACTCGGGAATGGGCTATGGAATTTTACGCTATCTGGCTGCTTCAGAATCAAAAATTCCCAATTCTAAAGCTGAAATCTGTTTTAACTATCTCGGACAATTTGATCAAATGTTATCATCTTCTATGATAGGTGTAGCCTCGGAATCAAGCGGTCAAGCTCGTAGTTCCAAACAAACTAGAGCTTATTTGTTAGAAATAAATGGATTAATTATTCAAGGAAAACTAAAATTTAACTGGACATACAGCAAAAACTTTCATCATCGTACCACGATAGAAAAATTAGCAATGGACTTTAGAGAAGCTTTAAATCAGCTTATTAATCACTGCTGTTCCCCCGAAGCGGGAGGTTATACACCCTCTGATTTTTCATTGGCTGAACTCGATCAAAATCAACTTAATCAAGTTCTAAACCAAATAGAATTTTAAACCTTAAGTATTTCCAGAAAATCTGAACAAACCAACTTACAGCTAAACGAAAATGAATCAAAAACATATAGAAGATATCTACCCACTTTCTCCAATGCAGCAAGGAATGCTGTTTCATAGTTTGTTAGCTCCCGAATCAGGAGCCTACATTGTACAGTCTTGTTATGAAATCCAAGGCAGTTTAAATCGTATTGCCTTTGAACAAGCTTGGCAGCAAGTTATTAATAGAAATTCAATTTTAAGAACAGCTTTTGTTTGGGAAAATTTAGAGAAACCGCTGCAAGTTGTAGGGCGAGAAGTCAAAGCTGTAACTGTTTATCAGGATTGGCGACACCTCACACCAGATCAACAACAAACCCAACTTAATGTTTTACTAAAAACTCAACGAAAACAAGGCTTTAACCTGGCAAAAGCCCCTTTAATGTCTTTTAATTTAATTCAAATTAGAGATAATATTTATCAATTTATTTGGACGTATCATCACCTCTTATTAGATGGTTGGTCTGTTCCTTTAATTGTTAAAGAATTTATCGCCCTTTATGAGACTATTATTCAAGGTCAAAACTTACCTCTAGAAAAGCCTCGTCCCTATCGAGATTATATTGCTTGGTTAAAACAGCAA
The DNA here is from genome assembly GCF_000972705.2 of Limnoraphis robusta CS-951. Next base: position 20,269 of record NZ_LATL02000218.1, on the reverse strand, counting down.
GACCTATCGAATGCTCAGACATTTTGGAGTAAAATACTTCAAGGTTTAACGACACCAACAACAATTAGTCGTCAAACTGACCGCTTTAATAGTCAAAATCAAAACTATCAAGAACAGCAGCTACAGCTTTCGGAAGAAGTCACAGCAAAACTGAAATTTTTCGCCAAACAACATCAAGTTACTATTAACAGTTTAATACAAGCAGCCTGGGCATTAATTATAAGTTTTTATAGCGGAGAAAATGATGTCATATTTGGAGCAACTTATTCGGGTCGTCCTACCAACTTAATGAACGCTGAACAGATAGTCGGACTGTTTATTAATACCCTTCCGGTGCGAATTTATATAGATGGAAAAGCAACTTTATTGCAATGGATTAAACAACTTCAATCTCAACAAATAGAAGCGCAGCAATATCAATATATCCCTTTAGTAGACATCCATCGTTTGAGTGAGATTCCCAGAAATTTACCCTTATTTGAGAGTCTTGTTATTTTTGAAAACTATCCCGTTGATGCGACTCTAAAAAAATCACTAAAAAATCTCAAGATTAAAAATGTTTCGGCTCAAGAACAAACCAACTATCCTCTCACACTTTACGCAGTCAGTGATTCTCAGCTTTCACTAAAACTTGTCTATGATTCTGAACACTTTAACTCAGTAACAATCACTCAACTTTTAGAGAATTTAAACACCTTACTCTTCAGCATAATTACAAATCCGCAACAAAAGCTTTATCAACTTTCACTGTTATCTCAATCTGAGCAACACAAACTGCTAGTAGATTGGAATAATACTCAAACAACATTTGAAAAACTCGCCTGTATTCATCAACTTTTTGAAACCAAAGCCCAACAAACACCGGATGCTATTGCTATTGTTGACTCACATCAACAACTCAGCTATCAGCAACTTAATACAACCGCTAATCAACTCGCTCACTACCTACAAAAACAGGGCGTTCAACCCGAACAAACTATCGGTATTTGTTTAGAGCGTTCCTGTGAAATGGTGATTGCTTTATTAGCCGTTTTAAAAGTTGGAGCCGCATATATTCCCCTTGACCCGGCTTATCCTCAAGACCGTCTTAATTTTATTATAGAAAACGCTCAAATCTCATTTATTATTACTCAAACTTCCCTGAAGCATCTGCAATTATCCGTTCAAAATATTCTTAATATAGACGAACATTTGTCAATTATTACTCAACAAAAAACCGATAACCTTTATAATAAGATTAAACTCGAAAATCTTGCCTACATTATTTACACTTCTGGTTCTACAGGTCAACCTAAAGGTGTACAAATTTCTCATCATGCGTTGAGTAACTTTCTGTTTGCTATTAATAAACACCTCGATTTAACATCATCAGACCTTTTATTATCCGTAACCAGCCTCTCTTTTGATATCACCGCCTTAGAACTTTATTTACCCTTAATTTGGGGTGCTTGTGTAGTCATTGCCAGCAAAAAAATAACCACAGATAGCCAACAACTTCAACATAAAATTAACCAATTAAACATCACAATTATGCAAGCCACGCCAGCCACCTGGCAAATGTTAATACTAGGCGGATGGTCAGGAAAGCACAACCTAAAAATTCTCAGTGGAGGAGAAGCGTTAGACCCACAATTAGCAAAGCAACTTAGTCAAAATTATCAACAACTCTTTAACGTTTACGGGCCGACTGAAACAACAATTTGGTCATCGGTTTATCAACTTAAAAAATCAGAAAATTTCGATAAAAATCAAACCGTTTTAATTGGTCGTCCTCTTGCTAATACGGAGTTTTATATTCTTGATAAAAACCTACAACCCGTTCCGATAGGAGTACCCGGAGAGTTATATATTGGAGGAGTCGGAGTCGCCAGAGGCTACTTAAATCGAGCCGACTTAACCGCAGAACGTTTTTTACCCAATCCTTTTAAAAATACTTCTGAACGCCTGTATAAAACCGGAGATTTAGCGCGATATCTGAACGATGGAAATGTTGAGTATTTAGGGCGCTTAGACTCTCAAGTTAAACTGCGAGGGTTTAGAATAGAATTAGGAGAAATAGAAGCGATATTAAAACAACATCCGCAAGTTCAACAAGCGGTCGTAGTAGTCAATTCACAAGCTGATGAAAAGCGTCTTATTGCTTATATTGTCTGTTCAGAAAAATCAGAGTTTACTGTAACAAAACTGCGAAAATTTTTAGAAGATAAGTTACCAAGTTATATGATACCTTCTGCTTTTGTAATCTTAGATGCTTTACCTCTCACTCCTAATGGTAAAATTAATAGACGAGCGCTTCCAATACCCGAACAAATTCGTCCACAGTTAGAAGCAACTTATGTAATGCCAAAGACTGAAATCGAAAAAACAATTGCTCAAATTTGGCAAAAAGCTCTCAACCTAGAAAATATTGGCATTCACGATAACTTTTTTGATTTAGGAGGACATTCTTTATTAATGGTGAGGGTTCATAGCCAATTGAGAACAGCATTTACATCTGATATTCCATTAGTAGAAATGTTTCGATATCCGACCATTCATGCTTTAGCTGATTATTTTAATCACTCCCGATTAGAATCAAGTCATCAGCTAGAGGATAGAACAGAACAGCTTACAGTTGGTAAGAAAAGGTTATCTCAACTCCGTCAACGAAAAGCTTTTCGAGATAATGATAAACGTCAAAATAATTAAAATTTAATTTTACTGTCTTGTGTTTGAAAAATTAATCTTGAGCAAAAATGGAAAACTTAAAAATGGCTACTGAATATAACGGTTTAGAAATTGCCATCATTGGAATGGCTGGTCGCTTTCCAGAAGCTCAGAATTTAGAACAATTTTGGGACAACTTGAAAAATGGTGTTGAGTCTATTCATTTCTATCAAGACAAAGAACTTCTAGAACTTGGAGTAGATGAGGATCTGATTAATCATCCTCAATATATTAAAGCAGGTGGAAAATTAGACGGAATAGACTTATTTGATGCAGAATTTTTTGGGTTTAATCCTAAAGAAGCAGAACTTCTCGATCCTCAACATCGTTTGTTCTTAGAATGTGCTTGGGAAGCTCTAGAAAATGCCGGTTATGACTCCGAAAAATACTCGGGAACGATTGGTGTTTACGGGGGAGCGGGAATGAATGGTTATCTATTCAATCTTTATACGAACCCAAAAATCAGAAATTCAGTCAGCAACTACCAGCTTTTTTTGGCGACTGATAAAGATTTTCTAACAACCAGAGTATCGTATAAATTGAATCTTTCCGGGCCAAGTATTGATATTCAAACAGCCTGTTCAACTTCATTGGTTGCTGTTCATTTGGCTTGTCAAAGTTTATTAAGTGGAGATTGTGATATCGCCTTAGCGGGAGGAGTTGCGATTTCTAAACAAGTCGGTTATTTATATCAAGAAGAAGGCATTTATTCCCCTGACGGACATTGCCGAACATTTGATGATCAAGCTCAAGGAACCATCGGGGGAAATGGTGTCGGAATTGTTGTATTAAAACGATTAGAAGATGCCATCAATTCCGGGGATTCAATTCAGGCAATTATTAAAGGATCGGCAATTAATAATGATGGTGCATTTAAAGTCAGTTATACTGCTCCTAGAATTGATACTCAAGCACAAGTTATTCGAGCGGCTCAAATCATGGCAGAAGTCGAGCCAGAAACGATTAGCTATATCGAAGCGCATGGAACAGGAACTACTTTGGGTGATCCTATAGAAATTTCTGCATTAACTCAAGCTTTTCGTGCGGGTACTGAGAAGAAAAATTTTTGTGCGATCGCCTCTGTAAAACCTAATGTTGGACACTTAGATGCTGCGGCAGGAGTTGCAGGTTTAATCAAAACAATTCTCGCTCTAAAACATCAACAAATTCCCCCTTTAGTTCACTTTGAAAAACCGAATGAACAAATTAATTTTGAGGACAGTCCCTTTTATGTAAACACGAGTTTATCAAACTGGAAAAGGAACAATTATCCTCGACGAGCAGGTGTAAGTTCTTTTGGAATTGGAGGAACAAATGCTCATGTGATCTTAGAAGAAGCGCCAACAGTTCAACCGTCTAGTCCTTCTCGTCCCTGGCAATTACTACTACTTTCAGCAAAAACAAATACAGCTTTAGAAACAGCTACGAACAATTTAGTCACTTATTTAAAGCAACATTCAGATTTAAACCTAGCTGATATAGCCTATACGTTAAAAGTCGGACGCCGTGCATTTAATTATCGTCGGATGATGGTTTGTAAAACCCTTGAAGAAGGCATAAACACCCTAGAATCTTTAGAACCAGATCAAGTTTTTACGCACTTTCAAGAACCGAGTCATCATTCTGTAATCTTCATGTTTCCAGGGCAAGGAACCCAGTATGTAAATATGGGTTTTGAACTCTATAAAACAGAGCCTATTTTTAGAGAAATTGTTGACTATTGCAGTGAAACTCTTAAACCTCATCTCAATTTAGATTTACGGGATATTCTTTATCCAAAACAATCTCAAAGTGATGAGACTATTAACGAAACTCTCTATGCTCAACCCGCTCTTTTTGTCGTTGAATATGCTCTAGCGAAACTGTGGATAGATTGGGGAATTTATCCCGAAGTAATGATCGGCCATAGCGTTGGAGAATATGTAGCCGCTTGTTTGGCGGGTATTTTTTCCTTAGAAGATGCACTTTTTCTGATGGCAAATCGAGGAAAATTGATGCAGCAACAGCCTCACGGTGCAATGATTTCTGTTGCGTTATCGATAGAAGATGTGCAACCTTTGCTAAGTTCAGAAATTGCAATTGCCGCCAATAATGCACCTAAATTATCTGTATTATCGGGTTCAATGGCTGCTATTGAACGCTTGCAAGAACAGCTAGAAAAACAGGGAACTCCATATAAAAGACTGCACACTTCCCATGCTTTTCACTCTCCAATGATGGACTCTGCACAAACTGAATTTCTGAAAATTATAGAAAAAGTTTCGTTAAATAATCCTCAAATTCCTTTCATTTCAAATCTCACCGGAACTTGGATAACTGCTGAACAGGCAACCGCTCCGAACTATTGGGCTAAACATCTGCGCCAAACGGTTTTATTTTCATCAGGAATTTCAGAGTTAATTCAACAGAATAGCCGCATTTTTTTAGAAGTAGGGCCGGGACGAACTTTAAGTTCTCTAGCAAAACAGCAGCTAGATTCAAACGAACAGATTGTACTATCTTCTATTCGTCATCCTCAACACAATCAATCTGATATTGCTTTTTTACTCACAACTTTAGGTAAGCTTTGGTTAGCAGGAATTAATATCAATTGGTCTAAATTTTATACATCAGAAAATCGCTTGCGCTTGCCTTTACCGACTTATCCTTTTGAGCGCAAAAAATACTGGGTTGAACCTTCATCAGAACCTCAACAACAACCCAATAAAAAACGAAATTTAGCAGACTGGTTTTATGTTCCGACTTGGGAAAGAATGCTATTACCTGATTCTGTAGATTTGAATCGTTTAAGTCAACTCAAAAAAAGTTGGTTAATTTTTATAGATTCTCTCGGAATTGGGACAGAAATTGCTCAAACATTAATGAATGCAGGTCAGGATGTTATTACTGTCAGTATCGGAGAAACCTTTGACGAAGTGGGTTATCGAACTTTTGAAATTAACCCTCAAGAAAAACAGGATTACCAAGCTTTAATTGAAGATTTAAACTTGCGAGAGTTTCATCCTGATTATATTGTTCATCTTTGGGGAATAGAAGATGATAAACCCTCGTCAAATTCAACGTTAAAAACATATCGAAATCAAGAATTTTATAGTTTACTGTTTTTAAGCCAAGCGATTAATCCTGGAAAAATTGGTAATACTATACAAGTTTTTGTCGTTACAAATCCCATCTATAATGTGATGGGTTCAGAAGAAGTTAATCCTGAAAAAGCCACAGTTTTAGGGCTATGTTTGGGAATTGGACAAGAATATCCTCAACTGTCTTGTCGTCATCTTGATGTTATAGTTTCAACTGCAAAAGAAAATCATAAAAAACTCAGTGATTACCTACTTGCAGAATTTTTAGATGAACCTACAGAATTAACTGTTGCTTATCGGGATTATTATCGTTGGAAGCGAACATTTAAACCCATTCGCATTGATGCAAATCAAGAGAAAAATATACAACTACGACAAGGCGGAGTCTACTTAATTGTTGGGGATTTTCATTCGGGAATTGGTCATGTTTTAGAAAAATATTTAACTGAAAATATGCAAGCTAAACTGATTTTAGTAAGTTCTAAAAAAATCCCCGATTCTTCAGATTATGTCACTTTTAAAGCAGATATTACCAATGAAAATGCAATGCAAGCCATTGTAGAAAAAATAGATGAACAGTTTGGCGAACTTCATGGTGTCATCTATTCAACCCCTATGAGTAATGAAAACTCTATCGATTTACTCCAACAACTGAAGCCGGAAAAATGCGAGTATGGTTTTCAAGAGCAAGTTAAAGGATTGCTAGTTTTAGAAAAAGTGTTGCGGGATAAACAACCAGACTTTTATCTCCTTCAATCTTCACTTTCATCAATTATTGGTGGAATTGGTTTGGCCGCTTATTCTGCTGCTAATCAGGTGATTGATGCGTTCGCCAATTTTAAAAATAATCAAAATTTAGCGAATAAAATTTCAACTTTATGGTATTCTGTAAATTGGGATGCAATAGCCTCTCTAACCGAACAAAAAGCCGTTACAGGATTAGGTGCAAATTTAGCAGAATTTACCCTAAAACCTGATGAAGTTTGTCAAGTTTGTCAGCGAATTTTATCATTAAAATCGCCGACTCAAGTGATTGTTTCTAAGGGAGATTTAGACACTCGGATTAATCAGTGGGTCAAGCTGAAACCTGTGTCAGAGAAAGTTGATAATTCGCGAACTAAGCCCCAATCATCGGCTTCAGGACATTCTCGCCCCAACTTATCTCAAGAATATGTTGCGCCTCGTGATGAAATTGAACAAGCTATTGCTATAATTTTGCAAGAAGTTCTGGGCATCGAGGAGGTTGGAGTCAACGACAACTTCTTTGATCTTGGCGGACACTCTCTCCTGGCGATTCAGGCGATTTCCCGTCTGCGAGAGACATTCCAGGTTGAGTTACCTTTGCGGAGTTTATTGTTTGAAACGCCGACGGTAGCGGGGATTGCGACAGTCATCGCTCAAAATCAACCTCAACCCGATGAATGGCAAGAGATGGCCGAATTACTGGCAGAGGTCAAAAGCCTCTCTCCTGACGAAGTTCAACAGCACCTAGATACAGACAAGTAATTTTTAAATTCGCGACTAATGAAGAATCAATCTCAAGAATTTTTAAAACTAATTGCTAATCTTTCTCTAGAACAACGAAAGCTGTTTGAGCGACGCCTGCAACAGAGAGGGTTAAAGCGTCCTCAAGTGCAGGCTATTTCTCGGAGGCAGACCTCTGACGCCTTACCCTTGTCTTTTGCTCAACAGCGTCTCTGGTTTATTCAACAGCTTGACCCGAGTAATAGTTCATACAATGTCCCCAGTGCTTTACGTTTGCGGGGGCGCCTAAATGTGGCGATATTAGAAGGAACTCTTAATGAAATTGTCCGGCGACATGAGACGCTGCGAACAACTTTTACAACCAACGCCGACAAACAACCCATTCAAATTGTTTCACCCTTTCAACCCTTTTCGTTACCCGTTTTTGACCTCACTCAACTAACAGAAACTAGGCTAGAAATTGAACGTATTATTACCGAATTTACTCAACATCCTTTTGATTTGAATCATCCCTTATTACGATTAATATTATTGCAGTTAGATGAAACAGATTTTATTCTGCTGATGGCTACCCATCATATTATTTCTGATCGGTGGTCAATTGGAGTTTTTCTGCGAGAAATGGGTATTTTGTATAAAGCTTTTGTTGAAAATAAAAATTCTCCATTAGCAGAATTACCGATTCAATATGCAGACTGGGCGATTTGGCAACGTCAAAGACTTCAGGGTGAACTTTTAGAGACTCAAGTTAATTATTGGAAGCAACAACTTGGTGATGAATTACCGATTTTAGAACTTCCTCTTGATTACCCACGACCTGCAATTTCAACAGATAAAGGTGAACATTATCCGATTGCTCTCTCTAAAGCTTTGTCTGATTCCTTGAAGGCATTAGCAGCAAAAGAAGGCATTACTTTATTTACATTATTATTAGCAAGTTTTAAAGTTTTACTTCATCGTTATACTCAGCAAAATGATATCATTATTGGGACGGATATAGCAAATCGTGACCGTTCGGAAATTGAGGGTTTAATTGGACTGTTAGTTAATACTTTAGTTTTGCGAACAAATTTGGCAGGAAATCCTTCTTTTCGAGAGTTATTACAGCGAGTTCGAGAAGTAACTTTAGGGGCTTATGCTCATCAAGATTTACCGTTTGAAAAGTTGGTTGAAGTGTTGAACCCTGAACGCAATCTCAGCCAGATGATGCCGCTTTTTCAGGTTAAGTTTGATCTGCAACTTGCTCCGGTAAAACCTTTAGAATTATCCGGGTTAATATTAGAACGTTTACCTTTAGAAAGTAAGACCGTTAAATATGAACTTCGCTTCAACCTTCAGGATACCGAACAGGGTATAAAAGGACAAGTTGAGTACAACACCGATTTATTTAAAGAAGCTACAATTGCTCGTTTAGTTGAGCATTTTCAAACCCTGCTTTCAAGTATTGTAGCGAATCCAGAACAACGTTTATCTGAGTTATCACTTCTTCCCAAAACCGAACAACAAACCCTTTTAGTTCAATTTAATAATACTCAACATGACTTCAAAGATAGCAGATGTATTCATCAGTTATTTGAAGAACAAGTTAAAAGAGAACCTGATGCAGTTGCGGTAATTTTTAATCGGGATATTCTCACCTATAAAACACTCAATGAACGAGCGAATCGGCTTGCTCATTATCTTCAAAAATCAGGAATAAAACCAGAAGATAAAGTTGGAATTTGTGTCAATCGTTCTGTTGAGATGGTGATCGCCATTTTAGCAACTCTAAAAGCGGGTGCTGCTTATGTTCCTCTTGACCCCACTTATCCGGTAGAACGTCTATCTTTTATTGTACAAGATGCACAAATTTCGGCGTTAATTAGTCAATCGGAAACTTTAATAGAAGCCAGCGAAACTCACTCAAGAATTAATCTTGATAAAGACTGGAATAAAATCACTCAAGAAAGTTCAGAAAATCCCACCTCTGAAGTAACAGAAAATAACTTAGCTTATGTCATTTATACTTCCGGTTCAACCGGTCAACCCAAAGGCGTAGCAATAGAACATCGGAGTACAATACAGTTAATTCATTGGGCGAAAGAAGTTTTAAGTCCAGAAAGTCTTGCAGGTGTTCTTGCTTCAACTTCCATCTGCTTTGATTTATCCGTATTTGAATTATTTGTTCCCCTGAGTTTGGGAGGAAAAGTCATTTTAGCTGAAAACGCTTTAGATTTACCCAATTTACCTGCGGCTCATCAAATTACATTAATTAATACGGTCCCCAGTGCGATCGCTCATCTCCTTCAAATTAAGGGAATTCCGTCATCAGTTTGTACAGTTAATTTAGCCGGAGAAGCCTTACAAAATCGCCTGGTTGAACAGCTAGAACAACAGAAAACAATTCAGCAAATTTATAACTTGTACGGCCCTTCAGAGGACACAACCTACTCAACTTTTGCTTTAGTTAAAAGTAGTTCTAAATTATCAGTGTCAATTGGTCAGCCGATCAACAATACTCAGGCCTATGTTTTAGATCAGTATTTACAACCTGTTCCCATTGGAGTGAAGGGAGAATTGTATTTAGGGGGTGAAGGAGTCGCCAGAGGTTATCTAAATCGACCTGAATTAACGGCAGAAAAGTTCATCTCAAATCCCTATATTGATAAAAAAAATCTATTGAATCGACTGTATAAAACGGGAGATTTAGTTCGCTATCAACCCGATGGAAATTTAGAATTTTTAGGACGTATTGATCATCAAGTTAAAATCCGAGGATATCGAATTGAAATCGGAGAAATAGAAGCCGTTTTAAGTCAATATCCAGCTTTGAATGAATGTGTTGTGACCGTGCAAGAAGATGAATCTAATACTAAACGCATAGTGGCTTATGTTGTCTTTTTCTCAGAAGATGAACAATCAAATGTGAATCACCTCCGACACTTCCTAGAACAAAAGTTACCCAGTTATATGATACCCAATACTTTTGTCAAACTGGACGCTTTACCTCGTCTTCCCAATGGAAAAATCAATCGCAAATCTTTACCCGTTCCTGATACATTTAGACCTGAATTAGCCGTTGCATATATTGAACCTCAAACTGAATTTGAAAAAACTATCGCCCAAGTTTGGCAAAAAGAACTAAATCTTCAATCAGTTGGAATTAATGATAACTTCTTTGAGTTAGGGGGACATTCTCTGTTAGGCATTAAAATTATTGCTGAAATCAGTGATGCCATTGGTGTACAAATTCCATTGCGTTCTTTATTTGAAAAACCCACAATATTCGGATTGGCTGAACAGATTAAAACTCTAAATAAATCTCTCTCGGTTTCACCTTTACCTCAAATTATTCCTCACCCAGAAGACCGTCATCAACCCTTTCCGCTCACCGATATTCAGCAAGCGTATTTGATGGGTCGTAGTGATGCTTTTGAGTTAGGAAATATTGCAACACATGGCTATCGTGAAATCGAAACAGTTGGCTTAAAAGTTGAACAACTTGAACAAGCATTACAACGCTTAATTGAACATCACGATATGCTGCGGGTTATTATTAAAACCGATGGACAGCAGCAAATATTACCGACAGTTCCACCCTATAAAATCAAAACAATAGACTTAGAAAAAGAAAGTCCTGAGCGTGTTACCGCAACATTAGAAAAAATGCGCGATCACCTCTCTCATCAAATTTTACTGACTGATCGCTGGCCATTATTTGAAATTCAAGCGGCTTTATTAGGAGAGAATAAAGTTATATTTTTTGTGAGTTTTGATGTCTTAATTGGAGATGCTTGGAGTCTGCAAATCATCGGACGTGAACTGGCTAAACTGATTCAAAATCCCGACACTTTATTACCCTCTTTATCCCTTTCTTTCCGAGATTATGTTTTAGCAGAAAATGCTTGGCGTGATTCCGAACTTTATCATAGTTCTCGCAACTATTGGCAAAACCGTCTTGTTAATTTAGCTGCGGCTCCTGAACTTCCCCTTCAGCACAATTTAGCCACTATAAAAAACCCTCGGTTTGTACGTCGCAGTGGACAATTAGCACCTCAAACTTGGCAACATCTCAAACAAAAAGCGACTCAAATTGGCATTACACCGTCAGGCTTTTTACTCGCCGCTTTTGCAGAAATTTTAACAACTTGGAGCAAAAGTTCAAGATTTACCCTCAATTTAACGCTATTTAATCGCTTGCCTGTTCATCCAGAAGTTAATCAGATAATGGGTGATTTTACCTCATCTTTATTGTTAGAAATTAACAATAATGAACCCAATAGTTTTATAAATCGTGCGACAAATATTCAAGCACAACTTTGGGAAGATTTAGATCACCGTTATGTCAGTGGAGTTGAGGTTTTACGAGATTTAGCTCGAATTCAAGGGCGAGTTTCAGGAGCTTTGATGCCTGTTGTATTTACCAGTACCCTCACTCAAAATACACCTCAAATGTCTCAGAGAAACTGGCAAACAGAAGTCGTTTATAGCCTGAGTCAAACCTCTCAAGTTTACTTCGATCATCAAGTCTCTGAAATTGGCGGTGCTTTAGTCTTTAATTGGGATACAATTGACGAACTTTTTCCAACCGGATTATTAGATGAAATGTTTGCAGCTTACTCTAAATTTTTAGAGCGTTTAGCCAATGAAGATGAACTCTGGAACACCACAAATGGGCAAGTTTTACCGCCAGCACAACTGCAAAAAATTACAGAAATTAATGCAACTGACACCGATTTAAAAATTTCAAATCAACTCCTGCACACTTTATTTTTTGAGCAAGTATTCGTCTATTCAGAAAACATCGCTGTTGTTAGTGGAGAACGGACATTAACCTATAAAGAATTAAGTAATCTTGCTCTAAATTTAGCAAAGCAACTTCAGAAACTCGGCGTTTCTTCCAATCAATTAGTTGCAATTGTGATGGAAAAAGGTTGGGAGCAAGTTGTCGCTGCTTTGGGTATTTTAGCAGCAGGTGCAGCTTATGTTCCTATCGATCCTCAACTGCCAAAAGAGCGACAATTACATCTATTACAAGAAACTGAAGCTAAACAAATTATCACACAATCTTGGCTGAATCATCAATTAGAAATTCCAGACAATATCACCAGAATTTGTGTAGATACCCTTGAACTTTCTTCAGAAGAAACCGATCACTTTGCTCTAAATACTCATAATAGTCCCCAAGATTTAGCCTATGTGATTTATACCTCTGGTTCTACGGGATTACCGAAAGGAGTAATGATCGATCATCAAGGTGCTGTTAACACTATTCTTGATATTAATCAGCGTTTTAATATCACTTCAGATGACAGAATTTTAGCTCTATCTGCGCTGAACTTTGACTTATCAGTGTATGATATTTTTGGGACGTTAGCAGCCGGAGGAACGATTGTTATCCCTAATGCTGAGGCGACCAAAGATCCGGCTCATTGGGTAGAATTAATTGAACAGCAAGAAATTACAGTTTGGAATTCTGTTCCCGCATTGATGCAAATGCTGTTAGAACATTTAAACTCTCACTCTGAAGTGAAAAATTCCTTACGTTTGGTCTTACTTAGTGGAGATTGGCTACCCTTAGATTTACCAAACCGCATTAAAAATACACTGAATAAAAATACTAAAATTATTAGCTTAGGAGGTGCAACAGAAGCGTCAATTTGGTCGATTCTTTATCCGATTGAAACGGTTAATCCCAATTGGAAAAGTATTCCCTATGGTCGTCCAATGGCGAACCAACGTTTTTATGTTTTGAATGAAGCTTTAGAGCCTTGTCCGATGTGGGTGATAGGACAGCTTTATATTGGTGGAATTGGACTCGCTAAAGGATATTGGCGAAATATTGAAAAGACAAATAAAAGTTTTATTATTCATCCTCAAACCCAAGAAAAATTATACAAAACGGGAGACTTAGGGCGATATTTACCCGATGGAAATATAGAATTTTTAGGTCGGGAAGACTTTCAAGTTAAAATTAATGGATACCGAATAGAACTCGGTGAAATTGAATCCACTTTAAAACAACATTCAGCCATTCAAGAAGCAATCGTCACAGCTATAGGGGAAACACGAGAAAATCAACAATTAGTTGCTTATATTGTTCCGAAAGAACCCCAAAATGTCTCCGGTATCGATCAGATTGAATTCAAGTTGCAACAACGGGGACTACTCGCCACAGAAGCTAAACAACCAAGCATCGAGTTACCCAAACCCGAACTCAGTGAAGAATTTACTCAGGCTTATTTACAACGTCAGAGTTATCGAAAATTCCTAGATAAACCGATATCTTTACAAGAATTTAGTCAGTTAATAAGCTGTTTGATGCAAATCAAATTAGAAAACTCGCCCTTACCTAAATATCGATATGCTTCAGCCGGAAGTCTTTATCCCGTACAAACCTATTGTTATATCAAACCGAATTCTATTGCAGAAATCAGACCCGGAATTTATTACTATAATCCCGCAGAGCATCGTTTAATTCTAATTCAAGAAAATGCTAAAATTGATAGCAAAATATACGGGGTAAATCAATCCATATTTGAACAATCTGCTTTTGCTATATTTTTAATGGGTAACTTAAATGCAATTCATCCAATTTATGGTGAAAAAGCAAAAGATTTTTGTTTGTTAGAAGCGGGTTATATTAGCCAACTTTTAATGGAAACTGCACCCAAGCATGAAATCGGTCTTTGTCCAATTGGTACTTTAGAATTTGAACCCATACAAGAATGGTTTAAGCTCGAACCCAATCAAATATTATTACATAGCTTTGTAGGCGGTCGCATTGATAAGGCTTGGACAAAACAGTGGTTATCTCCAGAAACTCCTCAAAAATCCGAATCGATTCTAGAAAAATTACGTCAGTTTTTACGCGAGAAGTTACCCGAATATATGATTCCTCAAAACTATATAATCTTGGATGAACTTCCCCTAACACCCAATGGAAAGATAGACCGTAAAAATTTACCAAAACCCGAGAGTTTTACTTCTCGAAATCAACTAGAATATGTAGCACCGAAAACTGAATTACAGACAGAAATAGCAGCAATTTGGCAAAAAGCTCTCAACTTAGAAAAAGTAGGCATTCAAGACAACTTCTTTAATTTAGGAGGAAATTCACTATTAGCCACTCAGGTTATTTCTCAAATGCGTCAAGCCTTTAAAGTAGACATTTCAATTCGTCGCTTTTTTGAAACGCCAACTATTGCTGATTTGGAACTAGATATCAAACAAAATAACAATCAAGTTCCTGAAACTGAACAGATTAAAATTGAGCGGGTCAACCGTAATGATTCCCAAGAAAATCTAGATAATCTCGACCAAATTTCAGAACAAGAACTTGATGATTTACTCAGTCAAATGTTAGCGGAGGAAAACTAATGAACCCAACACCATCTAACCTTTCCAAACTTTCGCCCGAACAAAAGCGAAAACTGCTCAAACAACTCATGCAAAAAAAGGCTAACAAGCCTCAATTTTTTCCGCTTTCATTTGCTCAACAGCGACTTTGGTTTCTAGATAAACTACAGCCCGGAAGTTCAGTTTATAATCTTCCTGCTGCTTTACATTTGCAGGGTTCACTGAATATTGATGCTTTAGAAAAAAGTATTAATGAAATCATCAAACGCCATGAAATATTAAGGACAAATTTTACGGAAATTGAAGGTGAGATAGTTCAGAGTGTTTATCCAGTCTTGAATCTCAATATTCCCGTGATTGATTTTCAGGAATTTTCTCAGACTCAACGTGATATTGAAATTAAAAAGCAGATTCAACAAGAAGCATCACAGCCCTTTAATTTAACTCAAATTCCTTTATTACGAGCCAAATTATTAAAGCTTTCAACCGATGAATATATACTGCTGTTTACCCTGCATCATATTATTTCTGATTACTGGTCAATGCGGGTACTGATTCAAGAATTAGCAGCAATTTATCAAGCCTTCTATCAAGACAAAAATTCATCTTTACCTGAACTCAATATCCAATATGTAGACTATGCTGTTTGGCAACAGAAATGGCTACAAAGTGAAGCTCGTTCTGCTCAACTTAGTTACTGGAAACAGCAACTAAAAAATAATCCACAAATTCTCCAATTACCCACAGATTATCCGCGACCTGTGGTACAAACTTATCGAGGAGAAACACAATCTTTTTCTCTATCTTCTCAACTTTATGAATCTTTAAAAGTTCTTGCTCGTCAGGAAGATGTAACCTTATTTATGTTGTTACTGGCAGCTTTAAAAACATTACTTTATCGCTATACTCAGCAAGAAGATATTATAGTTGGTTCAACGGTTGCTAATCGTAATCGCCCAGAAATTGAAAATCTTATTGGTTTATTTGTTAATAATTTAGTCTTTAGAACAAACCTATCTGGAAATCCCAGCTTTAGAGATTTTATCAAACAGGTACGCGAAGTCACTCTAGGGGCTTATGCTCACCAAGATTTGCCATTTGAATATTTAGTAGAAGAATTGCAGACTCAACGCAACTTAAGCCACAATCCTCTCTTTCAAGTGATGTTTATTCTTCACAATACTCCAACAAAAACTGTTCAACTCACGAACTTAACTTTTAATTATATTAATCCAGAAAATAAAACAGCTCGATTTGATTTGAGCTTGGATATGTATGAAAAACCATCGGGACTCATGGGAGTATTTGAATATAATACAGATTTATTTAAAGCTGAAACAATTAGCAGAATAATTGTTCACTTCCAAACCTTGTTAGAACAAATTCTTACTAATTCTAATCAAAAATTATACGAACTTTGCTTGTTAACAGAAACAGAAAAAAATCAACTCTTAGTCAAATGGAATAAAACTCAAACACCATTTAAAAACCTCGCCTGTATTCATCAACTCTTTGAAACCCAAGCCCAACAAACACCGGATGCTGTTGCTATTGTTGACTCACATCAACAACTCAGTTATCAGCAACTCAATACAACTGCAAACAAACTCGCTCACCACCTACAAAAACAAGGCGTTCAACCTGAACAAACCGTCGGTATTTGTTTAGAGCGTTCCTGTGAAATGGTTATCGCTTTATTAGCTGTTCTCAAAGTCGGAGCCACATATATTCCCCTTGACCCTGCCTATCCTCCAGAGCGTCTCAATTACATTATCAATAACGCTCAAATCTCACTCATTATTACTCAAACATCCCTCAATTATTTACAATTTTCAGTTCAAAATATTCTAAAATTAGAAAAACATTGGTCAATCATCACTCAACAAAAATCAGACAATCTTTCTCCTGATATTAGCCTTGATAATCTAGCTTATATTATCTATACCTCCGGTTCTACAGGTCAACCCAAAGGCGTACAAATTTCTCATCGCGCCTTGAGTAACTTTCTATTTGCTATTAATCAACATCTCAACCTAATACCATCAGACGTTTTATTATCTGTTACCAGTCTGTCTTTTGATATCGCCGCCTTAGAACTTTATTTACCTTTAATTATCGGTGCGCGTGTAGTGATTGCCTGCCAAAAAACCACCACAGACAGCCAACAACTTCAACATCAAATCAAGCAATTAAACATCACAATTATGCAAGCCACGCCAGCCACCTGGCAAATGTTAATCCTTGGCGGATGGTCGGGAAAGCACAACCTAAAAATTCTCAGTGGAGGAGAAGCGTTAGACCCGAAATTAGCCCAACAACTTGATCAAAATTCTCAACAACTCTTTAACCTTTACGGGCCAACTGAAACTACAATTTGGTCATCAATTTATCAAGTTAAAAATCAAGAAAATTTAGATAAAAATTTAACCGTTCTTATTGGTCGCCCTCTTGCTAATACTGAGTTTTATATTCTCGATAAAAATCTACAACCCGTTCCGATAGGAGTACCCGGAGAGTTATATATCGGAGGAGTTGGAGTCGCTAGAGGCTACTTTAATCGAGCCGATTTAACCGCAGAACGTTTTTTACCCAATCCCTTTAAAAAGACTTCTGAACGCCTGTATAAAACGGGAGATTTAGCACGATATCTGAGTGATGGAAATGTTGAATATTTAGGACGCCTAGACTCTCAAGTAAAACTGCGAGGTTTTAGAATAGAATTAGGAGAAATAGAAGCAATATTAAAACAACATCCACAAGTTCAACAGGCTGTGGTTGTAGTCAATTCACAAGCTCAAGAAAAGCGTCTCATTGCTTATATTGTCTCTACTCATCAGTCCGAGTTAAATGTTACAATGCTGCGAGAATTATTAGCCAAAAAGTTACCTAGTTACATGATACCTTCTGCTTTTATCATGTTAGATACTTTTCCTTTAACTCCCAATGGTAAGATTGATAGACGTGCGCTTCTAAGTGTTAAAGAACAAGTCACAAACTTATCAGATATTCACGAAATACCCCAAACACCTACTGAGGAAATATTATCAGGAATATGGGGAAAAATCCTAAATTTAAAGCAGATTGGTAGAAAAGATAACTTCTTTGAACTTGGCGGACATTCGTTATTAGCAACTAGCGTTATCTCGCAAATTCGTGAAATTTTCAAGATTGATTTACCCTTGCGTCGTCTATTTGAAATGCCAACAATATCGGGGTTAGCAGAAGCAATATTAACGACTCAAAAAACTCATTCTCCACTTAAAATTAAAGCACTTCAAGGCATAAATAGACAAGAAAACTTACCCTTATCTTTCGCTCAACAACGACAATGGTTTTTAGCTCAACTCGAACCCGATAGTCCTTATTATAATATTCCGGGAGCAGTCCGAATAAAAGGAAAACTGAATATTGGGATACTTGAACAAAGTTTTAACACAATAATTCATCGTCACGAAGTCCTCAGAACAAGTTTTATAACTATTGAAGGAAAACCCCAGATAGTGATTTCACCTTCAACTCAATTCAATCTTCCTCTTATTGATATTAGTGAAGTTCCAAGCTCACAGCAAGAAGGTTATATTAAACAATTAATTCAACAAGAAGCACAGTATCCTTTTCACCTCAATATTAGTCCATTACTAAGAGTTAAAGTAATAAACGTTTCGGAAATAAATCACGTTATTTTAATGACGTTGCATCATATTATTTCAGATGAACAATCGGTGATAATTTTAATACGAGAAGTCGCTAAATTCTATGAAAATATCTCTCAAAATCAACCTTCACAACTTCCACCATTACCCATTCAATATGTAGATTTTGCGGCTTGGCAACGACAATATTTGCAAGGAGAATTATTAGAGAATCAATTGGGTTACTGGCGACAACAGCTAGAGGGAATACCGACGGTTTTAGAATTACCAACTGATTACACACGTCCGGCGGTTCAAAGCTTCCGAGGAGCCACAAAAACCTTTCAACTTTCTCTCGAACAATCTCAAGCAATTAAAACTTTAAGTCAGCAGTCAGGTTGTACATTATTTATGACCTTATTAGCAATCTTTAATACTTTCTTATATCGCTATACAGCAAGTAAAAATATTGTTGTAGGTTCTCCGATTGCTAATCGAAATTCAACAGAAACCGAAAGCTTAATTGGATTTTTTGCTAACACATTAGCCCTACGAACACGTTTAACTGGAAATCTCACCTTTGAGGAGTTATTACAGCAGGTTAGAGAAGTAGCGTTAGAGGCTTATGCTCATCAAGACTTACCCTTTGAACAGTTAGTAGAAGCAGTCCAAGCGCAGCGAGATTTAAGCTATACTCCTCTATTTCAGGTGATGTTTGTCTGGCAAAATGCAACAATACAGCCGATTAAATTATCAGGTTTAAATTGGCATTTAATTGAGAGTGAAAATAAGACAGCAAAATTTGACTTAACATTATATATGGCTGAAACTGTTGAAGGATTAGTGGGTAAGTTTGAGTATAATACCGATTTATTTAAAGCAGAAACGATTCAACGTTTAATAGAAAATTTTCAAACCTTAATGTCAGGAATTATCGATGAACCCAAACAAAAGTTATCTAACTTGCCGCTTCTCCCAAAAACTGAACAGCAAAAAATACTACAGGAATGGAATCAGACTGAATTAGAAGTTAAACCTGTTTGTTTACATCATTTATTTGAAACCCAAACCGAGAAAACACCTCATGCAACGGCGTTAATTTTTGAGAATCAACAGTTAACTTATCAACAGTTAAATCATCGAGCCAATCAACTCGCTTATTACTTACAAAAATTAGGAGTTCAACCTGAAGTTAGAGTGGGAATTTGTGTTAAACGTTCAATTGAAACGGTTGTGGCAATGTTAGCCACTCTCAAGGCAGGAGGTGCCTATGTTCCCCTTGACCCAACCTATCCAACAGAACGATTAACTTTCATGTTGGAAGATGCTAAAATAGCCGTTTTAATCACTCAAAATACAGAATTTTTAGATTTTAGTTCTTCTCTCAAAGCTATTGTTAATTTAGATAGAGATAGGGAAAAAATAGCTTTAGAAAATCAAACAAATCCGTTCCATGAAGTTATTCCTGAAAATTTGGCTTATGTTATCTATACATCTGGTTCAACAGGTAAACCAAAAGGCGTTGCAATCAATCATTCTAGTCCAATTTTCCTCATAGAATGGGCGAAAACTGTCTTTACAAAAGAACAACTTTCAGGCGTTTTTGCTTCAACTTCTATCTGTTTTGATCTCTCAATATTTGAGTTGTTTTTACCGCTAAGTGTCGGAGGAAAAATAATTTTGGGTGAAAATGCTTTAGAGTTACCCTCCTTACCTCATTCTGAAGAAGTGACTCTGATTAATACAGTCCCCTCTGCCGCGACAGAACTACTTAGAATTAACGGTATTCCCAAAGGTGTAAAAACAGTCAATTTAGCAGGTGAAGCATTATCAAATTCCCTCGTTAAACAACTTTATAAACAACATATTCAGCAGGTTTTTAACCTTTACGGCCCTTCAGAAGATACCACCTATTCAACCTTTGTATTAACTGAACCAGGAAGTCATAAACAGCCTTCAATTGGTCGTCCAATCGCTAATACTCAAGTCTATATTTTAGACCGTTATTTGCAACCTGTTCCGGTCGGT
>NZ_LATL02000217.1 GCF_000972705.2 Limnoraphis robusta CS-951 | reverse complement strand
AGCGTTAGCTTTATATCGTCTCAAAGATTGGGATGAATTAGAGCAACTTTCTAAAAAAGCAGTCGGTTTACATAAAGTTTATGCTCATCAAAATCGATCCGAAAATCCTTGGTGACCCCGACAGAGTGCTCGAACTGGGCTGAGAGCTTGCGATCGCGGGTCACGGCGGTCCAGCCATCGCTGAGAATGGCAGCGTCCTTGCGGCCAACATTCAGCATGGGCTCGATTGTGAAGAACATGCCTTCTTTCAGCTCGGGCCCGGTTCCGGCCCGGGCGCTGTGAACGACGTTCGGCTCATCATGGAAGAGTTGGCCGAGGCCATGTCCGCAGAAATCTTCAACCACAGAGAACCGGTTCTTGCGGGCCACTTCGGAGATGGCCGCCCCGATATCACCAAAGCGATTCCCGGGTTTGACCGCCGCAATGCCCGCCATCAGTGATTCATAAGTCACATCCATCAGCCGCGTCGCGATGCGCTTGGGCTCGCCCGCGGCATACATGCGGGAATGATCCCCATGCCAGCCATCTACAATGACAGTGACATCGATATTGGCGATAAAACCATGCCGAAAAGNCACCTCACCGACCAGCATGTCGAGGCATTCGGCGACCAATCGACCGGCTTTGCGCATGCCCTCGAATCCCGCTTCGTCGTGAACGCGGATTTCGCCAGTTCGCATTGGCAACATGATGTCTGCTTCGGCCATGCCGGATACACTTTCAGATCTATTGGTTTGATTTCGTTTCTATATGCCAGCGAACGGCGGAAACTTCCAGCGCTGAAATGACCACCCGTCACGCGGCGATGTTTACCATCCGACAACACGTCGGGCTTGTATCCGATTGCGGTCCGTGTGGGCTGGGTTAATCCGGTCTCATGTATCGTTTAGTCTATGTCAGCACAGCTAAAGACGGCCTGAGTACCGAGGATATCGGTCGCATCCTGGATGTGTCTCAGTCAAACAATCATGAACGGTATCTCACCGGCTTTCTGGCGCATAATGGCCGTCACTTCATGCAGGCTCTTGAGGGTGCTTATGACGAGGTGCGCGAGATCTTTGATCGCATTCTGGTTGATGATCGCCACGAAGGCGTGGTCCAGATTCTGGGCGAGAATATCACGGAACGTGCCTTTCCGGACTGGGCGATGAACTATTTCCGCGTCGATGATCGCAGCAGCAGCGCCATGGTGATTCGCCATGACGACCCTGTCGATGGCTTGCTGCCAAAGGATATGCCGCGGGAATTACTGCATTTGTTCACCAGATTCATGCGAATCGATCCTTTGCCCGCGTAAACTCCTTGGCAACCGCTTCTTGCTACCGTTTGGGTTGAAATTGAAGCGAGGCCCTGATGTTTTCGGGTTTATTTTCCTCGGACGACGGGACGCACAATCGGAAGGCTTTGTAAGATGGCGACAGATTAGATCTTCGAGATCGCTCAACAGATAAGGTTTACTGAGGTAGTCATCAAAACCGCTCGCGAGTAAGTGTTCTCGATCTTTTCCGAAAGCCAAGCCCGTTACAGCAATTGTAGTGGTTTGGTCAAGTCGGTGATTGGCTCGAATGTGACCCAGAAGTTGTAAGCCGTCAATATCCGGTAATATAATGTCAAGTAAAATGAGCTGAGGTTGGTAATGTTCTAAAAGGGACAAAGCTTCTTGAGAGCTACTCGCACTCAGATAAGGATAACCCAAATTTTCAAGGACGCAACCAATTAGAAGTAAATTGTCTTGATTATCATCGACGGCTAAAACATAGGGTTTTTTAACCAATTGGTGAGCTAAACTCGTTAAAGCTTTCGTAGTCATACTCAGTATCGTCCATAGCAAGGGAAAACGAAGCATCCCCCCAAGTGGCTAAAAGGCACTTATTTCGGACTGGTTCGTGAGGCTTGCCCCAGGTCAGCATCCTACTGCTGGCACAACGCTCAGGAGAAGATTGCATAAGCTAGTACAAGCTAGCTGTATTATACACGATCTTTTAAAAGATTTAAATATTATTTTAGGATTGTATACAAACTGTTAGGAAGTTTAAATTAATGACACAGAAACGGGTGAGTTCAACGTCAAAATGTGATCAATCTGACCAGCTTGAGAAGATTAAATAAGTATCAATACTTATCAAATTCTTCAAAGAATGAACTCAAGAACTTGGGTTGTTTTTAAAGTGATTGAAACAGAAGTGGTTTATGTCTTTTCTGAAACTCAATTCAATCTGTATAATTTAAGAGAGTGAAATTTTCATCAGAAAAAAGGACCTAAAATGAATTAGATCCTTTCTGTCTTATGCAAAATCAGACGAAGCCTGCTGTGACCGTTAGTCTATTTTCTTTTTGACTTCATCTTTCATGTTTTCAACAGTCTGTTGAAGTTGAGCCTCAGTTTGCTTGGCTTTTCCTTCGGCTTTGTCTTTGGGATCTCCGGTAAACTCTCCCATCGCTTCTTGAGCTTTTCCTTCTAAATTTTTAGCGGTTGCTGCCACTCTATCTTCTAAACTCATTTGTTAAATACTCCTAATTTAATCTTCTGTTTTACCGTTTTTTATCTAACTAAAACTATATCAAAAAATTTTAAAATAATCACTCTATCTAGAGAGAGATTAAAAGGGGTTAAATTGACCAAAAATGTCCACAAACCTCCAATTTAGTTCTCTCTAAAGAGTGAGGTCAATTGACCTCAAACCCGTTTATTCTGAAAGTGAAACGTTGGAACAAATATTCAACGATAAATACTGAAGCTGTTGTGAAATCAACAGAGGAGATTAAACTATGAGATTTGCTCGTAAATTGCTTTTAAAATTTGGTGTTTTTGTATCATTAGCTGTATTTTGTTCAGGTTTACTAACCGCTTCATTTTTACCGGCTCAAGCCCTGAGTCTGAATACTTCTTCTATCTTAGCAACTAATTCTTCAATGGTAGACAATGTATTGGGAGAAGGTACAGCAAATAAAGTGGAAGGTAAAGCACGCCAAGCCGTCGGAGCAGCAGAACAAAATATGAAAGAAGCTCAAGCCAAAACTGAAGGTTCACTCAAACAAACTCAAGGAAAAGCACAAGAAAATGTCGGCGACATCCAACGTCAAAGCAGCGAAGCCCACAATGATCTTGAAAGAACTTCTGATAATGTAGTTGATGCGGTTAAAGATTTCTTCGGACAGTAAAACTGAGAAAGAATAGGTTTTAGTCTGAACTTTTGATGCGCTAATTTTTCCCAGGTTAAACCCTGGGATTTTCGTTAAATATTCAAGAATAAATATTAGGAGGATTAAAATCATAATGAAAGGGTTGAAAGGGAAAAATGTGTTAATCACTGGAGCTACTTCTGGAATAGGTCAGGCGATCGCTGTTCGCTTTGCAACAGAAGGGGCAAATGTAGCGATTAATTATCGGGGAAATCCTGAAAAAGTTCAAGATACAGAAGAAATGATTGATCAAGTTTGCAATCAAATTCGAGACTGTGGGGGTAAAGATATACCCGTCGAAGGTGATGTTTCTAACGAGCAAGATATTATCAGAATGTGTGGTGAAGTTGTCGAGAAATTGGGTAGTTTAGATATCTTAGTGAATAATGCGGGAATGCAAATCGCCGAAGCTTCTGATCAAGTAAAAACAGAGGATTTTGATCAAGTTATTTCGGTGAATCTCCGAGGTGCTTTTTTGTGTTCTCGGTCAGCGATTAAACAGTTTTTAAAACAGAATAATGGCGGTGTAATTATTAATGTTTCTAGTGTGCATGAGATTATTCCTCGACCTCAATATGTGAGTTATTCTATTAGTAAAGGGGGCATGGGAAACCTGACTAAAACGCTGGCTTTAGAATATGCGAGACATGGAATTCGGGTTAATGCTATTGCACCGGGCGCAACGGCAACACCGATTAATTCTTGGTCAGAAGATGAGAAAAAAAGACAAGAAGTTGAACAGCATATTCCGATGGGACGAGTCGGAACGTCTGAAGAAATGGCTGCAATTACGGCTTTTTTGGCTTCTGATGATGCGTCTTATATTACGGGTCAAACTCTTTATATTGATGGCGGACTAACGCTGTATCCAAAGTTTATGGAACCTTGGTCAGCCGGAGAATAAATGATTCAAAAATTTATGTTAATTTTATCGCCGGGTTTCTTGAAGAAATCAGGCTTATTTTTTTGATTTTATAGAATAAAACCACCAAGACACAGAGACACCAAGAGATGACCCAGAAATCTCTCAGGAGAAAGAAGAAATTTATCTCAGGTCTTATTTAAAATAAGGATGAGGTTAAGTTGTTGATTTTTTGATGATTCCTCAATGGAGGTTAATCAAGGATGTGAGAGGCTATGGAATACTTAAATCAGTCTGTTTTAAAGTTTTTTATTTGGATAGTAGCTGAGATTATCCTCAATTTTATCGGTCTTGATGACTTGGCTGATTACGGGGAGTTTGTTTTTGAAAGAAAGGTTCATATTCCTGAAACATTAATTGTTGAAATATCTATCAAAAATCACGTTGATTTTTGGAATCATTCAAATCACCGCATTCCCAGTTTTCGGATTTAAAATTAATTATTTTGTTAAAACTAAAGTCCNTAGTAGCTGAGATTATCCTCAATTTTATCGGTCTTGATGACTTGGCTGATTACGGGGAGTTTGTTTTTGAAAGAAAGGTTCATATTCCTGAAACATTAATTGTTGAAATATCTATCAAAAATCACGTTGATTTTTGGAATCATTCAAATCACCGCATTCCCAGTTTTCGGATTTAAAATTAATTATTTTGTTAAAACTAAAGTCCAGCAATGGTAATTTGACTATTTTACAATTCCTTTAAATTTATCTAAATTATCTTTACAGAAGGGTAGTTCATGTAAAACTTGGAGAGTTTCACTAAACATACAGAACGTTATAGGCTAAGATGCACAACAGTAGGCTTCATCTCGACTACTCAAGATTTTGTTAGAGTTAGGAGATTATTTTATGACTACTTTTAAACCGTTGTGCATCGCATTAACGGGAATATTGGCAGTGTCTATCCCTTTTCAAAAAGCACAAGCCGCGACTTTGTTTAGTGGTGTGGGTGACAATGCAGCAACCGCTTTTGCAGCGATGAAAGCCGCTATTGGTGGGTTGGATAATACCACTGCTATCGGCTCACAAATCGGCGGATTTCGCACGGTCAACTGGGATGGTGTATTATTAGATGGAACCGATTTTGGCGGCAATACTCAGGTGATCGTTCCTGATCAAGTGGTCGGTATTCCTGAAGATCGTTTTCTGTCTCGCGGTGCCTTGTATGATGATGTTTATATCGTCAGTGGCGATGGTTTAGAAAGCGTTAATTCCGGTGTGGCGGGTCAGTTTCCGGCTTTTAGTCCCAATAATATTTTCGTTCATTTTGGCGAAGACGACAACGAAATTGAGCAAAGTTTCACTCTCGCCGGAACCACTACCCCTGCTGCTACTCGGGGTTTTGGGGCGATTTTTCTTGATGTTGAACTTCCCAATACCAGTAGTATTGAGTTTTTAAACGGTTCAGTCAGTTTAGGGAAATATTTTGTGGAACCGGGCGGAAGTGGTCTACCGTCTTTTTTAGGGGTTTTATTTGATGAACCTGTGATCACTGAGGTTGAACTTATTTTAGGCAACAATACCATTTTTGATGTCGATCTTGACAGTAACACAATTACATCCGGCCCGGCTGATGACCCCGAAAATGGGATAGACTTAGTAGCAACTGATGATTTTATTTATGCTGAACCGGAAGTCGCCCAAGAAATTCCTGAACCTTCAGCGTTAGTTGCTTTATTCTTAGTGGGTTTATTCCCTAAATTCTGTTGGAAAAAGCAATAATTAAAACAGCAATAATTATAACGGTTTTCAGTCCGGTCAAGTATAACTGTAAGCCCTAAAAAACCCGGTTTCTCAAAAGTTACCGGGTTTTTATATATTTAAAGTTGGGCGATCGCTTGCGAAATCCCTTCCGAGTCGCAAATAAAACCAAAACATTGGTTAACATTATAAAGCGTCGCTTGCCAACAATATTCAGGTGATGTGGTTGCAGTGCCATCTTTAACTAAAATACAGTCATAGCCCAAAAAGTTGGCATCTTGCAACGTTGCCATCACACATTGATCGGCATTTACCCCGGCAAAAAATAACGTAGTTTTGCCTAAATTTCGTAAAATACTATCAAGCGGCGTATCCCAAAAGCCACTCATGCGGTATTTATCAACTCGAATATCTTCCGGTTTTTGTTCGAGTTCATCAACAACCGCCGCCGCCCAACTTCCGGCTTGTAAAACGGGTGAATTATTTTTGGGTAAGGGATCACCTAAACCCACCCCTTCGCCTGTAGGATTATAAACATGAAGCGTTGCTGGACTAATATTCAGTAAATCAGGCCGATTTCCCCAGTTGATCCAAATAACGGGAACATTTGCCGATCGCAACACGGGTAAAAGCTTTTGTAAAGGTTCGATGGGTTGACGGGCGGGCGTGACATCTACCCCTATATGGGCTAACCAACCATCAGGATGACAGAAATCATTTTGCATATCAATGACTAAAATAGCAGCTTTGGCTAAGTCTAGTCGCAGGGTTTTTGTTTCCGTAGCGAGGGTAATAGGTTGAGGTTCAACAACCGGACGAGTCAGATCCGCGATCGCATCTGTCACGCCCCAAGCATTGGGAGGCACACCTAAAGTTCGTAGAGAAGGGGAATTCATTGCCCTAAGTTTACTGAGATTTGGACTTTATTTTAGAGGATTATTGTCCTGATCAATGTTGACCTCCGACCACACGCCAACACATTCGTTTTTGGCGCGGGATTCCCAAGCCTCACAACTTGGGTTTCTGCTTCTTTCTCTTCAAAGAAGAGCTTTTCGCACCTGGCTTAACAGATTTATTCTGTTCGGCTCTTACGGTGGCTCCACAGACTGACACTGCGAGTCCCGCAGCCAAAATATTAATTGAGGCGTTAATATCGCGGTCGTGGTGAGAATTGCACTTAGGACAATCCCACTCTCTGATATTCAACGGCATTTTTTCNTCTATTTTGATTAATTCTCTTCCGTACCACTCAGCTTTGTAAGTGAGTTGTCGGACAAGTTCTCCCCAGTTCGCATCGCTGATTGCTCTGGCTAACTTGTGATTTTTCACCATGTTCTTCACAGCCAAGTCTTCAACAGCTATCGTTTGATTTTCACGAATAAGTTGAGTCGTTAACTTGTGAGTTTTGTCGCGCCTGCAATCGGCAATTTTAGCTTGAATTCGAGCTACTTTAACTCTTGCTCTCTCTCGGTTTTTTGAGCCTTTGATTTTCCGGCTTAAAGACTTTTGAGCGAGTCGGAGTTTTTTATATAGCTTATCAAAGTGCTTGGGATTAGAAACTTTCACACCATCAGACGTGGTGAACNAATTCGAGCTACTTTAACTCTTGCTCTCTCTCGGTTTTTTGAGCCTTTGATTTTCCGGCTTAAAGACTTTTGAGCGAGTCGGAGTTTTTTATATAGCTTATCAAAGTGCTTGGGATTAGAAACTTTCACACCATCAGACGTGGTGAACAGACTGGTGATGCCAAGATCTATCCCCACTTTTTTATCGATGGGTTTTAGTTTGTGGTCTACTGGATCGTCAATTCTCAAAGATACAAACCATCTACTGCTGGGGTCTAACTTGACTGTGATAGTAGAAGGACTGCATCCCTTTGGTAGTTGACGACTCCATCGAATCGGCAAAGGTTCAAAGCACTTGGCAATGTAGACTTGACCATCTCTCCACTTAAATGCAGCTTTACTAAATTCGGCACTTCCACCTAAGCGTTTTTTCTTAAAGTTCGGGTACTTTGTTCGACCTGCAAAGAAGTTGGTAAAAGCGGTTTGCAAGTGCCTTAAACTCTGCTGAAGCGGAACACTACTGACCTCGTTTAAAAAGTCTAATTCCTCCTCTTTTTTCCACTCCGTTAGCATTGATGAGGTTTGAGAATACCCTACCCGCTCTTTCTGTTTATACCACGCTTCGGTTCGCGCCGCCAGTGCTTTGTTGTACACCAGACGGACGCACCCCAATGTCCTCCTCAACAGATCTTCCTGTTCAGGAGTTGGATAGAACCTAAANAATTCCGCACTTCCACCGTTACGTTTTTTCTTGAAGTTGGGATATTTTGTCCGACCCGCAAAGAAGTTGGTAAAAGCGGTTTGCAAGTGCCTTAAACTCTGCTGAAGCGGAACACTACTGACCTCGTTTAAAAAGTCTAATTCCTCCTCTTTTTTCCACTTTGTCAGCATCGAAGAAGTTTGAGAATACCCTACCCGCTCTTTCTGTTTATACCACGCTTCGGTTCGCGCCGCCAGTGCTTTGTTGTACACCAGACGGACGCACCCCAATGTCCTCCTCAACAGATCTTCCTGTTCAGGAGTTGGATAGAACCTAAATTTGAGAGCTTTTTCAACCATGTCTTACAGTTTACCACGAAACTTGTAAGTTGTTTGTTTGGTAGCGATTCATGAGGGGCTGTGTGCGGAATTGAATTCCGCACTTTAAACGCCCCGTCCCGTCGCCAACATTTTATTTATGGCGCGGGTCTTCTCGCTTCATTAAGATAAACCCGCTCCTACCTCCTCCATTAATGAAGGTTTGGGCTTTATTCCAGACTGTTTCCCCAACTTTTCGTCCGAGTTGACGTCCGTTTAAGTCGCCATCGCGAAAATGAATCCCACCATACAACCGAGAAATTCCGGCTTGATCGGCGGCGGCGGAAAAAGTCGGCCAGGAAAGTGTTATTTCTTCAGTAGGGGTAATACCAGGTTCAAAGCGGGAACTTCCAACGGGGGCGGTATAGGAAGCCCCAAAGTGATCACTTTTAGTATACCGTTTTAACACTTCGGCGGCGGCGGCGCTGTAGCTGCTGTGTCCCGAGACATATTCGGGAAAAGGGGGAGTCGGATCATTCAGGCGTTGGTAGGGGTGCCACTGGCTACCGTCAATGGTTTGTGTGCCTTTACCGGGGCCTGCCCAAGCTTGAATTTGTTGACCGTTAAACAGGCTACGAATAGCCGATACAGGGCGAATATAATCATAGAACCGTTTGGAGTCCCAAGCCGCAATTCCCGCATCAAAAAGGGCGTTGGCAAGCATAAAAAATAGTTTGACATCTTCATCGAGACTATGGTTATCGCGTTGGGAAATATACTGCCCAATAGCCATCCATTTACCGGGAGGAAAAGAGGTTCCGGGGCCGTCTTCCCAATATTCGGCGATTATTTTGTGTTCATCGGTGAGGTTGGCGTTGTAGTCTAAGATTTCCTGGACTCGTTGACGGTATAGCGGTGTTGCCAAGTCAGGCGGGGCGGGGGGTCGAAATTGGGAACCGGAGGTTAAACCGAAGGGGATAACAGTCCCCCAGTGAGGCGTTAGGAAGGCTTGTAGGCGGCCTTTGGGGTCGTTGAGGGGAACTCGTAGGGGTTGCCAACGGTTGAGGTCGCTTAGACTCTCCGAAGGGTTAACGGGTTGATAACTCGTTGTGTCTGCGTAGCTGTTTAATTGGTTTGATCCGTCCTTGTGGCAAAAGCGAAGCACAGCAGTGCTGGCCGCTTGTCCAATTCCTCTGGGGGTTTGGGGGCTGGCGATCGCAGTTGTCGGGAATAAGCCGAGTTGCTGCATCAGATCATCAAAGACTTGCTGTTGAGTCGGGAATAAGTCGATCAGGGTGCTGTAGGCAGCATAACTGATGGCTTCACTTTTATTAGAGAGGGTGTTTTCATCCTGGGGACGCTGTAGCTGATCTGCGAGTTGGGTACCGATGGCTACGGGATCATAACTCGCCCAAGCATCAAACATGGCGGTATGCACGACTGAATAGGCGCGAGAAGACACCGTTGGGCCGGGAGAAGTGTTGCGGATGGCTTGCTGGGTGGCTTCATTCCAGAGAATCACCGTTTGAGTGGTGCGATCGCGGATCGCTGATTTTTCTGGATCAATTAAGGGTGTGAGTCCTCTAACAATTTTTTCAGAAATGAGA
Organism: Limnoraphis robusta CS-951; assembly: GCF_000972705.2. Next base: position 2,389 of record NZ_LATL02000217.1, on the reverse strand, counting down.
GAATGAATAGAATCTATCTTGGGGTGATTGTGGCGAGCAATGCGCTCGTTCAATGGGGGTATTACGAGCTGTTCTGTAATTTTACTCCATTGGAGGTGAGGATCAAGTCCTGAGTATAGTTTACGGAGTTGTATGGCTTTGGTAATCTCTGGAGATCGACGTTGCTCTTGTTGTTTCGCTTCAAACAAATGGGGGTGACAGTCGGCAAACTGATCTTTGAGTCGGCAATGATCGAGTTGGCGGTTTAATACTGTATTTTCTACTACTTCTATAGCATCCGAATGTTGGTTCAGATAGAAACTCACATCAAACAGGTTTAGGAGTTCCAGCATAAAAATCTAGCCATGAGTCAGATCTCTAGACTAATCATTTACCTATTTTTTAAATTTTGTCAAGTCTTTTGCTTTATTCTCCCATGATTTGTAGGGATACGCTGCGTGTTCGTGGCCCGTCTAACTCCAAAAATAACACGGACTGCCAAGTTCCTAAACCGAGTTTTCCTTCTACCACTGGAATGACTTCGCTGGTACTTAGCATCATCGCCATTAAATGGGAGTGAGCGTTGATCGGTTCATCGGGGGGAACGTCTCTTAAGTGTAGATCGTTATGCAGGTATTTGGCATCAGCAGGGGCTAAGGTTTTCAGGTGGACTTTGATATCCTCTAATAACCGTTCTTCATCCTCATTAATCACTAAGGCTGTTGTGGTGTGTCGGGAGAAAATCAGGACTTGGCCGTTGCTAATCCCACTCGACTCTAGACGGCTTACAATCTCCGGTGTAATGTTGTAAATGCTTATCCCGGCTTGGGTTTCAACGGAGATAAACTGATGAATGATCACCATGCTTTGCTTCTCAAGATTAATCTCGAATGATATATAAATTAACCCCGTAGCCCATACCTCATAACTTATGAGGCACTTGGGCTACAGATTTAACTGTTTTCGTCAATCACATAGAAATGAATCAGCGAATTTATTCTTCTTCGTCTTCGTCTAACTCTTGACCGGATTTCGCATCAACCTGAATGAGGTGAATATGCTTATGACCTAAGCGAATTTCAAATTGATCACCCGGTCTTAAGCCCATTGCTTGGGTGTAGTTAGCACCAATAACCAGAGATCCATTTTTATGTACGCAAGCCCGATAACTGGCTTCTCTACCTCGACCATCTGTTCGACCGGGATCTAAGGAAATTCCCTTCGCGGCTAACAGCGCGTCGTAAAATTCCGTCATATTCGCCCGCATTTGCTCATCTTTTGTGGTGGTGTAATAGCCACAAAGTTTAGCAGTCTCTCGTCTTGGCATATTACCAAGCGACTTAACTTTCTGAAGTAAAGCTTTTCCCGTCAGTGGAGCTATTGATGCTTTCTCTGTTGCTGATTTTGCCATTAGTCTACTCCGAACTTAGTTAAACAATCCTAACACGTAATTTCGTTGTTTTTTACATGATATAACCAGAAGCGCATTTTTGTGTCAGATCTTTCTGCAATTTCTGATATCTNGAGCTATTGATGCTTTCTCTGTTGCTGATTTTGCCATTAGTCTACTCCGAACTTAGTTAAACAATCCTAACACGTAATTTCGTTGTTTTTTACATGATATAACCAGAAGCGCATTTTTGTGTCAGATCTTTCTGCAATTTCTGATATCTTAACGCCTCAACTCTCCCGAAAATCTCCTCAAACTCTGTGATCTGTTCTTACTGTTAAAAGTTTACAGCCATTTTGAACCCCAAAACGGGATAGGCTGAAGTTGTAACATCTCTTTTACAGAGAAAGATTGAGTAAAGCTTAACAGAAGTTCTTCATACTGTTACATCTGTGTTGTTACTCTCAAAAAGTTGACTTAAAAATCAAAAAATGATAGACTTTTAGAGAGTTAGGGGTCAAAACTGAAATTGATCAGATAGGGCTTCAGGAGAATTTCCATGAAACTAACGAAAATAGATTTAAGTCAGATTGTTGCGGTTGGTCACAATAATGGTCAATTGGGACTACTGATTGATCGCGGAGATCAAATCGAGTATATCGAAGTTCCAGCTCCCGTTGCGGCTTATGATGGACTGCAACAAGTGTCTAATTTTGCCAACCCTAGAGCCATTTCTGGACGTGATCAATACCTGACACCTGTGACGGACTTTCAACCTTTAGATAGATGCGAAGAAAACCGTTTTTTATTCTATAAAGAAGAATCCGAAAATGCTGAACCCTTGATCGAATTAGAATGTTGTGATCAAGACGGCTATGAGTATTACCCCGTTGATCTTGAAACGGAAGAATACTCAAGCGAAACCAACAGTTGCGATCAGTTACTAAATTTTCGAGTCCCCGGTTACTCATACTAGATAGACTAAGAGACTAACTCCTCAATTACCCGTTCTAACCCGGC
>NZ_LATL02000216.1 GCF_000972705.2 Limnoraphis robusta CS-951 | reverse complement strand
GGTATTTTTTGCCGACAATTTTGATAAAATCGCTCAATTTAAAACAGATAGGATAAGGATTTAACGGATTAAGCTATCTGTGAGATGCCAAGATATATGGGTTTTACAGTTAAGTTAATCCGTTCTTCCGCTTCTCTATCCGTTTTTAAATTGATGCCCATGCTCTCTCTGCCTGTGCTTGTCGAGCCATAGAATTGAGTTTGTTCACCCAAGGAAAACTAGGATTGTCTGACAGCAGTTTGCAGTAGCGATAGGCATCGTTGCGACTTTTAACTTGACCGTCTATCCATGCTTTGATGATGCTGTTACGAACAAACCTACCAGTACGGATAGCTTCGTCTAACTTTCTGTACTGGTATTGCGTTCCTTGCAGCTTCATTTCATACACAAGCATAGATTATCGGCATCAAGCCACGATAAACTTATGTTAGCATAAAATAATCCGTCGTGAACGACCTTGCTCTAAACCTGCTTCTCTTGGTAACGCGACTGAAGCACCCAACCTGAATCTTTGACTTTTAAACCAAACTATACAAAAGTTGGGGGAGAATTCCAGCCACAATTTGCAAGAGAAAAATGGCAATAATAGCCGAAAAGTCAATTCCTCCCAAGGGGGGAATAATGGAACGAAAAACATTCAAGTAAGGATCGGTCAACTGACTTAAAACCGAGAAGAAAGGATTACTCCAATCCACATTCGGAAACCAACTTAACAAGATTCTAATAAAGATTAGAACCATATAAATTTGTAGAAACTGAGCTATTGTATCAGCCAGTAAGCCTATTGGGGAACTCATAGAAGTTTATTGATTTTCTACTCAATTTTAAAGTTTGCCTTGTCTTTGATAGTTTATCACATTTTAGGTTCTAGGAGGATGTTCCCGTCTCAGGCATCCTCTTGCAGCGATTCGGAGTTTTCCGGGGTAACATTACCGTTAACGCTTCCCAACTGTTGGCGAACATCATCAATCGCCTGATTGAGTTGAGCAATTTTATCTTCAAGACTCAAACGGGCTATCTCGATATTCTCGGCGTCGTGTTGAGGGGATTTCTTCTTGGTTTTTTTCGCTTCGAGTAGCTGATTGCTTGAGTTGTCATTGGACATTCGCGAGGCTAACACCACCCCTAAAACGCCACCTATCATACTCCCCAAAGTCGCTCCGATCATCAATCCACTGGTAAACCCTTCTCGATTACTCATATGCGGTTTTCTCTTCTCAATAGCTTTATTTTACCCTTCGTGCGTCCCAAAGGTGCGATCGCCAGCATCCCCTAAGCCGGGTACAATAAACCCATTGTCATTTACTGTCTCATCAATAATCGCCGTATACACCTTAAGCTGAGGATAAGCTACACTCAACCGTTGTAACGCTGGGGGAGCGGCTACAATTGAAATAATCCGCGTTAACTCCGGATCGACTCCACGTTTGGTTAATTCCTCCATCGTCGCCATTATCGTTCCGCCTGTCGCCAGCATCGGTTCACTGACTAATACACGAGTTTGAGGATCAAAAGCCGGGGGAAGTTTATTGAGATAGCAACTACATTCTAAAGTTTCCTCGTTGCGTACCATGCCCAAATGATACACCGAAGTTAGGGGGACAACGCTTTGAATTCCCTCCATTAAAGCTAACCCCGCTCGTAAAATCGGAATCACCGCTAAAGGGACTTGAGGATTGACATAAGTCGCTGGACATTCCGCCAGAGGCGTTTGCACTGTCGTTTCTAGGATGGGAAGCCAGTCTCGCACCGCTTCATAGGTGAGCCATCGCCCCAATTCTGTCATCGCGGAACGAAAAATCGCCGAGGGGGTATTCACGTCACGAGCCACCGAGAGCCAGTGCTTGATCAACGGATGAGGAGGAACATAAATACGCAGTTGCAAAGCCATAGAGCCGATTCTATCTGCTGGAAATCCTCAACTATCATAACTCGCCAGTGCTGCCGTTCTGATCAATTCTCCTGATTTTTCGGCAGGTTCGATCAAAACACTCCAAATATTTGACAATTATTTTCAATAAGGCTATAGTAAGTTTTAGTGTTCTCCTCTCAAAGGATCGGCAGACGGGACGGCAGGTAATCAACCGCTCCCGTTTTTGTTTATTCTGAGGATGGCAGTTCAGGCTGACGGGGTGACAAGGAAGCTAGAGGCTAGACTAGATACGAGTCCGAGCTGCTGTGATCCCTTTTAAAACAAACCAGTTTATTGCATTGAGTTCTCATTTATTGAGGAGATCATCGCCCTATTGTCTGATGGACGCTACAGATTTCTAAATATAGCGCGAAGCGCTAGGCAAGAGGCAAAAGGCAAAAGGCAATCTTGCGGGAAAAAGTTCGGTATAGTCAGGCTTTTGGCTATTCTTCGTGCCGTACATTTGTAAATATATAGCAGAGAAAGAGTTGATTAGGACACTGTTTTTCTGTCAAATCCTTTTATGATAAAGGTTTCAATTCTGTCTCCAGTCTCGGTGTCTCCTGATTTCTGCTATACCAGCGCGAAGCGCTATACATAACTCTCTTATGGAATGAAGAAAAGGGCTGTGAATTTCACAACCCTGATGGTGTATCGCAAATTTTAGGCAGATGTCGTTTAACCGTTGAGCGCTTCCGCACCACCAACAACTTCTAAGAGTTCCTGAGTAATTGCAGCTTGTCGAGCTTTGTTGTAGGATAACGTCAAGCTTTTCATCAACTCTCCAGCATTCTCACTGGCGTTACTCATTGCAGTCATCCGGGCGGCTAACTCACTCGCGGTTGATTCTTGCCACGCCCGTAAAAGCTGGTTAGTCAAATACAAAGGTAACAAAGCATCCAGAATTTGCACTGGATCTTGTTCAAAAATCATATCACGGGGTAGAGTTTTCGGCGTGATTGCGACTTTTTCACGAGTAACATCCAGGTGTCCCCCGCTTGTCGTCAGGCGGAAGACTTCATCATCTTGAACTTCCAAGCCTTGAAGAGTAAGGGGAAGGAGTGTTTGAACCACAGGCCGTGAACTAATCAACGAAACAAATTTCGTGTAAATTAATTCTACCCGATCCACTTCTCCTGATAAAAACAACGAAAGAACTTCTTCCGCCGCATCTGCAACTTTATCGCCTGGGGGAGTTTTTTCAGGGTTTTCTGTCTTTTTTTGAATCGGTACATCCCGGCGTTGAAAATACTGAATGGCTTTACGTCCGACGAGGATATAAGTGCATTCAACCCCTTCAGCCATCAATTCTTTAGCGCGACTTTCCGCCCGTTTGATAATATTGCTGTTGTAGGTACCGCACAAACCCCGGTTGCCGGAAATCACCAGCAATCCTACTTTTTTAACATCCCGTTGTTCGAGTAAAGGAGAATCAAGATTCTCCAATTGTAGACGGGACTGCAAGGCATAAAGAACCCCGGCGAGTTTATCAGCAAAAGGACGAGTTGCTAAGACTTGTTCTTGAGCGCGACGAACTTTGGCAGAGGCAACTAAACGCATTGCCTCAGTAATTTTTTTTGTATTTTTGACTGAAGCAATGCGATCGCGAATCGCTTTTAAGTTTGACATAGCGTGGTCACTTATCAGTTATTTGTTAACAGTGACCAATGAGATTTTCTCAAAGCTAAATGCCGGATTTCTCACTGGTCACAAAACCTAACTAAGCAGAAACAAGGAAGGTTTGCTTAAATTCGCTAATTCCTTCTTTGAGGAGATTTTCGGCTTCGTCAGTTAAGACTTTTTCGCCTTGGACGATTTCGCAATACTTAGGCTTGTTGTTTTTCAGGTAATCCCGCAGTCCAGCAGCAAAAGAAACCACTTTTTCCACCGGAACTTCATCAAGATAACCGTTAATCCCCGTGTAAATAATCGCAACCTGCTCGAACAATTGCAGAGGCGAATTTTGGGGTTGTTTGAGGAGTTCGCGTAAGCGTTCACCCCGACCTAACTGTTTGCGAGTGGCTTCATCCAAGTCAGAAGCAAACTGAGAAAATGCCGCCAACTCAGCAAACTGGGCCAACTCTAGTTTAATCTTACCGGCAACCTTTTTAATCGCTTTGGTTTGAGCGGCAGAACCTACACGGGATACTGAAATCCCTGCGTTTACAGCCGGACGTAAACCGGAGTTAAACAAGTCAGCCGATAAGAAGATCTGACCATCGGTAATGGAAATTACGTTGGTGGGGATGTAAGCCGAAACGTCACCCGCTTGGGTTTCAATAATCGGCAGAGCCGTCATACTTCCGCCACCGAGTTTATCGTTCAACTTCGCGGCTCGTTCGAGGAGACGAGAGTGGAGATAGAAAACATCTCCGGGATAGGCTTCCCGACCGGGAGGACGACGCAGAAGCAGCGACATTTGACGGTAGGCTTGAGCTTGCTTCGACAAGTCATCATAGATGACGAGGGTGTGCTTACCCTTGTACATGAAGTATTCTGCGATCGCGGCTCCGGCGTAGGGCGCTAAGTATTGTAAGGTAGCGGGTTCACTGGCACTGGCAGCTACGATTACGGTGTAGTCCATTGCGCCTTTTTCGGCAAGGGTTCCTGCTACTTGAGCAACGGTAGAGGCTTTTTGACCGATCGCAACGTAGACGCAAATGACGTCTTCGCCTTTTTGGTTAATAATGGTGTCGATCGCGATCGCGGTTTTACCTGTTTGTCTGTCGCCAATAATCAGTTCGCGCTGACCTCTGCCGATAGGAATCATGGAATCAATCGCTGTAATTCCAGTTTGCATGGGTTCGCAAACGGAGCGGCGATCAACAATTCCAGGGGCAGGAGATTCGAGTAGACGAGATTCTGAGGCGTTGATTTCGCCTTTACCATCAATGGGACGAGCTAAAGCATCGACAATCCGACCCAGCATTCCTTCACCGACGGGAATCTCAGCAATTCTTCCGGTGGCGATGACGGAGGAACCTTCTTCAATTCCACGACCTTCTCCCATCAACACCGCTCCCACGTTGTCTTCTTCTAGGTTGAGGGCGATGCCGATTGTGCCATCTTGGAACTCTAGCAGTTCTGAAGACATGGCTTTGTCTAAGCCATAAATACGAGCAATCCCATCTCCGACTTGCAGAACGGTTCCGACGTTGGAGACTTTTACATCTTGGTCGTACTGTTGGATCTGCTGTTGAATGATGCTGCTGATTTCGTCTGGTCTAATTGCTACCATAGTTCTCTAGTCGTTAGCTCTGCAAGATTTCTGTTGTTGATTGGCAATTACAGTTATCAGTTTTGCAGTTATCAGTATTCACTCTTAACTGGTCACTGTAAACTGTAAACTGTTAAGCGTTCAGGCGAATTCCAATCCGACGCAATTGACCGCGCAGACTGGCATCAATCACCTGAGAACCGACTTTAATAATCACACCGCCGAGCAAATCGGGGTCAGTTTTGGTGATGATTTCTACATTCTCTGCGCCTGTTATCCCTTTAACTTTCTCGCAGAGGGTGTGTTTTTGACCATCGTTTAACTCAATCGCCGAGGTGACTTCTGCCAATACGGTTTTATTGAGTTGACGCAGTAGAGCGAGATACTGCTTGGCGATCGGTTCGAGAAAGGAAATCCGTCCTCGATCCACGAGAAGCATGGCAAAGTTTCGCACGTAGGGGTTGGCTTCCTCGCGGAAAATTTGCCCAATCACTGCTTTTTTGTCATCCCGTTTGATCACAGGATTTCCCAAAAACTTTCTCAACGGTTCGGAATTTTCCATCAATTCCAACAAAGAGCGGAGAATCTCTCCGATTTCGTTGGTTAGATTGTTTGACTTGGCTACTGACATCAAAGCCTGTGCGTAAGGCTCGACAATTTCACCGACAATTGCGCTCATTCATTACCTCACAATAACGCCAAACTGCGGTCAATTAATTGTTCTTGAGCAGAATGGTCAAGTTGTTCTTTTAGTCTGGCTTCTGAGCGTTCTAGAGCCATTGCTACGGCTACCGCGCGTAAAGTCGCGATCGCCCGTTCCCGTTCTCCATCCATTTCTTGACTTGCCGCAGCTTTCATGCGTTCGACATCCTGCACGGCCTGAGCTTCTATTTGAGCTTGAACGGCTTTGGCTCGTTCTTGGGCTTCGGCTCGAATGCGCTCGGCTTCGGCTTGAGCTTGAGTCAACTTTTGTTGTTGCTCGGCTAAAGCAACAGAGGCTTGTTTTTGACGTTGCTCTGCTTCTTGTATCGCCTGCTCGATATTGGCTCGTCTTTCACTGAGGAGCTTTCCTAAAAAACCTCGTCCAAAAAAGACTAGAACTCCAATCAATATGGCAAGGTTAATCAGGTTGCTGTCTAAAATATCGAAGTTGAAGCCAAACTCGCCTTCAGAGGCTGCCTCTGTAGCTAGTAATACTACGGTCTCCATGATGTTCTTCTCATAACTGCGCTGCTAACAGTTTGACCTAAAATAATTGAGGGTTATCTCACCAATTCAGGCCCTAATAGCTTTTCTAGAATTTGCCGACTGAGTGGTTCAATCTGTTGCTCTAAAGTTTCTAAAGCTTGTTGCTTTTCCTGCTCAATTTCCTGAGCAGCTTGCTCTCTTAGCTTTTGGGCTTCTTGTAGAGCCTCAGCCATTTTCTCCGATGCGATTTTCCGGGCTTCCGCCTGAGCGGTGGCAATCACATTTTGAGATTGCTTGCGGGTTTCTGCGAGTTCCTGCTCGTATTGTTGAGCTAACTTTTCCGCTTTTGTTAATCGCTCTTGAGCTTGCAGTCTATTTTCTCGAATGTACTCGGCACGCTCATCAATTGCTTTTCCGAGTGGCTTGTAAAAAATAGCATTTAAAATGACTGCAAGGAGCAAAAATTGTACAGCCATTAGAGGCAAGGTTGCATTTATATCAAATAGCCCACCCTCTTTTGCCGTTTCTTCAACTGCGAGTAGAATCGTCCAGTGCATCATTAGTTATTGTGTCTAGAGTTCCCATGCTGTCTGGTTTGAGAGTTTAGATTTCAGACTTTTTGGGTGAAGAATATCCAGTCTATCTAAAACCTAAACTCTAAACTTTTTACGCGAAGGGGTTAGCAAATAGCAACACTAGAGAAACGACAAGACCATAAATGGTCAGAGCTTCCATGAATGCCAAGCTCAACAGCAAAGTACCACGAATTTTACCTTCTGCTTCAGGTTGACGAGCAATCCCTTCTACAGCTTGACCTGCTGCATTTCCTTGACCAATACCAGGCCCAATTGCACCTAAACCTACAGCTAGAGCAGCAGCAATAACGGAAGCAGCAGCAATTAACGGATCCATAATGATTTCCTTACCTAAATGACGAAATTGACAATCAAGACAATACAAATCAACATCCTCTTTTCCACTCTCAGCACTATTCATCTCGGCTGAGAATTTTGAGGTCTACTCAGTTTTCACTTTAGTGATGTTCTTCACCATGCCCTTCTAGAGCTTCCCCAATATAGTTAGCTGCTAGAGTGGCAAAAATCAGTGCCTGAATGGAACCGAGGAATAAACCCAAGACCATCAACGGCAGGGGAATAAATAGAGGTACCAGAAATACCAACACCGCTACTACTAATTCATCCGCCAACACGTTACCGAACAGACGGAAGCTCAGAGAAAGAGGCTTGGTGAAATCTTCAATCACCCGGAAGGGGGCAAGAAAAGGTACTGGCTTGGCATAATCAGCAAAGTAGCCGACAACGCCTTTTTTGCTAATACCTGCGTAAAAATACGCGCCCGAGGTCAGCAGTGCTAATGCTATCGTTGTGTTAATGTCACTCGTCGGAGCGGCAAGTTCTCCTGCGGGTAGCTCAATGAGCTTCCAAGGAACTAATGCCCCTGACCAGTTCGACACAAAGATGAACAAAAATAATGTACCAACAAATGGTACCCAGGGGCGATATTCTTTTTCCCCGATTTGGTCTTTAGCCAGGTTGCGAACAAATTCCAGGACAAACTCCATGAAATTTTGCATTCCACTGGGAATACGCTGAATGTTGGTTGTTGCTAAAATAGCAGCCAACATTAGCACCGCTATCACAAACCAAGAGGTGAGGAAAATCTGTCCGTGTACTCTTAGATTGCCCAGCTCCCAGTAGAAGTGCTGACCGACTTCCAAACTGGCGAGGGGAAAACAGTTAATAGCGTTGAAAGATTCAAGCATTTGCATTCAAAAGGCTTCCCCTTACAAGTACAGGCCCCAAGTCTGACTTTGCCTGCAACAGACTAGCTCTCTGGCATCAGTGCTGTTTTCAGCACATACAGAATGAGCGCAGCTTTGTACGTCAGAAATCCCAAAAAGATGGGCAGAATCGATAAGCTATTCCATTGAGTTGCAACAACAATCAACCCAATAAATATACCTAACCGAGCTTTGCTCAGACGTTGTTGCTGTCTACCCAGTTTCTCAACGTCTTTTGCTAACATTCTTAAGTAAACCACACTTACAACCGCTCCTAATAAATAATTTAGAGCAATCTTGAGCGGATAAAAAAAGCAGACCGTCACAAAAATAACGCCTGTCAATATAACCGTCACGATTAGCAAGTCCTGCTGGAGCTGATAATACTCCTGCATGGAGGGGTCCGGTTCAGGATTAAGCACGCCTGAGTCGGAACTGTTCTCTACGGGGGGTGTGGTTTCTACTATGGAGTCAGACAAGGTAACAAAACTCACAAACTCAAACTTGGGTTTTTGGCTGCGCTCTGCAAGCCATCACTGATAATACCATGTATCGGTAACAAAAATGGCAATTTAGGCAAGAGGCAATCTTGTAAGAGGCAATCATGCAATCATGCAAAAGGCAACAGGCAATCATGCAATCATGCAAAAGGCAAGAGGCAACAGGCAAGAGGCAATCATGCAATCATGCAATTTTAAACTTCTGACTTCTGACTTCTGACTTCTGACTTCTTCGGAGTCCGGGGCGGGTTTAGATCAGTTATTGCTGGGAAACATAGATTCATTCGGAACCCGCCCCTACAATGCTGCTGCGATGGACTGCTGGAGATATTTGACGACATCTTCTATGGCGACTTCTTGGGAATTGTGGGTAGCTCGTTCAACAATCTCCACTTTACCCGATTTGAGCGATCGCCCTGTTACAATCCGATAGGGAATCCCGATCAAATCCGCGTCTTTGAACTTGACTCCGGCTCGTTCGTCGCGATCATCCAGTAATGTCTCAATTCCGGCTTTATTTAGCTGATTATACAGATTTTCTGCCACTTCTACCTGCTCACTATCGCCAATGTTAGGAATCGTAACAATAGCATGATAAGGTGCGATCGCTACAGGCCAAATAATCCCATCTTTATCATAAGATTGTTCAACCGCAGACTGGGCTAAACGCGACACCCCAACCCCATAACACCCCATGACTAAGGGAATTTCTTCGCCCTTTTCATTCGTACAGGTTGCTCCCATTATTTTAGAATATTTTGTTCCCAATTGGAAGATATGACCGACTTCAATTCCTCTGGCTGTTTCTAAGATTTGTTTGGCGTCGTGAACGGCGCGATCGCCTGCTTTTGCAGTTCTAATATCGACTACAAGTTTAGGCAATTCAAACTCTTTTTTCCAGTTCGCCCCAACAACGTGATATCCCGACTCATTCGCCCCCGTTACAAAATTATCCAACTCTACAGCCGTCTGATCAACCATTCGTAAAAACTTAGCGTTAACCTGCTTACTTCCGGTTATATAATCATCCGCTAAATCGGGTGCAATATAACCCAACGGCAACGGTTTAGCCGCCCATTTTTGTTGGGCTTCTTCATCAGGAACCGTTAACGAAATCACCGTTTTTGCTTCATATTGATCGGCTAATTTGGTTAACTCATTTTGCAACTTAACCTCATTAACATCTTGATCGCCCCGAATATTCACCAACACTAACACCGTCATCCCGTTATCAAAAATCGCCTGATAAAGAACATTTTTAACAATTTGCGTCGGCGAACATTTGAGAAAATTACACAGCGTTTCTATGGTTGCTGTATTCGGTGTTTCTCGTTTTTCATAGGTTTTAAACGCCGAAGGTTCGGCATCAGCAGGGAGAGAAACCGCCTTTTCAACATTCGCTGCATATTTGCCATCTTCGGTGTAGAGAACTTCATCTTCTCCCGCTTCAGCTAACACCATAAACTCTTGAGAACCCGATCCGCCTATCGCCCCAGAATCTGCTTCTACCGCCCGAAATGCTAACCCACAGCGCCGTAACATATTACGATACGCCTGATCCATCGCTTTATAGGTTTCTTTCAAACTGTCTTCATCGGTATGGAACGAATAGCCATCTTTCATTATAAATTCTCGTCCCCGCATTAACCCAAAACGAGGTCTAATTTCATCCCGAAATTTGGTTTGAATTTGATATAAATGTAGGGGAAGTTGTTGATAGGAACGGATCATTTCTTTAGCAATGGTTGTGATCACTTCTTCGTGAGTTGGCCCTAAGGCTAAATCTCGGTTACGGCGATCGGTTAAAGCAAACATAATCCCTTCTGCTTTAGTATAAGTATCCCATCGACCGGACTCTTGCCACAACTCCGCAGGTTGAACTTGAGGTAGCAAACATTCTTCGGCGCCGGTGGCGTTCATTTCTTCGCGGACTATTTGCGAAACTTTCTGCAAAACCCGCCACATGAGGGGAAGATAGGCATATATTCCGCTTCCAATGCGACGAATATAACCCGCACGAACCAAGAGTTTATGGCTGGGTATTTCGGCTTCGGCTGGATCTTCACGCAACGTTACAAATAACATTTTCGAGAGTCGCATGGTTTTGATTTCCTGTAGAGAGCAACATACTATTATCTCAGATTGTGGTAAGTTAATCGCCTATCGGCTTTAAAATGTATTATATTATTAGATAAACGAAGTTAAAATTTGAGTATTCTGAGGTAAAAAAATGTCATTTCGGAAACGGGAAGTAACTTTTACCATTACAGAGATTCCAGAATTTATCACTGAAGAACGATTTCTCGCCGCCCAAGAAAAAGCAAAAGAAGCCTTTGTTATGGACTTGCTACGCCATGCTGAAATTAGTGCTGGACGTGCCGCAGAAATGTTAAAAATTAATCGCGGACAATTATCTAATATAATGCGTGAATATAAAATTAGTCCTTTTGATGAAACCATGACTGTAGAGGACTTGCAAGAAGAAGTTACTCAAGTTATGAAAATATTACTGTAATTTAAGAGTTAAACTGAGGTGGAAATATTTTTGATAATTCTAAGGATAATTCTGGAAAACAAGGTAAAATAACGCTTTCATTCGATAACATAATTAACTTGCGACGATAACCAAAAGATTGATCAAGTTTTTGATAGGGTTCGCTGTAACATTCCAGTTGATAATCAATTAGGTTAAAAATCCAATACTCTTTGATATTATTTTCAGCATAAGCCATTAACTTGATTTCTTGATCATAATCTAAAGATGAATCAGATATCTCAATTAGCAGTAAAATATCCTCAGCCGTTGGATGAGAACTTAAATAATCATCTTCACGGTTAACAACAATAACCCGATCCGGTTCTGGTTCGCTATTGGAAGATAAAATAATCGGTTGTTGTCCTCTGAGAGTTGCTTTGTCTCCAATAAGCTTGTATAATTCCCGTTCTAAACGAGTCTCACAAACAGCGTGAGGGGTTCCTTTCGCCGCCATATCAAAAAATTCTCCGCTAATAAGTTCAACCCGATCATCTTCGGTAAAAAATCCGAGTTCAGTTAAACGGTGATATTCTGCTACTGTAAAACGTTTAGGAGTTGCGATCGCCATAATTCTCAACAGACTCAGGAATTATTTTGATTATAACAAAAAAGATGAGGATTGTATTAATACTTTTACCTCATCTCTTTTAATCCTAATGAAAATTACCAAATAAAGGGAATCAATCTGCGAGTATTTTGTTTGTATTCCTGATATTCGGGATATTTTTCGCTCATGCTGAGGTCTTTTTGATTCATTCTTAGTAGATAAAGTGCCATGACTTGCCCCGGTACAATATAAGCCCAGAGCGAACCCGCAACCACGGCAAAACTGAGATATCTCATCAAATCTCCGAAGTAGTTAATATTGCGAGAAAGTCGCCAAATATTATCTTGAACCAAACCCGCACCGAACTCTTTTGCGGTTAATTTTTGTGCGTCCGCACTGGCATTAATTAAACTGCCAAAAAAGAACAGAGGTAAAGCAATTCCAACCGTAATCATTGAAATGGGTTCGGGGTTAACAAAGGCTAAATAACCCGGAAGTGTGTAAAGAAACCCCACATAGAAGAGGATGAATATAAATTCAAACACTCCAGCAGGTTCATTAAATAACATCTCTCCACGCTTTGGATAAAACCATTGTTCAACCAACCACCAAACACAATAACTAATATGCAAACAGAGATAAATGACTTGCCGCACATCGTGAATTCCAAACAAGATTGCACAGCCAATTAACAAGAAAATTGGTATTGCTTTAGCAACATTAACTGCTGTAAGCTGGGTTATTTTAAATTGTTGATTTGCGGTATTTTCCATGATTTGAGTTGATAAACCTCTACTGATAATTTTAACTAAATTTCAAAATGATGTAGCATCCCTACCATGTTACCTGATCTCGTAATTTTTCAATCATTTTTGGCCCAACTCCGGGGACTCGTTGGAAGTCTTCTAGGGAAGTAAACGGTTGTTGTTGACGGGTTTGAATAATACGTTGGGCTAATTTGGGGCCAACGCCGGGTAAAGTTTCTAATTCTTCTAAAGTGGCGGTATTTAAGTTAATTTTGTATCCTAAACTCCAACGGGGAGGCTTTGAGACGCTTTCAATTTTTCCTTGACAAGCTTCTATCTCTTGTTGAATTTTTGCCAACATTCCCCCAGGAATTCCTAATGTTGCGGTATCATAGAGTCGATTAAATTCTCGGTTAAAATGGGCGGCGACTATGGGATTTTTAATCACAATTAAGGTTTCATCGTTGGTTGTATTGGCGGCTTCTGTCCAGTTGTGAGAACCTGTAATGACAACTTCATTATCAACAATTCCGAACTTATGATGTAACTTATCTCCGGGGGGTAAATTGGGAACACCGACAGTTGAAATGGGTTGTTTCCAGGGACGATTTTTCTCCTCATATTTGCAGTTATTCACCGCAGCAATACCCATCATATCTAACATTTCGCTATAGTCCCGATAAGCAAAACCCGGGTCAATAATTCCCTGTAATTTTATCGGAGGTTGAACGGTTGTTTCCATCATATCAACTAACCTTTGTTCTGAAAAAACAAACAATGCAAAATTGATTGATTGTTTGGTTTCAGTTAACGTTTTAGCAATTAAACCATTAACACTATTTTCCCAAGTTTGACTGCGAGTAGTCGGGGAAAATTGAACTAAAATAGGGGTATTTCCAACGGTAACATCTTCAACCCGACGATAGGGTTTTTTCGTCCCAAATTGGCTATCCGGTTGACCACCCGGGCCATCTCCCCACATCAAGTTAAATTCTTGAGTGAATAAACGGGCGAATTGGGAACTTTCAACTTTTAATAAATTATTGGCATTTCCGCGACTTTCCGGTTCGTCTAAGTCTCCATGAATATCACTGAGGGTAAAATTAGCGGAAGTGAGAATGATGGTTTTACCATCAACAATCACAAATTTATGGTGCATTAACCCTGATCCTTTTGAACCATCTGCGGTATCGTCTATCCAGGGAATTTTGGCATTATTGATGATAACTAAAGCGTCTCGTTGATTGATTTCTTCTGTAGAAAGTTGACCATCTTGATTAATATCAACTAATTTAACAAATTCTAAATAGCGATCGCGTTCTTGTTCAGGGAGTTGAGCGACTTCATTTTCTGTTAAACGACTCCAGGGACGACTATAATTATTTTCTAGGATGATTCTAACTTTAACCCCTGCTTGATGTCGGTTAACGATAACTTCTGCTAGTTGAGGTAAACGGAATTCTTGAACCGCGACATCTATAGTAGAAGTTGCCGTTTTAATTGTATCGATAAGAATTTGTTCGAGATCATCTCCCAGGCGAGTTTGTTGGCGATAGGGTTCGGTATAAACAGAAGCCTGAGATTGATTAAAGTAAGCTTGAATTAAAGGATCTTGAGTTAAGGTTTCAAGAAGCGGTTTTAAAGCCGATTGAGACGTTTTTTTATCCATCAAACAACGGCTGAAAAGAAATATAACTAAGACGACTGCTAAACCGATAATTAGTCTATTTTTCTGAAGTAAATGCACGGGTTTATGGAATGAGCGATCATTTATAGCAGAAGTCAGGAGACACCGAGACAGGAGACAGAATTGAAACCTTTATCATAAAAGGATTTGACAGAAAAACAGTGTCCTAATCAAAGGCTTCGACTGGTATATAAATATTATTTTAGTCAGCAGTCAACCGTCTGAGGATAGATTGTTATTGAGATTAACAAATTCTCTGACGAAGGTTTATTCTGTCCAGTTTTCCTGAGAATGTCAGCTTTTGAGGGATATTGTTGAGGTTGAGAATCTTAATATTTCCCAAATCTCTTCAAACCCGTTGATATTCTACACTTTTAACATTGGGACTAACAAGAGTGAGTTTTTCAAACACATCCGCTTGGGGGATGTCTCGGAAGGCAGGTAATCTATTAAATAGAGCTTAACTTAAATCTGTGCAAAGTTAGTTTTGCATAATATCCCGCAACCTTTAGTCGTACAAGGGTTGTAGGACTTCCTATTTTGTTCGCACGACCTGGGTCAGAACCCTCACATTAGTGTTATGCCTAGAAGAAAGAGAACATTTCAGTGTGGCCACAAGGGATATGGACAAATCTGCCATCGGTGTAAACACCAGCAAATGGTAGAACAGCGAGAAGATCAAGAGCTAGCAGAGAAACGAAATAAAAAGCAAGAATGGGAAGCGTCCTTCGAGCAAGATATCATCGATCTCAGAGGCTTACCTGATTATGTGGTCATTAAAGCACGGGCGATTCTAGCCGGATTAAGCGATGATAAAACCTACCGTGACTTTGGTGGGAAACGACTGCGACATAATCGCTTTATTATCAGTATTCCCGTGACTCGCAACTATCGGATGCTTTGTCAAGATAGCGGCAATTTTGTAGTCCCTCAGAGAATTCTCTCTCACGAAGATTACAACGTTTGTAAGCCAGGAGATTGATCCAACGCTATTGTAGACGAATCAAGGTGTTTCTGAGTTCCCCAAAAATTAGCCTTTCTCATTCAGACTGAAAAGAAACCAATAAACCTATGCAAATCTACTTAGACTATAGTGCAACCACACCTACTCGTTGCGAAGCGATCGCCGCGATGCAAGCCGTTCTCACGCAACAATGGGGCAATCCTTCCAGCTTACATGAATGGGGTCAAAGGTCAGCAACCGTGTTAGAAAAATCTAGAAGCCAAGTTGCTCATCTGATTAACGCTCCCCCTGAATCAATTATTTTTACATCAGGCGGTACTGAAGCCGATAACATGGCTATTATGGGCGTGGCTCGATGTTATTCTACGCCTCAACATCTGATTATTTCCAGTGTCGAACATTCCGCGATCGCCGAACCTGCAAAATTACTGGAACAATGGGGATGGCAGGTAACACGTCTGCCAGTGGATCGCCTGGGGAGGGTTCATCCGTTAGACTTGCAAGCGGCAATACAACCCAATACTGTCTTAGTATCGGTGATTTACGGACAAAGTGAAATCGGCACGTTACAACCGATTGAAGCGTTAGGCAAAATTGCCCGATCTCATGGGGTTTTATTTCATATCGATGCGGTACAAGTCGCTGGACGAATACCGATCAATGTTCAAACTTTACCGGTTGATTTATTATCGCTTTCCAGTCACAAACTTTATGGCCCTCAAGGAAGCGGCGCCCTTTATGTCAAGCCCGGAGTTGAACTCAAACCTCTGTTAACCGGAGGAGGCCAAGAAACGAAGTTACGCTCTGGAACTGAAGCGGTTCCGGGGATTGTGGGGTTTGGAGTTGCGGCCGTACTCGCACTAGAAGATATGGTAACAGAAACTCCTCGGTTAATTCAGTTACGCGATCGCTTGTTTGATTTATTAGCTGATGTCCCGGATTTAATTCCCACAGGCGATCGCATTCACCGATTACCCCATCATGTTAGTTTTTGTTTAAAGCCGCAAATGGGGGAAAGTTCATCACAGATTACTGGAAAAACCCTCGTTAGACAAATGAATCTCGCTGGAATTGGCATTAGTGCAGGTTCGGCTTGTCATAGTGGGAAACTCAGCCCGAGTCCGATTTTATTGGCGATGGGATATGACGAAAAAACGGCTTTAGGGGGAATTCGCCTGACTTTAGGACGAGACACGACAGAAGCGGATATTGATTGGACAGCAATGGTTTTAAAACAAATTCTCCAACGACTCAAACCTTTACCTGTTGTTGTTAGGGTGTAAACGGGTAGGGGCGGGTTCCGCAAAAATCTATATTTCCCAGAAACAACTTAGATAAACCCGCCCTCAACTCAACAGGGATTTTAATTTCTATCTAAAAGCCTCAGTCCTTGCACATAGGACTAGGTTGAAGGGGGCGGGTTTATGCAGACTGTTGCTGAGAAGACATCCATTTATGGGGAACCCGCCCCTACAAATTACCTAATTTCAAGAATTCAAATTAAGATACAATACTTAGAGAAATTAGATTTTTAACAAGATTCTAGGTAAACCTTGACCGTTTATGACGCAATTACCCACAAGTATAGAAGAAGCTGTAGAACAGGCCAAACAAGCAACTCAAGCCGCTCTCAATGACGGTTATAAACTGCTGCAAGTGGAGTTAGTTTTTCCAGAAATTGAACTACAAGCTCAAGCCATTGCTCAACAATTTATTCCGGCTATTGAACAATCTGATCTGATTCTGAAAGTCTTTTTTCCAGATACCGGGGCGGCTGCATTAGCCCGTCGAGATTGGGGAGAAACCCCGTTTCGAGTTAGCGATCTCGGAAGTAGTCGTTCTCCGATAGAAAGCCGTCTTCAAGACGATGATGGACGGTTTTTAGTGGTTTCTCCGGCTGCGGTGGAGGTCGAACAAGTCGAAAAATTATCTCGGTTAGCAGGTGATCGCGCCACGATTTTACTTAATCCTCGCTTAGAAGATGTTGCTATTATAGGTATAGGCTATGCTGCTCGCGCCTTGCGTGAACGGTTTATTAATACGATTGAATCCTGCTATTATCTCAGACCCCTAGAAGGTGATGTCGTACTCTATCGCTGTTATCCCTCTTTATGGGAAGTCTGGCAAGAAATTGACGGAGAATATCAGCTTATTACTCAAGAACAAACTAAGCCCGTTGGAGATCAGCTCGATCAAATATTAGCAGGAACTAGCCCAAGCCAGGGAGATTCTACCGAGTCCGCCAAACCTCAGCCGAAAAAGCAAAGCTTTCTGGCGGGACTGCAAAGCTTTCTGAATGCTCTGAGTCGATAAAGCCTGATCTCCATTTTTCATAGAGGAACCCCCGGTGAAAGACAATGCCAAACCGACGCCTGATCATTGGTGATGTACATGGGCATTATGATGGCATGATGACGCTTCTCGAAAAACTTGCTCCTGGAGAAGAAGATCAGGTCTATTTTCTCGGAGATTTAGTAGATCGTGGCCCAAAAAGCGCTCAAGTCGTCGATTTTGTTAAAAATAGTCCTTATCGTTGTTTGATGGGAAACCACGAACAATTGATGTTAAATGCCTTACCGGAAGTTGGAAAAAATACTTCGGCTTGGCAGGCTTGGCTTTATAGTGGCGGACATTCGACGATTAACAGTTATCAAGAAGCGGGTATGATGCCCCGTGATCATCTTCAGTGGATGCGATCACTTCCGGTTTTTTTAGACTTAGGAGATGTCTGGTTAGTTCATGCGGGAATTCATCCCAATCTGCCTCTTTCTCAACAAACTGAAGCTGAATTTTGCTGGATCAGACGCGAATTTCATAATATCCCTAAGCCCTATTTTAACAATAAATTGATTATTATTGGTCATACGATTACGTTTACGTTTGATGGCATAGAACCCGGAACTTTAGTTCAGGGACAAGGATGGTTAGGGATTGACACAGGAGTTTATCATGCTAAAAGTGGTTGGTTAACTGGACTTGATATCAACAATAAGAAGGTTTATCAAGTGAATGTTTTACATCGTAATAAAGTGCGGATTTTGCCTTTAGAAGAAGTCGTGACTCAGCTTAAACGTCCCTCTTTTCTCGCTCGTTTGCGGTATGTTCGTCCTTAAAAAAGCATCAAAAATTCATATAACTTGACATTCGTTATCACATTAGCGAGGATTTTGACAGAGGTTAAGCGGGGGTTACGGATCACACCCAAACCCTAAAATGACACGGTTTTATAGCAGAGAAAGAGTTGATTAGGACACTGTTTTTCTGTCAAATCCTTTTATGATAAAGGTTTCAATTCTGTCTCCTGTCTCTTGTATTTTTTGTAAGCTTGATGGTATGATAGACAAGATCTGGGTAATTGTTTTGAGCCATTATTAATACTCAACTCGAAATCAATCGTAATCTCGAGGTTTTTGTTTCTATCTCTTGCATTTTCCTCTTAGCCTCAAATCTCATCAAATATTAAAACGAAAACGAGAGTTAAACTTGATTCGAGAAAAACTCTTGAAATGTTTACTTTGTTCGTTCTAGGAATCTAGCAAAAATAGGAGTAAACCCTACCCTCATTGAAAATATCGCCTGAAAACAATTCAAAGCGTCTTTTTTGATTACTAATTCTCTAAGCCTTTGCGATGCGTAAAAATAGCGTTTTAACAACTATAAATCCTCTAGTCTTAGCCCCATTCGCTCATCCTAATCTCTGTTCTGACTCTGCTATTGCCCTGATTGATTCTAGCATAAACGATTATCCTGATCTGATCTCGGGGATTAGTCCAGGAACAGAAATAGTCTTGCTTGATCGCGATCGCAATGCTATTATCCAAATAGCGGAAATCCTCAAACAATACCCAGCTTTTGCTTCCGTTCACCTGATTAGTCACGGTTCACCCGGATGCTTGAACTTAGGGAATGTTCAGCTAAATTCTCACACCCTCCCTGGCTATACTTCTAGACTTAAGTCTTGGTTTCCGTCATCTTCCCAGCATGGGAGTATTTTAGTCTTATATGGATGTGAAGTCGCAGCCGGGAAAGAAGGTCAAAATTTCTTAAAACAACTGAGTGATATTCTAGGAATAGAGATTATTGCATCTTCCCAGCGAGTGGGAAACCCTAAGTTTGGGGGAAGTTGGAATTTTGACTGGAAGACGGGAAAACAAACGATTTACCCAATTTTTTCAGAGACTTTTAAGCAAACTTATCCCGGAGTATTCGCTACTATTACTGTCAATAGTAATGCGGATAACACGATAGCGGGGGATGGCTTAGTTACCCTACGAGAAGCTATTATTACTGCTAACAACGATTCTACAGGAGATACGATTGTATTTCATCCTAGCCTAGCTAATTCTACCATAACTCTAAACGGTTCGCAACTGGTCATTACCAGCGCTCTCACAATTAACGGTTTAGAAACTGATATTCTTATTAGCGGGAACAACAATTCCCGTGTTTTTCTGATTGATGATAACACAAATGACCAAATTAATGTCATCATCCAGGGATTAACCCTTGAAAAGGGAACAGTCACCGGAAGCGAAGATGGGGGCGGAATTTATAATCAAGAAAATCTTACCCTAAATCAAACGATTATTCGCAATAATGTTTCAAACGATGATGGGGGAGGAATTGGCAATGATGGAACTCTGACTATTATAAATAGTAGCATTATTAACAACGTTGCTCAAGGTAATAGTAGCGAGGCGAGTGGCGGTGGGGGACTGATTAATACAACGAATGGTACTGTTACTCTTAGCAAGAGTTGGTTTGATGGAAATACCGCTAAAAATGGGAGTGCTATTCGCAATGAGGGTATTTTGAGTTTAACAGAAAGTACCGTTAGTAATAATAGTGCGATCGCTGGGGGGATTTTTCCCAGTGCTATTGTTAATACGACGGGAACATTAACAATAGAAAATAGCACCATTAGCAGTAACCCAGTTTCGGGGATTGTTAATACAGGAGTTGTTAACAAGATTAATCATAGCACAATTGCGGGAAATCAAGGTTATGCTATTGACAACCAAAATACTGTTAATGTTCTCAGCAATAGTATTTTAGCGGGAAATCAAAATAATACTTTGGTTGGAAACACTCAAACCAATAACTTAACCGGAACTTTTGCAGAAGTTGGACTCAATTCTACACTTGTTAATAACGGAGGTTCAACTCCGACTCATAGTTTATTATCGGGAAGTCTTGCTATTAATACAGCCGATCTATCTACTGCAAAAACAACCGATCAACGGGGAATATCTAGAGATAGTTTACCTGATATTGGTGCTTATGAAGCAATTTTACCCTTGAGTGTTGTCATTAATGAAATTGCTTGGATGGGAACAGCGAATAGCGTTAATGATGAATGGATCGAACTGTACAACCCAGGTTATACAAGCATTAACTTGAGTGGTTGGAAATTGGAAGCGAGTGACGGAATTCCTAATAAAACAATTCCCAATGGAACAATTATCGCACCTGAAGGTTATTTATTACTAGAACGAACAGATGAGACTACTGTTAATAATATCACAGCCGACTTGATTTATACAGGAGCCTTAGGAAATGAGGGAGAAACTCTAACTTTAAAATCTCCTGATGGGAATATTATTGATATTGTGAATGAGGATGGTGGAGACTGGGTAGCGGGAGAAAATTCTGCTAAATTTACAATGGAACGGATCGATCCGACTTTACCCGGAGATGATAATAATTGGCGTACAAATGATGGACTAACAATTAACGGTGTTGATGCGAATAATAACCTAATCTATGGTACACCAAAATCAGTCAATTCCCTCGGTGCAATTCCTAACCTCGTGGTGAATGATGTTAATAGTTTAGAAACGGATAGCGGAACTATCAATACTACTTTTACCGTTAGCCTTTCTCATCCAACCAGTAAAACGGTTACAGTTAGTTATGCTACCGCAGACGTTACCGCAATACAAGGAACAGACTACACCTCAAAAACAGGAAGTCTGACATTTGAACCGGGAGAAACGAGTAAAACTGTTAACGTGAGTATCGCGGGAGATAGCTTATTTGAAGCAGATGAAACGTTTAATTTAGTTCTCAGCAACCCATCGAATGCAGGGATAACAGATGGAACCGGAGAGGGTACTATTCAAGATAATGATACTGCTCCGACGGTGAATTTTGCAACGGCTAGCCAAAGCGGTGAAGAAGGGAAAATAATAACGGCTATTATTCAACTGTCTGCTGTAGCGGGAGTTGATATTACGGTTCCGTTTGCGGTGACAGGAACAGCAACCAATAACAGCGACTATACTATTAACCTAAGTTCAATTATAATCCCTGCGGGAAATTCTCAACGTATTATTTCACTGAATTTGAGTCAAGATAACCTTGATGAAGTGAATGAAAGCATTATCTTAACCTTAGAAACACCAACTAACGCTTCAGTTGGGGAAATTTCAACTCATACTATTACGCTGGAAGATCTTGATCCTCCTCCTAATGTTAGCCTTAGTTTGAGTGATGCTGCTTTTTCTGAAACTGCAAATACAACCACTATTACTGCGAGTTTAGATGCGGTTTCTAGCCAAGATGTAACGGTTCATTTAAACTTCGCAGGAACAGCAACGTTTGGGGTAGACTACACGGCTAATAATACATCGATCATTATTCCAGCAGGGGAGATTGAAAACAGTATTACGTTAACCGGAAAGATAGATAATCTCGCAGAAGTAAACGAAACGGTAGAAGTTAGTATTGATAACATTATCAACGGCACGGAGACGGAAACTCAAACGGTAACTACGACTCTCATTGATAATAATACTCCTCAAGTTATTGTAACTCCGAACACCCTCGATATTAGCGAAGGAGAGACAACAACTTACACCCTTCAACTCGCCACCCAACCGACTCAACCTGTTAGTATTTCTATTGATACGGGAAGCCAGGTTCAAGCAGTTTCTTCTGTTATTTTTGATGAGACAAACTGGAATATTCCCCAACCCGTTACTATTACAGCAATAGATGATACGGTTCTTGAAGGAAACCACAGCCAAACCCTAATTCATGCCGTTACTAGCAATGATGGAAATTACGATAATATTGGGGTGGGAAATGTTGAGGTTGATATTGCAGATAATGAGATTAGTTACAGTTTATCGGTTAACCCGACAGAAATAACTGAAGGAAATACTAGCAGTAAAACGGT
Organism: Limnoraphis robusta CS-951; assembly: GCF_000972705.2. Next base: position 14,403 of record NZ_LATL02000216.1, on the reverse strand, counting down.
TACTTATACTATAACTCGAACTGGAAATCAGAGTCAACAGAGTCAGATTAATTATAGCTTTCAAGGTACGGCGACTCCTGAAATAGACTATAGCAATATTAGGCTTGAGGAAACGGTTGTCAATAAAAGCGGAAACATTACCTTTGAGGTTGGAGAAACAACTCAAACCCTGACAGTAGATATTTTAGGAGATGAAATATTTGAACCCGAAGAAACTCTCGAACTTAGTCTCACTTCATCGGAAACAAAGACTTTTAATAATTCTCCTCTCAGTATTGCGATCGCCAACGATGATCCGCTTCCTATTATTAATTTTGAACAGACTACTTACACCGTTAGTGAACTTGCGGAAACTGCAACGATTAATATCAGTCTGAGTCACCCATCTAGTTCAGCTATTAGTGTTATTTATTCTACCGCAAACGGAACAGCAATAGCAGGAACAGACTACACTGAAACAACAGGATCTCTAACCTTTAACCCCGGAGAAACTGAAAAAAGTTTTACAGTTCCGATTCACAATGATGATATTATAGAAGCAGATGAAACGGTAGACTTGCAACTTTCTAACCCCACAGGTGCGACTCTCGGAACAAGTGACACCGCAGAATTAATAATCACGGATAATAAGACTGCAACGGTTAGTTTAGAACAGACTACCTACACGGTTAATGAAACGGATAGTTTTGTTGAAATAGTAGTGAATCTTGATCAAGCTGTGAGTATTCCGGTTAGTATTGATTATACTACGATGGGAGGAACAGCAACAGCAGGAGACGACTACACAGCTACTCGCGGAGTTCTTACTTTTAACCCTGGAGAAACGCAAAAAATCATCAGCATTCCTATTTTAGATGATCAAGATATAGAAGAAGATGAAACGGTTAATTTTGCACTCACAAACCCGAACCCTAGTCAAAAACTAATATTGGGTTCACCTGATACAACCATTCTGACTATTATTAGTGATGATCTTCCAACTCCAACTCCAACACCGACAGTAGAACCAACTCCAACTATTGAACCAACTCCAACTATTGAAATAACTCCAACTGTTGAAATAACTCCAACTGTTGAACCAACTCCAACTGTTGAACCAACTCCAACTGTTGAACCAACTCCAACACCAACTGTTGAACCAACACCAACTGTTGAACCAACACCAACTATTGAACCAACTCCAACTATTGAACCAACGCCGACAGTTGAAATAATTCCAACTCCAACTGTTGAACCAACTCCAACTATTGAACCAACTCCAACTATTGAAATAACTCCAACTCCGATAGTTGAACCAACTCCAACTGTTGAAATAACTCCAACTCCAACTGTTGAACCAACTCCAACTGTTGAACCAACGCCGACAGTTGAAATAATTCCAACTCCAACACCAACTGTTGAAATAATTCCAACTCCAACACCAACTGTTGAAATAACTCCAACTGTTGAAATAATTCCAACTCCAACTCCAACTGTTGAACTAACTCCAACTCCAACTGTTGAACCAACTCCAACTGTTGAACCAACTCCAACACCAACTGTTGAAATAATTCCAACACCAACACCAACTGTTGAAGCAACACCAACTGTTGAAATAATTCCAACACCAACACCAACTATTGAAGCGACTCCAGAGCCGATTTTTGAACCCACTTTTGAACCCCAACCCACTGCTATCTTTGAGGTTCCTGGTTCATCAGATATCTTTGATCTCACCGCTTACATTCCTCCTATCACACCCCCTAACCGACCTTTTGATCTCAAATTCGATGTAGAATTAAAAGCAGAAGCGATCGCATTTCCGACAAATGCTTCAGATCGCATTATTGGAACATCCGCAGATAACCAAATTTTTGGCTTGTTAGGGAGAGATAGCCTGTTTGCGGGTGAAGGTGACGATATTGCGATCGCAAATGAAAATGACGACTATCTCAGTGGAGATGAAGGAAACGATACCCTTCACGGTGGAGAGGGAAATGATACTCTCCAAATGGGTTTAGGTGATGATCAAGGGTTTGGAGATCAGGAAAATGATTATATTTCTGGTGAAAATGGAGAAGATCATCTGTATGGAGGTTCGGGAAGCGATCGCATTTTTGGGGATGACGGAAACGACTGGATCAATGGAAATACCGAAGCCGACTATTTAGCAGGAGATGAAGGAAACGATAGCTTGTATGGGGGGAAAGGTGAAGATACTTTGCAAGGGGGTATCGATAATGATTATATTGAAGGAAACCTCGAAGAAGACTGGATCGAGGGAAATGGGGGAAATGATACGCTATGGGGAAATGAAGGAAACGATACACTGTCTGGTAATGATGATAATGATATTCTGTATGGTGGGGTTGGAAACGACTGGCTAGATGGAAACCAGGGAGACGATCAAATTTTTGGGGATATCGGGGATGACACCCTAGATGCAGGTGAAGGAAACGATCGCCTTTCAGGAGGGGATGGAGATGACTGGTTAGTGGGAGAAGAGGGGGAGGATACCTTGTCAGGTGGGGAAGGAGGCGATCGCTTTTTTGTATCACCAGGTTCAGGTTTGGATCTGTTGCTTGACTTTGAGGATGGTCAAGATCTAATCGTTCTCGATGGCGGGTTGAGTTGGGAACAGTTAGCCATCTCCCGGCGCCCAGATTCTCTCATTCTAACTATAGCACAAACCGGAGAAGAATTGATCAAATTATTGGCAATTGACTCCTTCACCGTTGATGATGTCTTGAACCGCTCAATTTTCCCAAACAATTAGAGGTATATTTCCCCGAAATTCTACTTAAAAACTCAGCAATTTTTCAAGCACCCTTTTAAAAATCGACTCAAATATTCAGCCTAATCACTCAAAAACTCTCGCATATATTGATTCACTAATTCAGGACGTTCTTGTTGTACCCAATGGCTACAGTTAGGAATATAACGAATCCGAAAATTCTGTACATATTCTTCTGTTCCGTAGGTTAATTCTTTACCTAAAGCTGCATCATTTTCTCCCCAAATCATCAAGGTCGGAACCGTTAATAAACCCCATTGTGGTCGCTCTTGGGGATTGAAAAAGGCGGGAAAAACATTGCGATAATAGTTGATCATCGCGGTTAACGCACCTCGTTTAGCGGCTGCATTTTTGTACATTTCTAAGTCATTAGAAGTAAAAGCACTTTTGTCAATTGCCATGTTAACAAAAGCAGAAGAAATCGCTCGATAATCATCGGATTGTAACAACAACTCAGGTAAAATAGGGAGTTGAAAGAAAAAGATATACCAGCTTTTTTGTAACTGATCAATCGTCCATAAACCCTGAGCAAACTTCGCCGGATGGGGCAAATTCATCACGATTAATTTATCAACCATTTCCGGATAAGTATAGGCAACATTCCAAGCGATCGCCCCACCCCAATCGTGAGCCACTAAGGTACAATGATCATATCCTAAGCCTATAATTACCCCTCGAATATCTTGGATCAATTCTTTCATGCTATAAGCAGATAAATCTTTGGGTTTATCACTGTCGTTGTAGCCACGTAGATCTAAAGCAACAACTTTATAATCTTGGGAAAATTCGGGAATTTGATGGCGCCACGAATACCAAAACTCAGGAAACCCATGCAACATGAGCATCAATGGCCCGTTACCTTGGGTAACATAATGCAGGGTTACACCATTTGTAGTGATGTATTCACTCGTCCAAGTTCCTTTTAAAACAGACATAGAAACCTCCTATCAATTGGAAATTCTCAGAAAAAGTACGGGAGAGCCTTGCAGTTGATTAACTCTAATATTAAAGGTATAGCGGGTTTTATTCAATCCCTGATCTGAAATAAAAACACGGTTATATTTCTTTGACCATCAAAACACTTTCATAATTTTTGAAGTCGAGGAATGATGAGCGTTTAAGAGTTCCTACAAGGTAAAACCCTTGCTTTTCATGGAATAGTATTGAACGATGATTGAAAATAGGTTTGGAAACAATAAAGGTTGAAAAGAACGAATTGGGAAAGCTTTCATACAGGGATTTATACATAAATTGAGCAACACCTTTACTCTGATGGTTGGGGTGAGTGGCGACGATTTTAATATAAAGATGTCTATCACTCAATATTTTATTCTGACAAGAATCGTCTTTCCAAATAATTTGATTAAAAAATTCATTGCTGATTTTTGGTTTTGATAACGCTAAAAATCCGAAAATTTCATCGCTAATATTAGCAGAAATCAGGAGACAGGAGACAGGAGACAGAATTGAAACCTTTATCATAAAAGGATTTGACAGAAAAACAGTGTCCTAATCAACTCTTTCTCTGCTATATTAGCAGCCACAAAATATCGAGTCTGATTATTGATATTTTCTATAATCTCTTCTTCTGTGGTTTTAGCCAAAAGGAAGCCATGACAATTTGAGGCATTCTGTTCTCTAACATTAGAGTTATGAATACCCATAATTTCTTGCCAATCTTGAGGAGTGGCTTCTCGAAAATTTAAGGGGTTGATCTGCGTCATTGATTGATAACTTGCCTAATAGTAGTACACCCGTGATAACATTAAGCAAGACTCAAGCGATCGCAATTTAGTCCATTCATTCCTTCTCAGAGGATTTGCTAGAATCAGTATTGGGTTGATCCTCACACTGAGGGCAAATATAGGGTTCTAGCTTTCTCACATATTCCGCTTTTTTCTTTTTTGTTGAGGATGAACTTTTGATGGATACGTGTGACAGCAGCATGGTTTCTCCTTAGATTGGTTTAAATCTGAACTCAAGGCTTATCTGTCTACTTCAATATTAAGCGATTGATCAGGGTTCCTACAAGTGTACAAATACGGAGTTTCTGTGATTTTCCTAGAAAAAATAACAAGTTCTGGAATAATTTGATTAAAATTTAATCAGATATAAATTAGCAGAAATTGATGAAGTTTTATATCGTTTAATGTTCTAATATGAAAAAAGGCAAGCAATGGGGTGATACTGTTAACTGTCAAAGGCTGTTTCAGCCAATGCAACGGCACCCCAAAGAGGCGCTTCATCCCCTAACTGGGCGGAAACTATGTCAAAATCAATTTCAGGTAACGCGGTTTGGCGAGAAATTTGCCGAACTTGCTGCCAAAATAAATCCCCTGCTTTCGTGACGCCACCGCCTAATATAAACCGTTGAGGATTGATAAAATTTGCTGCATTGCCAATTCCCACACCAATCGCCCATCCTGCTAATTTAATCGCGTTTTGGCAGAGTTCATCGCCATTATTCGCGGCTTGACTCACCATTTCTGCTGTAATATTATCAAGTTGATGACTCACTAAATTGCGGAGAATTTCGCCTTGTTGGGGCTGTTCATTTAAGCTTTGACGAATTTGTTGGGCAATATATGGCCCGGACGCCAATCTTTCCACACAACCGCGTTTTCCACACAAACATAATGGCCCGTCTGGTTGTACGACGGTATGACCAATTTCCCCCGCCATTCCCTGAAAACCTTGCCAAAGACGACCATTGAGTATCCAACCGCCTCCGACACCTGTACTGACAGTAATGTAAAATAAACTTTCACAGCCTTGTCCGGCGCCGAATTTGTATTCTCCCAAAGCCGCAACATTGGCATCATTATCGACTCGAACCGGGGCGTTATATTCTGCTTCTAAAATCTCACGTAGAGGCAGATTTTCCCATCCTGAAACATGATGAGATAAACGAACAATTCCCGTTTTTGCATCAACAGGCCCGCCAAAACTGACGCCAATGGCTAGGGGTTTTTCATCGCCTAATAACTCCCAAATCAGCGATCGCATGATTTCTAAATCAGTCGTGGCAGTGGGTGTATTTCCAGACAGTTGACGGCGGGTATTGTGCCATTGTCGTTGACCAGAAATCAGAGTAGCCGCAGCTAATTTTGTACCGCCAAAGTCGAGGGCAAGAATTTTATTCGTCATTTTTCTTCACCCCCGAATTTAACGATAAAATCATCCGTTTCTATCTATGGCGAATATAGTCATAAATCCCGACATAATCTTGGCCGGGATTATGCCAAGAATAATCATACTCCATGCCTTGTAGGGCGAGCTGACGGAAGTCTTTCGGGTAATGATGCCATAAACCAATTGCCCGATCCATCGCTGATTCTAAGGCCTGATTATCGGTTTGGTAGAAAACATAACCATTGCGTTTTTCTTCGGGTTTATTTTCATCATAATCTCGGTCAAATACGGTACTGACTAACCCTCCCACACCTCGAACAATTGGCACGGTTCCGTATCTCATGCCGATCATTTGAGTTAACCCGCAAGGTTCATAGTTACTAGGGACAATAATCATATCAGCCCCTGCATAAATCAGGTGTGAAAGTTCTTCGTTAAAGCCGATTTCTAAGTGACAATCTGGGTTACTATTAAGGAAGTTCTTTTCATGCCAGAACCAATCGTTAATTCCTCGTTCTGTTGCCGAACCTAATAGCACAAATTGAGCTTGTCGGTGTAGGGCGTAATACATGGCATGATGAACCAGATGAACTCCTTTTTGATCATCTAAGCGACCAATATAGGCGATAATCGGTTGATTGACATGACGCAACCAGAGTTTTTCTCGTAAAGCCTTTGAATTCTTGATTTTGGTATCGAAATCTTCAGGACTATAATTAAAGGGAATATAGTCATCCGTTTCGGGATTCCAGACATTATAATCAATGCCATTGAGAATACCGCTAAACTTGTGTTGGTGTTCATGCAATGTATGCCCTAAACCATAACCACAGTCACCTTGATGGGCTTCCCAAGCATGATGAGGTGAAACTGTTGTCACAAAATTGGAGTAAACAATGCCACCCTTCATAAAGTTAAGCGCGAAGGGATTGAAATTGTCTCGCAGACGACTATAATCAAAATAATAAGCTTCGTTATTGAGTCCTGTCGCCCAAAGAGCATCGATTCCGGCGATTCCTTGGTGTTTAAAATTATGAATGGTATAGCAAACTCGTTGATACTCCATGCCATGATATTTGTAAATCTCATAGAGCATCACGGGGATTAAGCCAGTTTGCCAGTCATGGCAGTGAATGACATCTGGGCGTTTATTCGTGCGGAGTAAAAACTCTAACGCTGCCTTACTAAAAAAGGCAAACCGCATATTGTCATCATCACAGCCATAATAACAGCCTCGGTTGAAGAAGTTATCCTCCGAACGAGGTTCAATAAAGAAGCATAACCGTCCGTGTACCCAACCGCAATAAACATCACAAACAATAGCGCCATCATACCAAGGCACCCATAAATCCCGATAGGCTTCGTGCAGTCCCCAGATGTGGTCATACCGCATACAGTCATATTTCGGTAGAATAATCTCTACGTTATGGCCCCGAATTTCTAACTCTCGGCTGAGTCCGTAAACCACATCGCCCAAGCCTCCGGCTTTAATTACGGGAGCGCATTCAGAGGCAATCTGTACGATGTACATTTCTTACTCCTCACTTACTCGCTTGATCGATCAACTCAATTGACAATTTTCACAAAAGTATACATTAATATCAGACCAACAACGAATACAAGAATTTTGATCGCGCCGAAGCTTAGGGTACTGGGTATTGGGTACTGGGAGATAAAGGTTTCAGAAACGTTTGAGTGAAACGTTGAAAGTTTGATCAAATAAGGTATTGTTACTTACGGGACTGGCCGGACTTGAACCGGCGACCTAGCGCTTCAGATTGGTGTGAGTTTCCCCACTCTCTGGACTCTTTCTTCACCATCAGCTAAAAAGCCTTTAGGCGGTGGCCGTTGAGTCTCTGCACCTTCTTTATCTTCATCTGAGATAAAGCTTGGCTCAAGATTACCTTATCCTAACAGAACTTAGGCTTCCTTGAGTTTGACCACATTCACACCTGAAGTTTCCTCTCAGGGTGCCCGAATATTCAGGAGGCGCTTGCTCTATCCATCTGAGCCACAGCCCCACGTTGGCTAACTCTATCTATGTTAACAAATGATCTCGCTATTTTCTGCCTAAGCGGGTGAAATTGCCTTTAATTCACCCAAGTGTCAGTCCAAGGATGACCCCCGACTTCTACGCCACAAACATCACTTTTAGCGAATAAAATCACCTGATTACCCTGTTTTAATTCTAACTGAATTTCAGCTTGCATGGTATCTCGACAAAAGAAAATTAATCCGTCTTGAGTCGGGGCGCGTAAGGGGGTTCCGGGTTCTTTTGTTGTGGCGGTTAAGGTGACTTGAAACAGTGAATTTTTGGCTTGTATTTTCCATTCTCCCCAGGGTTTAATTTGCCATGAAACTTGAGAATTCCAGGGAACAAATTCATAAAATTTTCCTCGATAATGAATCCCAATCATCCCAACAGATTCCATCCAGGTTAACACGCCCCGCCTTCCTCCGCCTGCGGTTAGGGCTAAATCGGGTTCGTTTTCAAAACAGTTACAATTGACCCAAAACCATTTTTGAGGAAACGCTCCGCCCCAATTTTTTTCACTATAAGCAGGTGCATTGTTAAACTCATAAAGAGTACCATTCCATTCGATCCAACCTGTTGCTAACCCATGCGCCATTAAGATTTGCCAACCGGGTTCAAAAATGGGGAGAAAAGATAACCATCCCGCCGTAGACTGTTGAGGTTGACCAACATTTCCCCAACCATAAATCGGTTGTGTTGAATATTCCCAACGACAGGTTTGTTGAGTTCCGGGATCATGTAAAATACCTTGATGCAAAGTCGTTGTAACTTGATACCCTTGTTGGATATGATGATTAAACAGTTGGGGTTCCAGATATCCTGGTGTTGAATTTAAGTCCGTTTTACCCCAGTGACCCAATTCTAACGCCTGGGGAGACGCCCAAAATGTTTGAACATCAGGAAAGGTGCGACAGAGATATCCATCATCAGGGCCTAAAATTTGCGCCCCTCCGCCACTATAAAGCTGTCCACCTATGGGATCTTCAATTGAATACATAAACGCAAAGGTTTGACGCGCTTCGGGTAGGGTGACGCGAAAGTACCAACCTTCAAAAAAACGATGTTGGCTACCATTCCAGTGATAGCCACTGTGGGGAGTTTGTAGGGGGTTTTGTTGAGACATACAGATGTTGGGAGGCTAACCGATATTAGTTTATCATTTTATGGTTCTTGGGTTGACTTTGAATGAAGTTAAAAGCGCTTTTGCCAGGTTTTAGGGTTGCGTTTTGTATGAAAGCAAGCGATAATAAAAATGGTATTATTGTTAATAAAATAAAATATTCCATAGGGAAATCTGCGAACAAGTATGCGACGAGTTTGCTTGTAAACTTGAGGATAAGCAAATGGATTTTCAGCAATTTAGGAAAAACAGTTATCAACTGCACGAATAAACTCTGAACCTAGTCCTTGACGGTGCTGTTCATACCAACAGTAAGCATCCTCAAAATCAAGTTCAGCTTCGGGCTGAATAATAATAGGATAACTCATTGACGGCTTTGAATTCGTTGTTTAACTTCTTCCCAACTTGAACCCGATGTGGGATTTTGTTGGTAAGCTTCTAGACGACAGTCGAGTTCTTGGCGTTGTGCGTCTGTTAATTCGGGTTCATCTCCTGTAGTCGCCAGGCTATCCCAAATAATTTCTATTAGTTCTAGTCGTTCTGAAACACTCAGTCTCAGGATTTCGTTGAGAAGTGAATTCGTCATCGTTTCCGGCTCGATCTATTTTTACTTAATTATGGCACAAAGGCATATTATTAACAGGGGGAGACGCTACGCGATCGCCAAGTTTGATGTTAGCAATATTCTATCATTACGGATAGGGAAGAAGGTTAAACAGAACGAGCAACGTCTATTAAAATATCAGTATCAATCAGTATTTTTGGCCTTTCCTGTCCAGTGTTGATGACGAATAGAACGAACCCAAGCGGTACTATCTTCGATATCCTGACGATCTTTCCACATCCCGACAAAAGGTTCCTCTTGCCAATTTTCTGAACGAAGTTCAGACGCTTGAAGCTTTGCCAGAAGTTTTTTATTAAGTAGATTTCGTTCTGGTTCGGAGAGAGAACTAATAATTTCTACCAATGAATTAACTAATTTTTCGTTCATAAAAATGGTTTTTATCAACTCTAGTTCTTATTATGCCACAGGTCAAGGCGATCGCCTCCGATCACTTCGTGAACGCATTTTTGCTAATATTAAACTTGTGAATGCACTCAATTTATTGAATCAACGCTTGAACGAACCCAACTGTCTCAAGCTGAATTTGCTGTGTTGTGTGGAATTCCTCTGCGAACCTATCAGCGTTGAATTTCTGGGGAGACGGAAGCGATCGCAAACTCCTCGTCAGTGGAAAGCGATGATACAGGTGTTGAAGATTCAATCTATCGAGGAAATTACCGATGATTTTGGGCCTGTTGATTTAACGGACAATTCAAGATTTTTTGTTATAAGTTATCGGACTTTTTAGACTTAAAGTAAACGATAACACTCCATATAAAACAATAGAATATACAAACACATGGAGTTGTGTTAACCTAATTGAAACAATGAAAATTAGGTTCTAAATATGGTAAGTACCTCTTCCGAAACCGTGTCTTCCTTAAACGGTCAGACTCCTCATCCTTCAAAACAAGAACCTGAAAAGGGTGAGTTTTCCAGAATTGAAATTACGGATAACCGAATCTCCATTTGTAATCTAGAAATATCCGATAAAGAAGCAGTAGACTATCTACAGCGTTTACCCCAAGAGGAATGGGAAAAAGCTTGTATTAAAGCATTTCAGATTGGGATTTTATGTCTGGAGAGGACTCAAACTACCCAAGACACAGAATTTGTTAAGCGTCAGATAGATACTCTGATTACACAAGTAGAGCAAGCGGTGAAGACAATACCTGAAGCAGTTGAGAAGCAATTAGACAGTAAAGTTGCAGAAGTAGAGAAAACAGTAGGTGAGATACCGGAAACAGTTCAAAAAGAACTCATTGGTAAAATGGGAACTGAGAATGGTCAGGTTTTAGCTCCTGTAAAACAACAAGTTCGTGAGGTATCAGAAGCAATTCACCGTCAACTTAAAGATGTTCAAGATTTGCTTTCACGAGAGATAGATCCATCAAGAAATACATCGACTCTTGGTAAAGCCTTGGAACAACTTAAAAATCTCTTAGATCCTGCACGCAAAGACTCTGTTCAAGGATCATTTACATCGGCTTTGCAACAGGTGACGACTAAAGATGGAATCTTGGCTGAAGTCGTTAAAAAGGTGGTTAAGGAAGCTGTTGATCCTTTGACTAAAGAAATGAAAGATTTAGCGTTAGAAGTTCGAGGAGAAGAGGGTAGAGAGGAAGCACGACAACAAACAACTTTGAAAGGTTTTACTTATGAAGAAGAAGTCTTGGAAAAGTTACAACAATGGGCAAGTGTTGCTGGAGCTGAAGTCCATTATGTCGGTGTTGACAACCAGGCTGGTGATTTCTTAGTTAAAATTACCTTAGACTCTCATGCAGCCACAGAGATATCAATAGTCATTGAGGCAAGAGATCGGGGATCGGCAGGATTTGGACGTAAAAGAATATCTGACCAACTTACTAAAGCAATGTCGTATCGTCAGGCTAATGCTGCTATATACTTGAGTCGTAACGAGACCGGGTTAGGAAAAGAAATTGGTGATTGGGCTGTGGGAGTATGTGAACATGGGAATTGGATTGCAACGACACATGAACACATGGTTACAGCAATTCGTTTTCTAATCGCTCGGAAACAATTAGAAGCTTTGCGTGCATCTAAACCGGACATAGATGCTAAAACAGTAGAAGCTCAAATCGAACAAATCCGAACCACATTAAAACGGATTACAAAAATAAAAACCTATTTAAAACATTTGAGAGATAACAGCAATTCAATTGAAGGAGAACTAGAGGATTTGAAGCGTGATATACGCAATGCTCTCGATTCAATTGATGATGAAATTCGTAAAGCTTCCTCTGTCAGTTAGAGTTAAAACACTTCTCACCCGGAATCAATTTCTGGGCTAATGTGAAAAGTAGATTAAGGTGGGCAATGCCCACCCTAACGAAATACTTCAACTCCTCAACTAACTTAGTAGCATTTCGTAATTCTTTCAAAGTAGTAATTAACTCTGCACTAACAGTTGATTAGTGGAAATATCTTCCTCTAGTTCATTCCATTCTTGAAAACCCGTTTCTGCTAGGTTCATTATAATCATGGTTTCTAGTCTTTCTTCTAAGTCTTCAAGCAAAACAATTTGCTCGGCAATAGGTAACTTGAGAATTAACTCTTGAACTTGTTTTAAAGTTGGGTAGGGTGTCATACTCATTCTAACGCCTCATTTAACTCACTCGCATTTCTTCAGCTTTTAACACTAGCAATTAACTCTGCAATTAACGGTTTATCAGCCGAAAGACGACTAACCGCTAACACAGAAAACCCCAACAAATTTCCATCTTGATCAACCCGTTCCATAATGGCATCATTATCTGTTTCTCTCATGTATCCGGGTTTATCCGAAAAAAGAACTTCTAAAAAATCCCCTTCTTTGTCGTACCAAATTTTTACGGTTGAGGCCATAACTGTTCTCCTTTTTTAACCTGATCTGTAAAATAAGCCGTTAAAACAAAAGCATCATTTTCAAGGTATTTCACAACAACACATAACCATTTATCTCCGACGAGAGTTCCTGTATAATAGCGGTAACTGATGAGAACGGTTTCATCTGTACGCGATCGCCTAACTTGTTCTGGGTTTTGCAGCGTGATTTCAATTTCATCCTCCATATTTACTAATTCAGGATGCTGCAAAATGTGAGTTAACCGTTCTTCTGTAAGTCTAACGGAACGACCCTGATAATCTGTTAATATCTTCATTCTATTTTAACTTTAAGGTGGGCATTGCCCACCAAACACAAACTACTTCAACCCCTCAACTAACTGAGTTTTTGCACTGTCTAACGCTTCTGCTAACTTACTCGCATCTCGTCCCCCTGCTTGGGCAAAGTTCGGACGCCCGCCACCGCCACCGCCGCAAATTTTGGCGATATTTCCGATGAATTTTCCGGCTTGTAAACCCTTATTATTCACCGTTTTTGAAAACGCAGCAACTAAACTGACTTTCCCTTCTTCCGGCGATGAACCTAATACAACCGCACTTTCTCCTAACTTTTGTTGTAACCGTTCCGCAGCCGTTTTTAACGAGTCTGCATCAACACCAGGAAGTTCCGCCACCAGTATTTTAACCTCACCAATTGTTTCTGCTTCTGCTAACAATTGATCGGATTTTGCGATCGCTAATTCCCCTTTAGCTGCATCTAATTGTTTCTGAGTTGCTTTTAACTCATTTTGCAAATTCGTGATCCGTTCCGGCAATTCTTCCGGCTTGGCTTTAAAGCGATCGCCCAACTCTTTCACCACATTATCCCGCACTTTCAGATAATCTAAAACCGACTGTCCCGCCACCGCTTCAATGCGACGAATACCCGATGCAATACCCGTCTCGGTGACTATTTTAAACAAGCCAATTTCCGCCGTATTATTCACATGAGTTCCGCCACATAATTCCATCGAAACTCCCACATAGTCAACCACCCGCACGACATCAGAATATTTCTCCCCAAACATCGCCGTTGCACCCTTGGCTTTTGCTTCTTCTAAAGGCATTTCTGCGACAATAGCGGGGTGTGCTTCTGCGATCCAACTATTCACCTGATCTTCGACTTGTTGAAGTTCTTCTGGCGTTAACTGACGGGGACAATTAAAATCAAACCGCAGGCGATCAAAGGATACCATTGAACCCGCTTGAGAAATAGTCGGATCAACAATTAATTTTAACGCCGCTTGTAATAGGTGAGTTGCGGTATGATTAGCTTGGGCGCGACGCCGACAAGCCCGATCAATTTGGGCATTTACTGTCATCCCAAGGGTTAATATTCCCCGTTCAACTTTGCCTAAATGAATGAAGATATTTGACTCTTTTTGAACATCTTCTACCCGCACCACTGTATCCCCAAAACTGAGAAAACCGCGATCGCCAATTTGTCCGCCCGACTCTGCATAAAAAGGCGTTTGATCGAGTACAATTTGCACCTTTGTTCCTGCTTCGGCAGACTCCACCGATTTTCCTTCAATTAATATCGCTTTTACCACCGCTTCAGAAACGGGTTCAGTGTGACCTAAAAACGCCGTTGGATGGATGGTTTCTGCGAGTTTATCCAAACTGCCTTGAATGGTTAAATCAATAGTTTCATGGGCATCTTTAGAGCGATTCCGTTGTTCTTCCATCTCGGTTTCAAACCCAGAAACATCCACCGTTAACCCATTTTCTTCGGCAATTTCTTGAGTTAATTCTAAGGGAAAACCATAAGTATCATACAAAACAAACGCATCTTTCCCCGATATCATCCCACCCCCCTTATTAAGGGGGGACTGAGGGGGGATTTCCTTATTAAT
>NZ_LATL02000215.1 GCF_000972705.2 Limnoraphis robusta CS-951 | reverse complement strand
CCTCTCTATCCCCCCTTGATCCCCCCTTTGAAAGGGGGGTAAGGAGAGGGGAGTAATAAGGGTAAGTTGGTGGGAGTTAAAGCTTTTTCCATCCCCCCCTTTCTAAGGGGGGCTAGGGGGGATGAACGAAGGTTGGTGAGGGTTAGAAATGTTAGTTAAACCAAACTAAAATCAGCATAAGTTAAACTTGCAACGTCTACTTTTTGCAGAATTGCTAACGTTTCATCGCCGAAATTAATCAAGGTATTTTGTGCTTGAGTTTCTAACGATAACTGTTCAAAACTTAAGCCTTGAGTTAAACCAATGACATCAATACCGACTTCAAAATCAGTAATCGTATCGGTTCCTTCTCCAATGGCTAAAATAAAGGTATCGGCGCCTTGACCACCCGAGAAATTATCGCCCGTTAACAAATCATTTCCTAAACCACCTCGTAGCAAATCATCACCATCATCACCGAAAATTTCATCATCGCCATCATCCCCAAATAAGGCGTCATTTCCAGCTTTTCCTCCAATTCGGTCATCGCCCAAACCGCCATTAATGGTGTCATTTCCGCCAATATTTCCGCCGGTCGAACGACTGTTTAAATCCCCTCGCAGGACATCATCACCTGAGCCACCATTAATAATGTCATCACCCAACAAACCCGCAATTAAATCATTTCCAGCTTCACCAAAAATTAGGTCATTATTATCAGTTCCGAGTAAAGTTTCATTGTCGGAACTTCCCATAATTGCATCTGACCCAAAATCATAAACGGTGGTACTTCCGCTAACTTCATTTCCGACCACTAAAAGTGGGCGTCCGGTGGGGCTATCTTCTGCGGAAATAAACGTTAATCCTTCTGGGCCTAAATCTCCTGCGGTTCCCGCTTCCGGGTCGCCGCTAAAGTCACGGTTATTGATATATTGAACAAATTCGGGAGTTGTTGGGTCGGTAATATCATAAACCATGATACCGCCAATTCGTTCTAATCCGGTGAAAGAATAAAGGCGTCCGTTGACTTCTCCGATGGCGTTTCCTTCCGGTTCTGGGCCTCGGTTATCGCTGCGGTTATCGAAGTTATTTTCGGTGTTATCTGAGTTGAAAAATTCGGGGAATTGTTCGGCTGTAATTTGTTCAAATTCACCGCCTGTATCTGAAACAATATTACCTTTGCTATCAAAAATTGTGAATGAACGTCCGCCAAACGAGATTAATTGGTCAAAATCTCCATCGCCATCAATATCCCCATCAATTCCAGAAATACTCAAACGACCTAGATTTTCATCTTGTTGCAATTCTGCCGCATTCGGAAACGCAACGGGGTCGAGAATAACATCACTTACCCGAACATTTTCTTCGCGTTCATCCCCTTCATTGGCGGTAATATAATAGGTCTGACCGTCAACTTCAAAGGCTTTGATTTCATCGGGTTGATAAATTCCCAACGTCGGCCAGTTTTGAATATTTATTTCCCCATCTTCATCGCTGGCATCGAGTTGATTAAACCCGCTAAAATCAACAATTCCCAACACCGTTTGTGTGGGACTGGGATTAAACGGAACGGAACCATCAACCGGAATTTGTTCGGGTAATAAACCAAAGTCGTTATCGTTAATAACCGCCAAAGAACCGTTCGGTAAAAGTGCCAATCCTTCGGTTTTATCTCCGGCAACATAACCCAAAGAAGGCAAATTCAAGACTTTAGTTTTCGTAACCGCTTGTACACCCAGTTCGACTAAATCATCAGCAGTTTTCCCTTCTAAGGCATTCTCATCTGTGGCTTCAGACAGTTCAGTTCCTAATATATTTGTCGCCCCTGTTAGGTCAACTTCATACACAAACTTTTCAGCAGTTGCATCGATGCCGTCATCCCGTTCAACTACCAGAAATTTACCATTTCCTTTGTAAACAGCATCGCCAATTTTATCGACTCCCGCCGAACCTTCTAGGAAGTAAATATATTCTCCCGTTGACTCTCCAGAAGTGGGGTCAAATTCTAAAATTCTCAGCACTTGCGAACTTCGAGAATTGGCATCGTTACCAACATCGGGATTATCAATCGGACTTTGAATCCAAGCATAAAGTTTACCCTTGTCGGTATCTAATGCCATCCCTTCAAAACCCCGATTTGTGCGACGTTGGGCATAAACAGGGGGTAAACTTTCAGTTCCAAATGTTCCCTCTTCAACGCCTGCGGCTTCTGCGGTTCCTTCAGGAATAAACCGATCAATTAATTCCCCATTTTCGTTAAAATGATAAATCGCTGGACGGTATTCATCAGACATCCAAAACGTGCCGTCTGGGGCGACAACTATCGATTCCATATCAGCCCCAAAGGGATCATTTTCTAAGGGGTTCCCGAGCAAATCAACGGGTTCTTCGTCAGTATATGCAGTGTTACGTTCTCCCGCTTGAATATTAGGAAGTCCGCTCAAAGGAACCTGTTCGCCATCGACTTCCCGCGTCAAGAAAATTTGTTCGTTGAGGTTGATTTCCCCTGTAGATTGATCTAAACTAAAACGAATTAAACGGGGTTGATAGTCGGGTAATGCAAAGGGACGTTCCGGTGTACCATCACCATCAACATCAGTCGGTTCTCCGTTAGGACCGCGATCAGGAGTTGCGATAAAATGTAGGGTGTCACCTTCTTGTTTCTCAAAAAATAAACCCGACATTCCCCCTAATAAAATCTCTTGTCCGGCGGGTGTGGTTCCCAGGACTTCTTCACTTAAATTCCATCGATATTGAGTAACTTCGGGTAAGCCTTGACTCCAATCTTTTAAACCCAAAGGTTGTAGTTCTGTAACCGTCGCAGTATTAAGATCAACAACTGCAACGGTGTTGTTTTCTTGCAGGGTAATAAAAGCGCTTTGGCTATCAGGAGAAACTGCAATTGCTTCCGGTTCCAGGTCTTCCGATGCCGTTTTTCCGGCTAAAATACGAACACCCCGACCGCGCAATTCTTCTTCTTTACCATTAAAAGCAGTAAAATCTGCGGTAGAAAGCGTCAAATTTTCGACACCATTGGAAATATCAATTACACTAATTGATCCTTCGGCGTCGCCCTCTTCGCTAAGTTCCCCTTCGTTAGCCGTAATGACTTTTGTACCATCAGGAGTAAAGGCGATAGAGTCAGGTAAAACCCCAACTTCAACAGCGTTTAAAAAGCTTCCTTCTGTGTCAAAAAAAACAGCTTGACCCGGTTCAATATCACTCTCAGATCGAACGGATACCGCAACAATACCATTGTTAACCGCTACACCCGTCGGACTGCTACCAAAATTTGAAATATCGAGTTCACCAATTTTATTGGGGTTTGTTGGGTTAGAAAGATCGAGAATATCGATAATATTGTCAGCATTATTAACCACAAACAAACGGTTTGTATCAGAGTCAAAGGCGGTAATTGTTGCCCCACCTTCATCAAAAGTATTAGTTTCGTAAGTTCCTAAAACAGTGAGTTGATTTGTAGTCATAGGTTAAGATATTTGATAATATTCAGGAGTTCAGGAGGAAAGAAGTTCAGAAGTTCAGAAATGATTGATTTAGGAGCGTGTTTACAACTTCTTGGTGTTCTTTGTGTCTTTGTGGTTAAATAAGGCTTGATTCTTGTAAAGATACCAGCGCGAACTGCTATAAATTTTCACGAGCAGGACAAGTATATTAAGGTCATTTATGCCGTCCTAAATCTCCGTATAACCCGCCCAACACAGTTCACTATTTACTGTAAATAATGCACCTGCAATACATCACAAGCCAATGAAATACTTTCTGATAGACAATCAAAATCTTACTCCAAGTTCTAGCTTCCAAAGCCGATCTAGTTTTGGCAAACCTGACTGTGCTAGAAATTAGGAGTATAGAAATAAATAGAAAGCGTTCTTTTAAACCACACGAAGACTTTAAAGGTTCAAGGTTAAGATGGGGTTATGTTTGCGGATCAAGCTCTATTTTTTTACAGAAGCTTTACATAAGTTTTACAGAATAGGGGTATTCTTAAAAGGCCAATTGAGTTAAATTGGAGAATTATCAAAAGTCCGGGGCGAGGAGCCGAAGGTCAGCGATTAAACCTGAAGAAAAGTTGAAGAACTTCTATAAAAACCCGGCTGCTCAAAGAAACCGGGGTTTTTTTACTAAGAATATTTGTTGCGGTCAACTCAACAGCAACCTAGAAAATCCTAGAGATAAAGTCAAAGAATTTCGTTGCGACTCATATCTCCGAGGAAAGGTTTTCGGCCATCAATATGAGGAGAAATAGCGGGTGGTAACGTTGCAGGCGTTCCCCACTGACTAACTAATTGTTGCAACAACCAATCTTGCTGATCGCGTAAATCATCTAATCCCGTTCCTCGGTTAATAATCGCAAACCAAACCACACCTCTATCCCTTGTCGGTATAGCCCCAGCCAAAGCACTAACATCAAATAAACTGCCTGTTTTCACCGCAGAATGACGGGGAACATTGCGAAATTCCAGCGTTCCAATATCACGTCCTGAAACCGGAAATAGATCAGCAACGTTTAAATTTGTACCGTCTAATTTTTGTTGTAGTGCCATAAACATCGCCACAGCAGCTCTTGCCGAAATTTGATTTTCATGGCCTAATCCTGACCCATTAATCAGTTGAATTTCATCAACAGAAACCCCCGCAGCCATTGCCGCTCTTTCTCGAACAACCGCCGCTCCCCCCACACTTTGAGCCAACATTTCCGACATCAAATTATTGCTGTAAATATTCATTTGTTTGATGATTTCCGCCAGGGGTAAGGATTTATGCCGAACGAGGGGACTGGCTTGTACCGTTGTATACTGAGGTTGAACCGTACCTGCGATCGCCACAATCGGTCTAGGGGTTCCGGGAGGCATTCGTGAGTCATATTGAGCGGCAGCTTCGGCCGGCCAAAGTCGAGAATCTAAAGCCTGTTTGAGAAATTCACCCGCTTTCATGGGGTTAGACTCATAATTCATCGAGAAATTGCCGGAAATAATTAAATTTCCCATCACCTGAGTAATCCCCATTTGGTTGAGGGTATTTCCCAAAGCAAAACCTTCTTCCCAAACAAAAAACGGATCACCACTCCCAACAACCACTAAATCACCCTGAACCACGCCATTTTCCACAGGGCCAGTCGCCGCAATCAAAGTTTCAAATTGATAATCAGGTGTCCACTGTTGTAAAGCCGCTAAAGAAGTCGCCACTTTTGTAATCGAAGCCGCCGGAAGCGGTGTTGTCCCGACATTACTGGCCATTGAAACCGGGCCTGCTTGAATCCAAACCCCTTGAACTTGATCTGATAATCCTCGTTCGGCCAGTCGGTTGAGATACTGCTCCACAAGACTGGCGGCAATCGGGTCAGGTTGATCGAGTAAGATTAACTTAGAGAGTCCACCTTCCCAAACTTGCCGAGTGGCAGCATTTAACTCAATTTTGTTGACACCTGCCATCTCTAGCCACACCGATAGGACTCCCGAGCTAAACACATCTAACATTCTTAACTCCTTTATTTCTGTTCTTCAGTGGCAGTCAACAGCTTACAGGTTATAGGTTACAGCTTATAGCTGATAACTGGTACGGGTAATTGATTAATTACCTCTACAACACTGGTGAGTGATCACTGAAAAAATCGTTCACTGATAAAGAGATATAACTCTTTGGTAAGATCTTTAAGGTTTCTCTAACACTGGTCAATGGGTTCAACTCGCGCACGGATTGCAATTGACGCTATGGGTGGGGATTTTGCTCCCGCAGAAATTGTTGCAGGAGCATTAATGGCACAAGAGAAATTGGGTGTTGAGGTGTTGCTGGTTGGAGATCCACCGCAACTCGAAGCTTGTCTGAAGCATCACCCCTCTGTCTCTCCTCCACCGGAAATCGTACCCTCCGAAGGAACGATTGAAATGCACGAAGAGCCATTGAGCGCTCTCAAACGTAAGCCCAAGGCTTCCATTAATGTAGCAATGAATCTGCTCAAAGAAAAAAGAGCGGATGCAGTTGTCTCTGCTGGCCACTCCGGGGCGGCGATGGCGGCCGCTTTGCTACGAGTCGGTCGGCTACCGGGAATTGATCGGCCGGCAATTGGGGCTGTGATGCCCACTTTAAATCCGACTTCTCCGGTTCTCGTTCTCGATGTTGGGGCGAATGTCGATTGTCGTCCCAAATTTTTAGAGCAATTTGCCGTGATGGGAACGATTTATAGCAAGTACGTCTTAGGGGTTGATGAACCTCGGGTGGGCTTGCTGAATATCGGTGAGGAAGCCTGTAAAGGCAACGATCTCGCCGTTCGTACCTATGAAATGCTTCAAGAAAACACGCAAATTAGTTTTGCAGGAAATGCAGAAGGCCGTGATGTCTTATCCGGTCAATATGATGTGATCGTTTGTGATGGCTTCGTCGGTAATGTTCTGCTGAAATTTGCCGAAGGGGTCGGTGAGATTGTATTACATCTACTCAAAGAGGAGCTATCAACCGGGTTACGCTCTCAAATCGGAGCTGCAATGTTGAAACCCAGTTTAAAACGATTCAAACAACGGGTTGATCACGTCGAACATGGGGGTGGATTGCTTTTAGGAGTCGCCGGAATTTGCATCATCAGTCACGGTTCATCCAAAGCGCCAACCATTTGCAATGCGGTTCGTTCCGCTAAGGACGCAATTAACAATCGTGTTCTAGAACGGATTCAATCTCAGTACCAAAAAGATCATCAAAAGGCAGTAAGCGGTCAGTAGTTGGCATGGGAGCATTGAGGGGAGTTTGACTGAACTTCCCGCTCATTTTATGCTCAATGAGTCCTCGATTAATCATCAGCCTCTCTAGAATTTGCGTGCCGAACATTGATAAGATGCGATCATTAACAGCACAACAGACTTCTTGACCGTCTGTGACTTGGTTTAAGTGAACCAGATGGAAAATGTATGAAAAACAATTGCCCGAGGTAAAGCTGAATTGATAAACCCATTTACCCATTAATATTTATTGTTCGAGCAATCGGGACTCTCATCGGGTTCTAACTTCTGATTACTTCTAAGCAAGCAGACATGACGAATACAGGTATTGCGATTATAGGCAGTGGCTCGGCTACACCGCCTGTTTCTTTGGATAATCACGGACTCTCAAAAATTGTTGAGACTTCTGATGAATGGATTGCTTCTCGTACTGGAATTCGCTCTCGACGGTTGGCCGATCCTCAAACCAGTTTGTGTTCCATTGCAACAATAGCCTCAAAACAGGCTCTCGCGATGGCACAAATTGACCCTTCTGAGATTGACTTGATTCTCTTGGCGACTTCGACACCGGATGACTTATTTGGTACGGCGAGTCAAATTCAAGGACAACTCGCAGCCACTCAAGCGGTGGCTTTTGATTTAACGGCGGCTTGTTCGGGTTTTGTTTTTGGTTTAGTCACCGCCGCTCAGTTCATTCGGACAGGCGTTTACAAAACGGTTCTCCTGGTTGGCGGCGATATTCTCTCCCGTTGGGTCGATTGGTCTGATCGCAGCACTTGTGTTTTATTCGGTGATGGCGCTGGGGCGGTGGTTTTGCAAGCCTGTGAATCTGATCACCTTTTGGGCTTTGAATTACGCAGTGATGGTACTCAGAATAACTGTCTGAACTTGGCGTTTCAAGGGCAACCTCAACCGTTAATCGACGGAGTAACTGTCAGTCAAGGCACTTATCAACCTGTGACGATGAATGGTCAAGAAGTTTATCGCTTTGCAGTGAAAAAGGTGCCGGAAGTGATCGAAAAAGCTCTATTTCGAGCCAACTTAACGGTTGATCAGATTGACTGGTTGATTCTCCATCAAGCCAATCAACGAATTATGGATGCTGTCGCGCAACGCCTGAATATTCCCTCGGAAAAAGTGATTAGCAATCTCGCCAATTATGGCAATACTTCGGCCGGTTCTATTCCCATTGCACTTGATGAAGCCGTGCGTTCCGCTAAAATTCAACCGGGTGATGTGATTGCGACTTCTGGGTTTGGGGCTGGATTGTCTTGGGGGGCTGCTATTTTTCAATGGGGATTTTAAAGTTGCTGATTTTCTGGTTATACTACTTTTCTCGCTAAAAATTGAATCACATAACAAATGACAAAAACAGCATGGGTTTTTCCGGGTCAGGGTTCTCAAGTCGTTGGCATGGGTGCAGATTTATTTGATTTACCGGAAGCACAACCCCAGTTAGAAATTGCTCAAAATATACTCGGTTGGTCTGTTCGAGATTTATGTCAATCTGATGAGGATAAACTTTCTTGTACACTTTACACTCAACCTTGTTTGTATGTCCTGGAAACTATCCTCGCCGAACAGATGAAAAAACAAGGACTTTCTCCTGATATTGTAGCAGGTCACAGTTTGGGTGAATATGTAGCGTTATCTGTTGCGGAAGTGTTTGATTTTGCCACAGGATTAACTTTGGTTAAACGTCGCTCAGAATTGATGAATAATACCGCAGGTGGGCAAATGGCGGCGTTTATTGGTTTTGATAGCCAACAACTTGAACAGCAGTTACAACAAACAGAAAATGTAGTTCTGGCTAATGATAACAGTTCGGCGCAAGTCGTGATTTCAGGAACACCGGAAGCGGTTGATCTGATTATTGCCAATGTCAAAGCTAAACGAGTGGTTAAACTCCATGTTTCGGGTGCTTTTCACTCTCCGATGATGGCAGATGCGGCGAGTGAATTTCAAGAAATTTTGGCGACGGTTAATTTTTCGGATGCTAAATTTCCAGTATTATCTAATGTTGATCCGACTCCGACAACCGACTCAGAACTGTTGAAAGATCGCCTCGTTCAACAAATGACGGGTTCTGTTCGGTGGCGGGAAACTTGTTTACAGTTTTCAAAACAGGGAATTGAACAGGTGATTGAAATAGGCCCTGGTAAAGTTTTAACGGGTTTAGTGAAGCGGACTTGTGCAGATATTACCTTAGAAAATATTAGCACTATTGCTCAAATTTTGAAATAAATCTGACTCTTTCTCGTTTGGGTCATTTTTCCTTCTCAATTCTCTCAGTCCAAAGGTTAGAATTGAGGAGGCTTGTTTGTTTGGGGCGGTTCATCCCTGAAAATTTAGGGTACAAACCGCAGCACCCCTAAAAAAATACCGGATAATAACAGTCAGTTTGGATGATAAACTATGAATAATAAATGGAGTAAAATAAGTTTATTTTTTCTGATTGCTAGCTTCATTTTACCCGTTCTCACAGCAGCTTTTTTACTGGGATTATCACAAACTCTAGGTTGTGCTTTAGTCGGAGAACAATCTTCTCAATGTCAGGTTTTAGGGTTAAATATTGGCATTTTAATTAAAAATTTAATTCGACTGACTTGGCATTTTCCGTTAATGATGTCACCGCAGGGAATAGTTCCCGCTTTTATTGCGATTGCGATTATTGTTATTTTAATTCATCTCATCTTTCGCGGACGTCAACAATTTTTTTGGTCTTTATTTTGTATTTGGTATATTCCCATTTCTCCCAGTGTACTGGGTATTATTTTAGTCAGTTTTTTAGCCCGCCAGGGAAATTGCGTGCTGAATGAAGGCAATGCTAATCCCTGTTATATTTTAGGGGTAAATATGGGAGAAGCTTTTTATGGTGCGAGTGTTGTTCCTTGGTTAATCTTGATACTGCTGCCGATTTGTCTGTTTATTTCGCTCTTTTATATGATTATTTATGCTTTAATATTAGCATTGACCTCCGACCGCACGCCAACGTTTTACTTTTGGCGCGGGATTCCCAAACATCACTATTTGGGTTTCTGCTTCTTTCTCTTCAAAGAAGAGCTTTTCGCACCTGGCTTAACAGATTTACTCTGTTCGGCTCTTACGGTCGCTCCACAGACTGACACGGCAAGCCCTGCCGCCAAAATGTTTATACTAGCGTTGATATCTCGATCATGGTGAGAGTTGCACTTAGGACAATCCCATTCCCTAATATTCAACGGCATTCCTCTTGGTGCGCGTTCCCTAGCGTCGTGAGACGACGCGGGGTCGCACCGCTTTTCTGCAATGTATCCACAATTAGAACAACGCTTTGAACTGGGAAACCATCTATCTATTTTGATTAATTCTCGCCCATACCACGAGGCTTTATAAGTGAGTTGTCGGACAAGTTCTCCCCAGTTGGCATCACTAATTGCTCTGGCTAATTTGTGATTTTTGACCATGTTCTTTACAGCTAAATCCTCAACTACTATCGTTTGATTTTTACTCATTAGTTGAGTTGTTAGCTTGTGAGTTTGGTCGCGCCTGCAATCGGCAATTTTAGCTTGAATTCGAGCTACTTTAACTCTTGCTCTCTCTCTGTTCAAAGAACCTTTAGTTTTTCGGCTTAAAGACTTTTGAGCGCGTCTGAGTTTTTTGTATAGCTTGTCAAAATGTTTGGGGTTGGAAACTTTAACCCCATCTGACGTGGTAAACAGACTGGTAATTCCCAGATCAATTCCCACTTTTTTATCGATGGGTTTTAGTTTGTGGTCTGTTGGGTCGTCAATCCTCAAAGAAACAAACCATCTTCCACTAGGATCTAATTTGACCGTAATTGTAGAAGGTACGCATCCCTTGGGAAGTTGACGACTCCATCGAATGGGTAAAGCTTCAAAGCACTTGGCGATATAGACTTGACCCTCTTTAAACTTAAAGGCCGACTTGGTGAATTCAGCACTGCCACCGTTACGTTTTCTCTTGAAGTTTGGGTATTTTGCCCGACCCGCAAAGAAGTTACTGAAAGCGGTTTGCAAGTGCCTTAAACTCTGTTGAAGGGGAACACAACTCACCTCATTTAAGAAGTCTAATTCCTCTTCTTTCTTCCAGTTTGTCAACATCGAAGAAGTTTGAGAATAGCCAACTCGTTCAAAACGTTTATACCACGCCTCAGTGCGTGCAGCTAGTGCTTTATTGTACACCAATCTTACGCATCCCAGTGTTCTCCTCAACAGGTTTTCCTGTTCAAGAGTAGGGTAAAAACGGTAGCGATAGGCTTTCTCAGTCATGCCTCA
>NZ_LATL02000214.1 GCF_000972705.2 Limnoraphis robusta CS-951 | reverse complement strand
ATGTTTAATTCTCGAAGTTTTGCGGCTAGTTTTTCTTTTTGTTGTCGTTCAATTTCTAATTGTTGTTGTGCTGTTTGGGCGGCTTCTTCGGGTGTGGGAACTAATACGCCTTCGGGAGTAAAAAACCTCAATTTATGTTCATAAATTCCGATAAAAAGTTGTAGCTGTTGACTCCAAAGCCATCCCTGTTCGTTGGCGTGAATGTCTTGATATTTGCCATCAACTAAATGAAAACCCTGGAATTCTAAGGTATCTGGAGAAAACCAAAAATAGTCGGGTGTTCGGAATATTTCTTGATAGATTTGTTTCTTTTCGGTGCGATCTGTTTTTGCGGTTGAATTGGATAAGAGTTCTATAATAACATGAGGATATTTTCCGTTTTCTTCCCAAACCACCCAACTTTTTCTGGGTTTGCGTTCGGTGTTCAAGACAACAAAAAAATCGGGTCCTCGGAAGTATTCAGATTTCTTTTGATTCGGACTATAATAAATGGTAAGATTGCCCGCAGCAAAATAATCTTGTCTATCTTTCCACAGCCAATCTAAACATTTTAGCAGTAACAACAGTTGTTGTAGATGTAGATAACTTTCCAAGGGTAGCTCCTGACTTTCTAAGTCACTAGGGGGATATTCTATTTCTTCAAATTCTTGTTGGGAACGTTCCAAGTCTTGAGCTATTGTCATGGTGTTCTCCAGTGTCATCCCTTACGTTTATTTGTTTAATTTTTATCATAGCTTATTTTTGTAAATTTAGGGGCGCTGCGGTTTGCACCCCTAATATTTAATTTAATCTAATCTAAACGTTTTTAAGGGTTTTTGCTGCTTCTAATAAATGTCGATGAACCGACTCAGAAGCCGCGACTAATAAACCGGGACGACTATAATTTTCACAGGTGTTTAAAGGAGGGGGAGAACTTCCATCATGGGTAGTAACAATACATCCTGCTTCTTGGGCTAAAAATGCCAATGCAGCCCCATCTATAAATTTACCGGACCGAAGCACTGTTCCGCAAACACAACCGCTTAAAATTCCATTGTGGTTGGGAATTTGTGTTTCTAAACTGTAATCATTTCCTACATCAATGACATCATAATTTTTCTGAAGTAAAGGTTTGAATTCACTCATTCCCCATCCGAGTAAAATGATCGGTTCGGGTGAGTTGAGTTGAACCGGAACACAAGCGTCTAAGTTGTCTTCGAGGGAACCTGTAAATGTTCCTTCGCCTCGCAGTGCATAATAATAGGTGTTTAATGTGGGAGAAATGGCTAACACGGCTTCAAATTCATCGCTGTTTAAAACTGTGAGAATGATTTGATAGTTGTTATGTCCGTCTAGATAAAATTTGGTTCCATCAATGGGATCGAGTGTNCCTCGCAGTGCATAATAATAGGTGTTTAATGTGGGAGAAATGGCTAACACGGCTTCAAATTCATCGCTGTTTAAAACTGTGAGAATGATTTGATAGTTGTTATGTCCGTCTAGATAAAATTTGGTTCCATCAATGGGATCGAGTGTGACTAAATAATCTCCTTTTTCTCCGAGTTCAATACTGCGAAAATATTTGGTATTTCCTGACAGTTCATGTTCTTCGCCATAAAACCGAATATTCGGAAAGGTTCCTAACAGTGCGACTTCAACTAAGGTTTGAATGGATAAGTCTGCATCGGTTAATGCTTCGGCGAAGAAGTTATCTCCGTCTTTGGCTGGAAGGGCGCGAATTAGGGGCTGAAGTTGACGCGCATAACCCGCAGCGACTCGCAGATAGGGAAGTAATGTTTCTAAAATTTGGCGAGGGGTAGGGGTAGGGTGAGACATGAGTTAAAAAAGATGCAGTTCAACTCTAGCAAAGCATTTTCTTTCCGTTCTGACAAGTCAAAATAGAGGGGTTCAGGAGTGGGGGGTTGATCAATATTATCTGTGAGAAGCATATATTTTGGATGAACCCGCCCCGACAAAATGGGTAATGAGTGATTGTTTTTCAGGGGTGATGGCTATTTTATGATAAAAATATAGAATCCCCTAAAATCTTTGATCAAACTGCTCGTGAAACTCCTGACGACTATCTTACTCTTGCTGTTGTTTTTGTTAACGTTTCCTCAAGCGTCTCAAGCGTCTATGTGTCGCACTGTGAATGAAAACAGGATTTGTATTTTGAGTATTAAGCGAAGTGCAAAATATCATTGGGAATATCGAGCGTCTGTGAGTATTAATGGCAAGCAAAAGCCGATGGAAATTTATAATTGTCGCAGACAGACTAAAATTGATGGGGAGGGAAAGACGAAACGGTTTGAGAAAAATGGAGCGGGTGAATTGATTTGTAGTTGGTTAGAAAAATCATAAAACAATGCGATCAGCAGGGTGTTGAGTCAGGGGCATAACCTTGGGAATCTCAGTAAGAATCTGGATTAATTTTAAATGACATCTGTTAAACTGGGTAATCGATGTTGTACAATGTTATTGTTTTCCAGACACAGGCTTGGAAACGAGAGGATTAGGCAAAAAATAGATCAAGTCATCTATACAATGAACCTCAAAAATCGATTCACAGGAAAATGATCTCGTAATTTTGGTAAACTCTGATCGATAGNAATCTCAGTAAGAATCTGGATTAATTTTAAATGACATCTGTTAAACTGGGTAATCGATGTTGTACAATGTTATTGTTTTCCAGACACAGGCTTGGAAACGAGAGGATTAGGCAAAAAATAGATCAAGTCATCTATACAATGAACCTCAAAAATCGATTCACAGGAAAATGATCTCGTAATTTTGGTAAACTCTGATCGATAGAAACTAAAACAAAGAGGATAGGGAATGGCGTCCATCTGCGAGTTACACCAACAACTGGTTAACAAGGAACGCTCGGCTGTAGAGATTGTTCAAGAAGCGTTAGACCGTATTGATCAGCTTGATTCAAAATTAAACAGCTTTTTATGTGTAACAGCAGATCGAGCGTTGCAGCAAGCTCAACAAGTCGATGCTAAAATAGCCGCAGGAGAAGAAATCGGCTTGCTGGCTGGAATTCCTATTGGCATCAAAGATAACCTCTGCACTCAGGGAATCACTACAACCTGTGCATCCAAGATTTTAGAGAATTTTGTCCCCCCCTACGAATCTACCGTGACGCAAAAGTTGGCGGAGGCGGGTGCAATTATGGTGGGGAAAACGAACTTAGATGAATTTGCGATGGGGAGTTCTACGGAAAACTCTGCCTATCAAGTTACCGCAAATCCTTGGGATTTACAACGGGTTCCGGGCGGTTCTTCGGGCGGTTCTGCGGCGGCGGTGGCGGCGGATGAATGCGTTGTGGCGTTGGGTTCGGATACAGGCGGTTCTATTCGTCAACCTGCTTCTTTTTGTGGCATTGTCGGGATGAAACCCACTTATGGGTTGGTATCTCGTTATGGTTTGGTGGCTTATGCGTCTTCTTTGGATCAAATTGGCCCTTTAGCCCGAACTGTTGAAGATGCGGCGATTTTATTACAGGCGATCGCAGGTTATGATGCAAAAGATGCTACGAGTCTCAATGTTCAAATCCCAGATTATGTAGCCGCCCTCAGACCAACGCTGAAACCCAAAAGTCGCATCAAAATTGGTGTGATCAAGGAAACCTTTGGAGAAGGGTTAGACCCTGTTGTGGAAAAAGCGGTGACGACGGCGGTAGAAACGTTGCAGGAATTGGGTGCCGAAATTCAGGTGGTTTCTTGTCCTCGTTTTCGTTATGGTTTACCCACTTATTATATTATTGCCCCGTCAGAAGCCTCTGCAAACTTGGCGCGTTACGATGGGGTNAAAGCGGTGACGACGGCGGTAGAAACGTTGCAGGAATTGGGTGCCGAAATTCAGGTGGTTTCTTGTCCTCGTTTTCGTTATGGTTTACCCACTTATTATATTATTGCCCCGTCAGAAGCCTCTGCAAACTTGGCGCGTTACGATGGGGTGAAATATGGTTTTCGCAGTTCGGATGCCGAGAATTTGATTGATATGTACTGTAAAACCCGTGCCGAAGGGTTTGGGGCGGAAGTCAAACGGCGGATTATGGTGGGAACCTATACGCTGTCGGCGGGGTATTATGATGCCTATTATCTCAAAGCCCAAAAAGTCCGAACGCTGATTAAACAGGACTTTGAACGAGCGTTTTCTCAGGTTGAGGTGTTGGTTTGTCCGACTGCTCCGACAACAGCTTTTAAAGCGGGAGAAAAAACGGCTGATCCCCTGAGTATGTATTTATCAGATTTAATGACCATTCCGGTGAATTTGGCGGGTTTACCTGCTGTTAGCATCCCTTGTGGGTTTGATGAACAAGGACTTCCGATTGGGATGCAGTTAATTGGTAAGGTGTTGGGTGAGGCGAGACTGTTTGAAGTGGCTCATGCTTATGAACAGGCGACGGCTTGGCATAGACGCAAACCTCAGCTTAAATAAATATCACGGGAATCACTCTATTGGGTGATGTCACTGTTATCGGATAGTCGGTACATTATAAAGTAAATCCAAAACATGATGACGACCTGAGAATAGCTTAGATGCCTTGCCTTGGCTCTGAGCTATTTTTTTGTAGGGGTGGATTAAATTGATTTGGCAATTTAACCGTTACCCCTATCATTTTAATGGGTGACGGTGATTAATTTCCCATAAAATCTGAACGAACAGTGACTTGATTCCCCCAAGTAATCACTTTGTTCTGAAGCTTCCCGCAAGTAATTTCTTCACCGATTTCTGTGTAGATTTCGATCCAGTTCTCAAACTTTCCAGCCCCAGCAATTGCCATCGCTTCTAGAGCGTAAGTGGGCAAACCTGCGACAGAAACATGATAAATACAAACACAGCCAAAGCTTCCGGGTTGGGCGAAGTTTTCGCCGTAGAAGGCATAAGCTTCTCTGACGTTATCAGGAAGAACGATGGATGATTCTACAGAAGTTCCTAAATCTCCAACAAATACGAACTGCTGATCATCGTAATTTTTGAGAGCTTCATTAAAAAACTGTTGAACGGCTTCTACGTTAAATTCAGTTCCGACAATGGCTTTAAATCGTTCATCTGAACGAATATTGTCAAAATCTGAATCCGTTTTGGCTGACTTTTTGATTTCTGAATCTAAACTAATCGCTTTCTTTAAGTTGTCCAGAGCCAGTTCTACTTTATTTTGTAAGCTATAACAGCAAGCTTTACTATAAAAGATTAACCCATTCTTCGGTGTATATTCTAGGGCTTTATCATTACTTTTTATCGCTTCATCATAGTTTTTAGAACAGTACAGAGCATATCNCGCTTTCTTTAAGTTGTCCAGAGCCAGTTCTACTTTATTTTGTAAGCTATAACAGCAAGCTTTACTATAAAAGATTAACCCATTCTTCGGTGTATATTCTAGGGCTTTATCATTACTTTTTATCGCTTCATCATAGTTTTTAGAACAGTACAGAGCATATCCTCGATTACACCAATTTTGTGAGATATCTTTGATCACTTTATCATTCCATTCCAGAGCTTTTTCATACCATTCAACAGATTCTTCATATTTTTCGAGCTGTAATAGAGTGAGGGCTTTATTTTTCTGGGCTGTATGAGCATCATAGGGATTTTTTTGGATTTTCAATGCTTGGTCAAATATCGTCAAGGCTTCTTCATATCTTTCTAAACTTAAAAGAGCGCATCCTTTTGTATTCATTGCAACAAAATGGTCACTAAAGAATTCGGGTTGTTGTTGGATTGCTTGTTCGATTACCGCAAGTCCTTCTTGGGGATTACCAGCCTCCCAAACTAGAGCTATTCCTTGATCCATTAACTTCTTCGCTTCCATGATAGATTCGTTAGCTGATGTCATTTTATATCCTCTATTTCTACAAATTATGTACAGAATATCTTCACTCAAACTTGATGAATTTGAGGAGTTGGGTTGTATCGGTGGGTTGGGTTCGGGGTTTGATCAAAACTCGACCCGTCGATCAGCCTGATTAAATCTATTCCTACAGGGGTGACTGTAAACAGTTAACAGTGAAAAAAAACGGATTGCTGTAAAGACTGGTACAGATAATTTATGAATGATCCCTACGGTGACGGGTCATAGGTGATATCATGTCCGGATAATTAGTGATAAAAAACTTTCTCATAATCCTCCTCTTTCTTCTTCTTGATTTCCTCCTGACTCCTGACTCGGTGACTCCTGACTCCTCTGTCGTTTATTTATAACTGTTCAACCGGACATGATATGACTGATGACTTGGAGCGAATCAAAGATCACCCATTTAGGTGAATTCAACTCAGTATCGCTGACGATATATTGAATGTAACAACTGAGGAAGGAAATTGCAAGATGACAAATCCAACCTTAAACTCTCAACTTCAATCCTCGGTATAATCGAGATTGAAAACAATTTTTGCAACGCATCAAATCACTCGCAATGACTTACAAACGCTGATTCTTTTTATTAGAGGTTCTCAAGAATTACAAGCTGATGACCTGCATAAAATATATCAAAGGCTTTCACGATTTGACCGGGGGTAATTATGAACGATAAAAGCAGAAGTTCTTATTCAGTCTATGCCCAAATCATGCAATGGGAACGCGCAAAACGATTAGCAGAATATCAGGAAGAGGAGGAACTTGAACGCTTTCTGACNAAGGCTTTCACGATTTGACCGGGGGTAATTATGAACGATAAAAGCAGAAGTTCTTATTCAGTCTATGCCCAAATCATGCAATGGGAACGCGCAAAACGATTAGCAGAATATCAGGAAGAGGAGGAACTTGAACGCTTTCTGACGACATCAAAGCTCTCTCCTCCGGCTAAAAAAACGACAACTCTTTCTCGTATTTCTAAACCCAAATCATCATTAACTCCTGTTAAAAACACTTCTCAAGCTAAAATCTCGGCGGGAATTATCTTGATTTTGGGTTGGTTGATGGGAATAGTAACTTACTGGGGTTTTACTCTAGTTACGGCTAATTTTACCGCTCAAACTGAACAGGAAAGTTCGGTTTTATTGCAGAGTTCTTCTTTGATTCCTCGTCAATTTTTTCTCTAAATCGGTTAGGGGAATTCCGATAGAGACGTTGAAGACAACGCCTCTACATTTCTCTATTTAGGAATCTTCGTCAGTCGTCGTCACCTCTACAGATTCGACTTCTTCTGGTACAGATTCGACTTCTTCTGGTACAGATTCGACTTCTTTTTCTAAAGATTCGACTGCTTCTTCTAAAGATTCGACTGCTTCTTCTACAGATTTGACTTCTAATGTTCGGACTCGGTTAATAGCCGCCGCGAGTTCAAATCGTCGAAATAGGGCTAAATCTCCTTGAGGAAAAGGGGTAATTATATCTAATCCTTTTTCGGCGATATCTGCCATGACTCGATCTAAAATTTGAGATAGAGTATGTTCACCATTAATATACTGTTTTCTAGCATAAACCATTGCGGCTGCGATCGCTCGTAATTGATCTCTAGAAACTAACTGTTCGACTCCTGACAAATCAACATCTTCTGTTCCAAATGTGACTTCATCGAGATCGCGAACTTTCACCCGTACATCTCGCCGTCCGCGACTGGGATCTAAACTGTCAGGAAGGGGAACACGGGGTCGAATTTGACCAAATTGTTCACCGCCTTCGGAAGTGCGACCTGTTGCATATTCTGCGGCGATTTCTTTGGCTTTTGCGGTTAATTCTTGGGGTTGAAAATTGTCCATTGCAATCACCGTATCCGCCACATCAAAATAATCGCCACTTCCCCCCATAACTAAAATTGTAGAAACCCCATAATCGGTATAAAGTTGACGAACTTTATCAATAAAGGGTGTTATCGGTTCTTGGTCTTTGGCGATCAAGGCTTGCATTCGGCGATCGCGAATCATAAAATTAGTTGCAGCCGTATCTTCATCGACTAATAAAACGGGAGAAACCGCATCAGTAACCGAGTCATTTTCCGACTGAATTAAGACCTCTAAGGCTTCCATAATATTGGCAGCTTGCGAAGTGCTTCCACTGGCGTTTTCGGTGGTAAATTCGGTGGTAGAACGGCCTTGAGGTAAGTGATTGACAAAAGGTGAAATATCAACTCCGGCAACGCTACGACCATCTTCAGATCTAATTTTAATGGCGGCTGGACTGGTAATTACAAATTCTCGTCCATCTCCTGAAAGATGATTATAAATGCCCAATTCTATGGCATTCAGTAAGGTTGATTTCCCGTGATATCCACCGCCCACAATTAAGGTGATTCCTTTCGGAATACCTAAACCTTTAATTTCTCCTAAATTGGGGCGATTGAATTCAACTTCTAGAGATTCAGGAGATTGAAACGGCACAACATCAGTTTCTAAAGGTCGGCTATCAACGCCACTGCGTCGGGGTAAAATTGCCCCATTGGGAATAAAGGCAACTAACCCTTTTTCGGGTAATTGTTGGCGTAACCAGTCGGCATCTTCTACGGTTTCGACATGAAGTTTACAGACTTCTGGATCGAAACTATTATATTTGAGAGAACGTTCAACAATTAGGGGAATATCATCACAAATCATCGCGGCGGCTTGTCGTCCTAATATTTGCCGTCCTCGGGCGGGAAGTCCGACAAAAAAGCGCATTTCAACGCCTTTTTCTTTGGTAGAAGGCATGGGTTTTGCGCGTTGAAAAACGGGGTTTCCAATGGTTAGTTTGGGTTTAGGGGGGGCGACATAAATAAAGCTTGCAGAGGTTCGTTCTAATACCTCTTGTCCCATTTTAGTAATCGCAATCATCCCGCTTTTTCCGGTTCCTCGACGGCTGCTAATGTCACGGGCGTTTTTATCAAACTGACGGGTGAGATAGTCTCGCAAAGCGATTTCTCGAATCCGGTTTTTGTAAAGTTCTGGAGGAAATCCGGCAATGTTAGGGGGGATGTGAACTCGAAACTTACTGGGAGCTGCAAAAGGATCGCCTTGAACGTAATCAATAATTAAGGTAAATTCCTCAAACTCATAAGTACCGAGAATATCTTTGTATGATCTGTAGCCTTGGTTGTCAAGGTCGAGTAATTTTCGGCGGAGGTCTTCTTTTGTGTTCATGAGTTAGATCTCGATGAGTGTATTATTCAGTGTTTCCTTGCGATTTGAGAGGATCTTGGTTTGAGCTGAACAGTTAATCCAATGTGCAAAGTTTGCCGAATCGGAAGACAAAGATAGAGCTTTTTTTTAGAGAATGACCTCATTATATCAGAGGATTTTGAGTTTATCTCGGGGGTTCATCCATCTAAATCGATTATTTAATTGTCCAATAAGCGACTGACGACATTGACAATTACTTGAGCCGAACCCATCAAAAATTCTCGATCAAGATGAGCCAGAGTATCACTCGGTTGATGATAGTGAGGAGAACGAAGATTAGCGGTATCTGTGATCAACACGGCGGGAATATTTTGATACCAAAAGGGAGCGTGATCACTTCGTAAAACATCAGGGGTCAGTACCCCTTTTAAGGGAATCGGTAAGGGAACAACGGGCGGTAAATTTAGGTTGGATAGGCTAGAGGATATTCCCTGAAATGATTCTAATATTTCGGGATGTTGAATTTCCCCGACAACGACTAAAAACTCTCCTTTCTCAGCAGAATTAACGCCACTGGCTTGTAAGAAAGGCTCAACATTTAAGCCCGTAGGATATTGTTGACAGCCATCTGTTCGACAGGCATAACCGACCATATCGAGGACAATAACATGGCGTAAATGTTGTAAGTTTTCGGGACGACCACTAAAGGCAAAACTCCCTAAAAGTCCTGATTCTTCTTGATCAAAGAAGACAATTTCTAAGGAATTTTTGCTGGTTTGTGAACCGAATAAACGAGCCACTTCTAGCAAAACAGCGATGCCACTGGCATTATCATCAGCTCCTGGTGAGTTGACAACGGTATCATAATGAGCGCCAATTAATAGGGTTTCTGCTTCAGGATCATCACCGGATCGTTTAGCGACAATATTAACACCTTGTTCAAAGGTTTGCAATGTCGGAGAAAAGCCCAATTGTTGTAATTGTTCGACTAAATAATTTCGCGTAAATTCCCGATCGCTTTCTGTATATCGTGAGCCAACTAGGGTTTCCATCTGACTCCAAATTTTCTCGGGGTTAATTTCAGCAATGTTAGCGGAATTAGAAACATTAACCTCAGACCATAATGGGGCTATGGGGTTGACATTCACCTCAAAATATGAGGTCTTTGATGAGTTGGGATAAGGGAGAACAGCCGGATGTTCTCGGGTCAATAAAACACTTGAAATCTCGGTCTTCCAGTTCAAGCTGCAAACCAGAAGACCTCCTAATAAAAACAACGCGATGAGGCTTTTCTTCATCATGTTTATCGACGCTTAATTTTCCTCAAAATCAATCTCTTGATTGAACAGTTGAAGTCCCTTTTCAGTCTGTTTGATCTTGGGAATGGTTATAATTTCTTCAAAACCAGCCAGTTTAGGGGGTGAGGGTAGCCAATCTTCTAAGCGGGGTTTAAAATCGTGAGCCATTTGCCAAAATATTTGGATTTCCTGGTCTAATTTTTGAGCTAATTGATTGATAATATTGGCTTGCTGACACAACTTTGGCCAGAGTTCTTGGGCTTGTAATTCATAAAGTTTAGCTTGTTTAACGGCAAGCTTTGCTTGGACTTTTTTGAGTTTCAGGTGAGTGGTTTTAATATTGCGATCAAGTTCCGACAGGTTGACTGACCATTCAGCAACTTGAGTTTGACAAATTTGATGAAATTCAGCTTTAGCTTCCGGTGAATTATCTTTCGGAAAGATCACCGATACATAAAAACAGGAACGTTTGTCGCACAAAGAATTATACTCAGCTTGTACTTCATCAACTTGTGCTTTGATCTGGTTCCATTCCGATAGAAACTGTTCTATTACTTGACTCATGGTTTAATTACCAGTTCAAACAGAGGCATTTCTGAGTTTAGCAAAAATTTCGCCTCTAGGTTATGTTTATTTTCAGTAATCGCCGTTTAAAATTAGATTAGACTCGATTTTTCCCTGAATTTATAACGCAATAATTAAGAAATTTCGATTTCTGTTGACATCACTTTACTATAATTGAGTCAGATGTCAAGTTAAAAAGGGGGCAAATATGGCTTATCTGTGCGAACTGAGTCCCAGTCAAAAAGTCTATTTAGATGTTCAAGCCAACCAAACCGTAGTCACAACAGTTACCAGCAGTCCCGGACAACAACAGCAGTCAAGTAGCAGTTTTACGACTGGAAGTTGGACTTCCCTCCCCGTTGTTTACCGCACTGACGCTGGAATTCTGATTGAAATCGAAACTGCACAGGGAAAACACTATGTTAATGTGCAGGGAAACAGCATGGGAGTAATGAATGATACACCTTCAATCACTCAGTCTGAGAGGCTACAACTTCAGCAAGTTTCCAGCATTCCCAACGCTACAATGTCTCCGATGAAACCGATGTCTCCGATGAAAATGGAACCGATGAAAATGGAACCCATGCAAATGCGAATGGGAAATCTGGAAATGCAAATGAATTCTACTTCTGAAAGTTCAAGCTCTCAAACTCGACAATTTTGTAGTCAATGTGGAGCTTCTATTAAGCCAGAAGATCGCTTCTGTTCGAGTTGCGGTTATCGTCTCGATTCCTAAAATTGAGCGCGAATTTAGCTGGCACTATTGCTAATATCATTATCCGGTTTTTTGCTCATATCGGGCTTGACGATTTTGAGTTTGCGAGAAGCTGAACTATCTCTCGGGGTATTATCGAGATCATCTTCCATTAAGTTTCCGATTGCTTCATTGAGTTGACCAGGATTCATAAAGATAATCTTAGAATTGTTACTCTCGCTGAGTTTCTGATGAGCCTCGACATATTGTTTCGCAATCAGATATTGAATAAACTCCCGACTGTTGGGCTGTATTTGCAGGGCATCTGAGATAATCTCAATAGATTGGGCTTCACTGCGGGCAATACTAATTTCAGCTCGTTTTTTGTTTTCTGCGGCTTTTTCTTGCTCCATTGATTTCATAATTGCAGCCGGAGGCGTAACACTTTGCAGGTTTACCCGAATAATTTTAATCCCCCAATTGTCTGTGGCTTCATCTAAGGTTTTTAGGAGTAAATCGTTGATTTCATTAATCGAGGAAAACAGTGTTCTCATCTCAATGGTGGCAATTTTTGCCCGCAACGTTGTCAAGACTAAATTAGAGATTGATTCATCAACTTGTTCAACGTTGTAAAAAGATTTCTCGATATCTTCGATTTTCCAGTAAACAACTGCATCAATGGTTAAGGGAGTATTATCACTGGTAATCACTTCCTGGGGTTTGATATCGATAAACCGTTCACGAGTGGTATCATAGTGAACCACTTTTTCAAAGAAAGGAAGAATATAACGAACTCCTGGTTTTAGGGTGCGATGACGGCCATTTAAACCTTCGACAATGGCCTGATCTCCACCACTGACGACTTTCACCGAGGAATTAAACACGACCCCGATAATCAAAGCTGCAAAGAAGCTGAGTAAATATTGAGCCATAACAGTTAATAATGTGTCAACTACCAAAATTAAGAATAGGTCTATAGTAGCACCGTTTCTCTAGCAATGACCTATTCTTTGATTTACGTTTACGTTAAACCCAATGCTTTATTTCGTCATCTTTTCTTAACCCAATGTTACACCTGATGACTCAAAACCGCCCGATAACGCACTTGATTATTTCTCACTTTTTCCAGTGCTTCCTGGGCTTTTTCCATCGGAAAAATTTCCACCTGGGGTTCAATGTGATAGCGGTCCGCGACTGATAACATTTCCTGCATCATCGCCCGTCCCCCAATGGGAGAACCCAAAATTCGCCGACGCTTCATAATTAAAGGAAAAAGAGGAAGTGTCAACGGGGCGTCAGGGACACCCACAATCGTTAAAGTGCCATCAGAGTCGAGAAAATTAACATAAGATTCCCAATCAATTGACACCGGAACCGTACTTAATAAAATATTAAACGGTTGAGACGGGGCAGAAGGGGCTTGATTTTTTTCGACAATGACAGTTTCCTTCGCCCCAAGTTCATGGGCAAATTCTGCTTTATCTTGGGAGGTGGTAAAAACAGTGACGCTGTTGCCTAATTTACTCGCAAATTGTACCGCCAGATGACCTAAACCGCCCACACCGATAATCCCAATTTCTAATCCTGAACCCATTCCCGCATATCGTAAGGCTGAATAAACGGTAATTCCTCCACAGAGTAACGGCCCTGCTACATTGGTTTTAATGCCATCAGGAATCGGAAAAGCAAAGCGAGAATCCATTTCTAAATAATCCGCAAATCCACCGGGTCCTGTGGCAATTAAGGCTTGAATATCATTGCAGAGATTTTCGTTTCCTCGCAAACAATCTCGACAACTTAAACAGGCGGTTCGTTGCCAACCCACACCCACGCGATCGCCAACTTTGATATGATGAACTTGGGAACCGATTTCAACCACTTCTCCGATGACTTCGTGACCGGGAATAATCGGATAATTGCTGATTCCCCAATCATTATCGATCATGTGGATATCGGAGTGACAAATTCCACAAGCCAAGACTTTGATCAGACATTGAAAATTTTCGGGAGATGGGCTTTCATAGCTGTAGGCTTCGAGTTGAGACCCTTTTGTTTTAGCGGCGAGTCCTTGAATTTTCATAGATTGTTTGGAGAAAAGATTTAAGTAGGGGCGGGTTCGCCAAAATGCTGATTTCTGACAAATCATCTGAATAAACCCGCCCTAATCGGATTCATCAATAATAATACTGTAGGGGCAAGTTCTGCAAAAATATTTTTTTTACAAATAATCTGTATAAACCCGCCTCTTCAGTTTCAAAACCTTTGGAGTAGGCTTTTAGTCTGAAGAAAGATCGCTCAAGCGCAACAACGAACTTACTGATTTCGGCTTTGAGTCATTATAAACTGCATTAACCCGGGAAACAACCGATACGCTTCTGTCGCGATAGAAGTTAACCCAACAACGGTATCGGATTGTTTCTTATGAACGGCTTCCCAAATGGCTTTTGCAATGTCTTCCGGTTGACTAACAAAAGATGATTTTAACACCGTTTCCATTTGTTGGCGACGGTTCTCAACTTCGCTGTTATTTTCTCCGCGAAATTGCGCCCTTTCCATGAAGTTACTATTAATAATACCCGGATGAACGGAACAAACGTTAATCCCTTTGGGAGCGAGTTCAAATCGCAGGGTTTCTGTTAGTCCAGTAACAGCATATTTACTCGCACAATAAGCCGTCATATCGGGTACAGGCATTTTACCTCCTACGGAACCGACGTTAATAATTGTTCCGGTTTGACGGTCTAAAAAATGCGGTAAAATTGCGTTAATTGTATACACATATCCCCAGAAGTTGGTATTCATTATTTGATGCCAATCTTCTAAGGTGGTTTTTGCCATTGAACCGGTTAAACAAATTCCGGCATTATTTACCAAGACATCAATATTTCCGTAAGTTTCTAAGGCTTTGTTGACTAACTCTTGAACCTGTTTAACCTCTCCTACATCTGTGGGAATAGCTAACACGGAACTGCCCAAACTTCGCACTTCATTTGCTGTGGCTTCTAAACGCTCTAAATTGCGGGCTGCTAATACTACATTATAGCCTTTTTGAGCAAAGAGTAAAGCCGTTGCTTTTCCACTTCCTTGAGACGCACCAGTAATTAAAACCGTAGAAACCATAATAATTTTCAAACGATAAGATGTATGATCACAAACCCAGTGCGCGATCAAGTTACCGGGTTTCTAGAACTATTATGATAGATGATTGATTTTTCTGCAACAATCAAATTCAATTAAGCCGTTGCTTTCCCACAGCCTTGANAAACCATAATAATTTTCAAACGATAAGATGTATGATCACAAACCCAGTGCGCGATCAAGTTACCGGGTTTCTAGAACTATTATGATAGATGATTGATTTTTCTGCAACAATCAAATTCAATTAAGCCGTTGCTTTCCCACAGCCTTGAGACACGCCAAATTAAGATGTATGATCAGAAACCGGGTTTCTTTGAGAAACCTGGTTTCTAGAAACTTTATCGCGCACCGGGTTTTTAGAAAACGGGTTTCTAGAGTTTATTATGATCGATCATTGATTTTTATGCAACCCTCAAATTCAACTTCTCCCTGGCTAATTGGGTTAATTGTATTTATTGGAGTGATTGCGGTTTCAACGGGTGCAATATTAGTCCGTTTAGCAACAACAACCGCCGAAGTGAATACAGTCGGATTTAGTTTAGTGATGTCTGCTTCTCGTTTAACGTTTGCGGCGTTATTGTTAGTTCCTACGTGGCATAAAATAACCTGGAATTCTCTACAACCCGGAGCGTTATTTTATGCAATAATAGCCGGAATTTGTCTCGCTTTTCATTTTGCTACTTGGATCACCTCTTTATCTTATACCTCAATCGCCGCTTCGACTACGTTAGTCACGACAAGCCCCGTTTGGGTAGCAATATTATCGGCAATTGGGTTAAAAGAAAAACCCTCAAAATTAACAATATTGGGAATCTTCATCGCTTTAAGCGGGGGGATAATAATTGCAATCGGCGATCGCAATACAACAGCCGTCAGTCAAAATCCCCTATTAGGAAACAGTTTAGCCTTAATTGGTGCTTGGGCAATTAGTTTTTATCTAATTTTCGGACGAATTGCCCAAAAACGAGGCTTTCAAATAGGCGGTTATATTGCAGTGGCTTATACCGTCGCCGCAGTGATATTACTCCCCCTACCCTTTTTCTTCGGAACCCAATATAGCGGCTATCCGAATTTAGTGTATGTTTACCTAATCTTAATGGCAATTTTACCGCAACTCGTCGGACATACCAGCTTTAACTGGGCAGTGACTCGCACCTCGCCGACTTTAGTCATGTTAGCGATATTATTTGAACCTGTGGGGGCAAGTGGTTTAGGATATGTCTTTTTTCGGGAAATTCCTTCTTTAACGGTTGTCGGAGGTGCTATTGTAATTTTAATCGGGGTAGCGATCGCTGTATTCGGTGCAAAATCGAATAGGGTTTAATCCCCAAATAACGCTAAACTTCAAAATGGCAGCAATTAACAAACTCTTCGAGACTCCGAACTTTTACCTAGAGGATTGGCAGATGTCACCCAAATCTATAAGCTTTAACTAAAGTTGATTGCTGCATTGATAAATTAACACTGACTCACTCTATAAAGTATTACCGATGACTGCGACTCAAATTCCTTCTCCGATCAACCTGGGCGGCTACAAACCCCTATCACTCGATCCCGCCAATTCTACCCTAACCGACGAACAACGGGAAACCCTGAAAGCGAATATTCAATTTTGTCGAGATTTAATTGTTTTCTTCACAGCAACCGGGGCGGCTAGAGGCGTAGGCGGTCACACAGGCGGCCCCTATGATACAGTACCGGAAGTGATGATCCTCGATGCTTTCTTCCGAGGTCAACCCGACAAATTTGTACCGATTTTCTTTGATGAAGCCGGACACCGAGTTGCGACTCAATACCTGATGGCGGCGCTAGCGGGTGAACTTCCTGCCGAAAAACTGTTACATTACCGTGAAGCCCATTCTACCCTACCCGGACACCCGGAACTCGGACTCACACCTGGGGTAAAATTTAGTTCCGGTCGTTTGGGTCATATGTGGCCCTATGTTAACGGTGTGGCCTTGGCAAACTCCGGTAAAACCGTTTTCTGTTTGGGTTCAGACGGTTCCCAACAAGAAGGAGACGACGCGGAAGCCGCCCGTTTAGCCGTGTCTCAGAATCTTAACGTTAAACTGATCATTGATGATAACGATGTCACTATCGCCGGACATCCTTCTGACTATATGCCTGGTTACACCGTTTCCCAAACCTTAGCAGGTCACGGCCTGAAAATCTTAGAAGGAGACGGCGAAGATATTGATGATCTCTATCGTCGCATCTGCGAAGCGGTGAATACTGACGGCCCAGTTGCAGTTGTCAACAAACGTCCCATGTGTGTGGGAATAGAAGGCTTAGAAGGGTCGGAACATGGTCACGATGTCATTTCCTTTGACTTGGCGATCAAATACCTAGAAGCCCGAGGAAAAACGGCTGAGGTTGAATATCTCAAGAATATTGAGAAGCCGAAACAAACCTATACCTTCCTGGGTTCGAGTGATAAACAAGGGTCGAACCGCAATGTATTCGGGGATGCAGTGGTTTCCGTTTTGCAGGGAATGAGCGATACTGAACGCAAAGAAAAAGTAATCTGTATTGACAGTGACTTAGAAGGATCTTGTGGGTTAAAAGCCATCGGTCAAGCGTTCCCTGATATCTATATTAAAGCGGGAATTATGGAACGAGGCAACCTTTCCGCCGCCGCAGGGTTTGGGATGGAAAAAGGCAAACAAGGAATTTTCGCCACCTTCAGCGCCTTTTTAGAAATGTGTATTTCTGAAATTACAATGGCGCGGTTGAATTATTCTAATTTGTTGTGTCATTTTTCTCACTCCGGTATTGATGACATGGCCGATAATACTTGTCACTTTGGTTTGAACAATATGTTCGCCGATAATGGCTTGGATGATGGCTATGAAACGCGGTTATATTTCCCCGCAGATGCCAACCAAATGAAAGCTTGTGTGGAAGCAGTCTTTTTTGATCCGGGGTTGCGGTTT
This sequence comes from Limnoraphis robusta CS-951, assembly GCF_000972705.2. The sequence continues at coordinate 12,421 of NZ_LATL02000214.1, read as the reverse complement.
ATTTTCTCCACTCGTTCAAAAGTTCCCTATATTCTCAATACCGATGGCGGGAATTTCTTCGGCGACGGATACAAATTTGTTCCCGGAAAAGATGAAGTCATCCGCGAAGGAACGGCTGGATATATTATTAGTTTTGGGGCGGCGTTGTATCGTTCTCTCGATGCGGTTGAACGTCTCAAACAAGAAGGAATTGATGTCGGTTTAATTAATAAGGCGACATTGAATGTTGTCGATGAAGACATGATCGCCAAAGTTGGTCAGTCTCCAATGGTTATCGTATCAGAAGCGTTTAACCGTCGCACAGGACTCGGTAGCCGTTTCGGAACCTGGTTACTCGAACGGGGTTTTGCACCCAAATTCGCCAGTTTAGCCACCCATCACGAAGGCTGTGGCGGTTTGTGGGAACAGTTCCCCCATCAAGGAATTGACCCCGATGGCATTATGAACAAGGTTAAACAGTTACTCGGTTAAAACCTCAAAAACCCGGTTTCTCAAGAGTTACCGGGTTTTTCTTCAAAGTAGGGAATAAGGAACAGTAGAGATAATATTGAATACAAACTTTGTGTCTTTATTTCTTTGTGTTTTTTCCCCTTAAAATCGGGTATAATTAGTCATCATAACTAAAATTCAGACTCACCATTTCGTTAGAATTTCCCCGACGACAAAACACAACATTGTTGCTAGAACGATCTTCTTTTAAACAAGAAACTTGCTGTTCAAAGGCTTTGAGGTTATTCTGATAACGACCCGGATCAATTCCAAGTTTTTGTCTAAATTCTCCCCAAGTCACATCAACAACCTTTTCACCCCCACAAATCATTTCAACTTCCCCTCTTTCGACATCCACATCTCCGAGATCGACTTCAACTTCTGCATTTTCTATTTCCAAAATGCGACAGGCTTCGAGTTTATTCTCTCCACAGGCGACGAGGCTGGTAGCAAGTGCGATCGCCAGGGTAAAAATTCCGATTGATTTGATAGACTTTAACACGGTAGTCTAGGTTTAATTTTACTCGATATGATTAACTACATCAATCTTCGAGTAATCTTCGGAAAGTTTCAAAAAGTTAAGCGATTCTCCTATTGAGAGGCTACGCGATCGCAAACCCAGTATGGGGACGCACATCCGGGAGGTGAAACCCCAAGACAATGCTATCTTTTAACTTTATCACAATTTTTAAACTTTAACCCTTGTATGCTCACAATTAAAATATTTATATCATCAGTAAATTGGGCATTACTCACGATAATGAATAATACCCAACTTAGATTAACCTTGTGGTTGATTTTCTTGAGTTAAAGAGGCTTCTAGTCGCCGTTTAGCATTTTCAGCGATCGCTTCTTCTAGCGTTAAACCCGTTAACGTGCGGACTCCTGAAGGAATCACAATATTTTGAAACGTTATGTTTTGTATTGTTGAGGTTTTCATTCTTCCTCCTTAAAATTCAAAGAATTTAACCGATTTTGAAGTGCATAAAATTTTTATAACTTTTAACAAACTTGAGTTAATAGAAGTCAAAATTTCCCCTATCCCACCCTCACCAAAAAAACAGATCAGTACGCGGTTGTAACATTTAACATTACCCAATACACAGGTAACAATACTGGGCGTAAATTGTACTTGGGAATCGAACCCTTTGACACTGCCCCGGTATCACCAATAATCACCTGAATAGGGTGAGAAATTCCAACTTTCCCAGTTGGCGGGTTGTACTCGCTTCTGCTGTTTTGGCTACCAACTATTTTTAAGCTTCTACTAACTCCGTTTGCCAGTTCATCGCTTGAATTTGTGAATCTAACTGTCGATATTCTCGCGCTAAGTTATCAATTTTTCGTTGTATTTCGGCAATATCAACGGTACTAATAAACCGCACTTCAGAACGAGAATAGCGATCTTGACGAATCGATGCAGTTTGAATTAGACTGTTGTAGGTGTTCCACATTTGTTGTAAAACATCCCGTTCCGCTAACGCATCAGCAAGAGTTTTTCCTTGAAATTCTGTAATAGAATTCGTGCGGTTAATACGCTGAATTAAACTCGTCAGTTCAGTTGAAATTGCATCCAACTCTACCATCAATTCTTGAGGATTTTCTGGCGGTTGTTCTCCTTCTTGGACTTTGGCACTTCTAACTAATCGTTGTTGCAATTGTGCGATGCGTTTCTGACAGTCTGCGCGTGAAATTAAAGCTTCTGCTAACTTCACAGTTATCACCTCCTTTATTAAAGTTATAAACGAAATAATTTAGTATGTTCCTAGTTTTGAATTAAAGTTACTTTTCCGATCAGGAACCCAACGACTACCACCATCACCTTCTGTTGGTGGCTTGCGGTTAGAAGGATGAAAATCAAACTCCACTGCTTCTTCTATTGCATTCTCTGGCGTAAAATTGGAATAACGATACAGTGATGAAGCCAAGTTTAATCCCATCGATGCGACAACAAAAGTCGCCGTTAATGTAACGAAGTGATAGACTCTTTTTTCTAATGTGATAGCCATTTTAATCACTCCTCTAGAAATATATATTATCTGTCCGGGCTACTGTAGAGTGTGTGATTAAACCCGGTAACAGTTGAAAGAGGAGTTGGCGATCTTTTAACAACAAAAAGGTCAAAGATCTAACTTTAAACTGCTTCCGGGGGAATCATCACATCTTGACTCAGTTGAGGATTAAACCCATCCAAACTGACAGGTTTTTCATTCCCTTTTAATGATTTCGCTACCCGTTTTTGAATATCGCCCAAACGTCCTTCACATTTAATTTGAAGCATAATTTCACCTCGCTTTTCTTTAGCGTTATTAATATACTACACAAGTATTACAAAGCTGTCAAGTGGTTTTCTGAAATTTTTGAGTTTTCGGTTGACTGTAGTCTGTCAAATGCTTATACAGTAATAATTTCAGCCAATTATCTCCGGGCTGAAAAACCCGGTTTCGCTAGAGTTACCGGGTTTTTAATCCTCTATATGTATGTCTCCCACCCATCAACCCGCCCCTTTCCAGGAAGCAGGAAATAGCGAGTTGTATTTTGTTGTATTTTATCCAGTAGAAAAATTATAAATGGGTTTGTTATCGTAGAGGATGTTTAGCTTTATTTAAAGCCGCCTCATAGATTTTTTGATTGCTTTGAACCGACTTCATCAAATCAGCAACAGGATGAGGATAATTCACGCCTAATTGTACACAAAATCGCTTTTGTTCAACCGGAAGTAACGTCCAGGGTTCGTGAACTTTTGATGCAGGTAAAGCTACTAATTCCGGCAACCAATGCTTCACATAATCCCCATTAGGGTCATAATCTTTCGCCTGTTTGGGAATATTAAAATACCGAAAACCTCGCGCATCATTTCCCACCCCTGCGGTATAGTTCCAATTTCCCCAATTACTACAAACATCATAATCAACTAACAGCGACTCGAACCATTCCGCCCCCATTTTCCAATTTATTCCTAAATTTTTAGTCAGAAAACTGGCTACATTTTGCCGTCCTCGGTTCGACATAAAACCCGTTGCTGCAAGTTCCCGCATATTCGCATCAACCAAGGGAAAACCTGTGGTTCCAGTCTGCCAACGTTCAAAGCGTTCCCAGTCTTTTTTCCAGGGAATAGGAACCCCTTGTAAACCCGATAAACGGAAAATTTTATTGCCATGTTTCAGACAAATAAACCGAAAATAATCCCGCCATAGCAACTCAAAAACTAACCAATAAGTCGAGTCATTTTTCACCCGTTGTTCTTCATAATCTTGCACCTGATCATAAATAAACCGAGGCGATAAACACCCCATCGCTAACCAAGGAGAAAATTTAGAAGAATAATTCCCCCCTAACATTCCATTTCGGGTTTCTTTATAGTCTTTTAAACAATCTTCTTCCCAAATATAATTCTTTAACCGGGTTATTCCGGCTGTTTCTCCCCCTTGAAACTTTAAAACCGCCCGTTCATCAAACCTTGGTGTTTCCAAGCCCAAAACTTGCAGTGTTGGTAACTCTCCAATTTCAACTTTCGGTAAACTCGGTAAACGCTTAGGCGTGGTAAATGAAGCGTAAATTGTGCCATTTTTCTCAACTTGTTTTCTAAATTGAGTAAAAACTTCAGGAATTCTGCTGATAGGAAAGGGTAAATCATCCAAATCATAAAGCGTCGCCCCCCAACAAGATTTTAACGCCACGCCTAAAGGTTTTAAGGCTTGTTCTAAAGCAGCTTCAACCGCTAATTCTTCTGAAGTTGCTTCCCGATAATAGTAAACCGCATCAATTTTGAATTGTTTAACCAGTTCAGGAATAACGGTTTCTGGGAAATCAGAACGAACAATTAAATCACTCCCTAATTGTTGCAGAGATTGACGTAAATCTGTTATACTTTCTATTAAAAATTGAGCGCGAAATGCTCCCGTTTTAGGAAAACCAAAGGACGTTTTACCAAATTGTCGAGGATCAAAGCAGTAAACCGGAATAATCTCTGCTTGGGCTTTTACTGCTAAATGTAGGGGTTCGTGATCATGGACTCGTAAATCGTTACGATACCAGATTAGCACTCGTTTATCACTCATTTTTCGTTAATCTGATTTGTCTTCGTTACAAATTTTAACAAATTTTTACTGTTTAGTTTCTATACCTGGAATAAAAAATCAAAACAAATGCTAACTATAGTATGTAGAACTTTAGTTATCATTTTTCATAAAATAGGTAAGAAATAATTTTTGGCTCCTCAAAGCCGTGAAAGAACCTATATTAGTTCAATTTGGTCAACAAGTTAGAAAAGCTAGGTTGAAACAGGGTTTATCTCAAGAAGAACTAGCTGAGAAAGCAGGAGTACACAGGACATACATTGGTATGATTGAGCGTGCCGAAAAGAATATTACCCTATTAAATATTGAAAAATTAGCGAAAGCTTTAGATATTAGTATTGTTGATTTACTGAGTGATAATAATGAATGATTTGATTAAAAATATAGAAGAATTTTGTCTTAAATATAATATTTTGCCTGAAAGTTTGCCGGACATTCTTCAAGATCCTAAAGTTTTACCGATGATTCGAGGCAAAGCTTTTGAGTTTTCTGCAATTGCCCAATTTGAGAAGTATCTCGATAAAAAATCGTGGAAAATAGTGAAACCGAAAATTAATCCTCAATTTGGTTCGAGCGATCAAGATGTGGTTATTAATCATTTAGAAACCCATATCAATATTAGAGTAGAGTGCAAGCTAGCAGCAAAAGGTAGATATAGGAAAGTTAAAGCAAACACAGAAAACCAGACTCAATATTTTGAGATTGATGTAAAGTGTATGCGGAGTCGAACTTTAGGAGTAGAAAGAGCTAAACAACTTTCTACTAAGGTCAATATTCCAGTTGATGTTATTATGATTCATAACGATCAATATTTACCTAATAGTTTTGATCTTGTTGTAACCTCAATTGCTAATGCTTTTTACGAAACCGATGAAGCAACAGGAAATTTTGAATGGCATCCTAAAGAGAAATCGAAAGAGTTTTTAGAAAAAATTAGTAACAAGAATATTATCGATTTACAAGACGAGTCTAATTTAAAAGATGTAATATTTGATAAAGTATATATCGCCAAGTCTAATGATGTAGCAGCCCTATTCAAGAACAATATCAAATGCACAAGACGAGAATGCAAAAACCCTTATAGTTGTGGATTTATTCCTAACTTTCCTAAAATCGTTTTTGATCTAAATACAGGCAAACCGCTACCTCCTTGGTTGGAAATTCAAGATTGTTTACAAGTTTTACAAACCTTTATAGAAAATTAATAGGGACATTGACTTGCTATTTTTAGCCATAAAGCGGTAATTCTAGCTGTTTATAAGAATGAGTCAAATTGAGTGAAGTTAATCCATAATTTGTGATAAAGATTTCTTTGCCTTTGTAGCGGCTGCCTTTCTTTTTTAATGATTTTAAGGAATTAGTATCTTTGTTTTTTTTCTGATCATCTGTTCTGCCTACTGTATAATTCCATTCTTTTTCATCAATTTGAGATGCCCATTGATAAAGCTCTCGAATTTCAGAAACATTATCATAAGTCAATAAAAATTTGAGTCGCTTGCTATGGAATTTTATAACTTCACATAATCTTAAGTGATCATCTTGAGTAAAATGGTGAGTATAAAAATTATCTTGACGAGCATTAAAATAAGGAGGATCTATGAATAAAAACCCACCATCTTCAACTTGATTAAAAACTTGTTCAAAATCTAAGTTTGTAATTTTTACATTTTGAAGCTTTTCAGAGGTACGCAAAATATTACGAGGCCAGTTTTCAGGTTTCATACTATATTTATCCCCATATCCCCAATAGCAACTTTCCCGTTTCATAATACCAGAGTATGAGGTTCGATTTAAGTAAAACCATCTAACTGCTTTTTCTAAATCGTTAGTTGGCTGATATACGTTTTTATAATAGGTATGACGTTCTTTAGTGGCTTGTTCTCCTTTTAGTTTTTCAATTAAATCATCAGGTTTATCTCGAATAATCAAATAACAATTAATCAAGTCATCATCAATATCGTTTAACCAATTTTTATTAACTTTTTCCTTTGCAAAAAATATAGAACCTCCGCCTGCAAAGGGTTCTATATAGTGGGTATGATCAGGAATATATTCTAAGATTAAATGACGCGCATAAAATTTACCTCCAGGATATCTAAACGGGGAATTAATAGCATGATTCATCACCACTTTCTCCAATTCTTTAATAATTAACTTACTTAATAAATTTTAAGTATTTTTGTCGTAATGATAATGATAGTAGGCAGAATCGATTCTGTCAACTGATACACTGATTCTGAATCCTTCCTTTACTTTTTTCCTTTTTTATCCAGTGATGAACTCACCCAATTTCTCGAACAAAGCAAGACAACAGGAGAAATAACCCTGTTAAAAATATTCAGAAATTGGGTAAAAGAACAGCTAAAAAACAGTTAACAAATTGGGGTTTTTCCCGGTTTAACCGCATGAAAAGATTCACTCCCCGAATGAGGCCAACCCCGACGATAAGACGCCTCTCCAGGCTGTCCCCAACCCAATTGTAATAAAACCTCTAAAAAATTCGACTTTTCCCATTTGAAAATACAAGCCCATTCCGTGCGTTGAGCGATCGCATCGATTTCCGCCGGATGAACTCGACGATAATCTTTTCCCGCATTCAAACTCAAATATAAATCCATGTCTACCGTCACCTCATACCAAAACTCAAGCAGTTGAGACTTCGCCGCTTTTAAAATTTCCATATCTTGAGGTAACGCCATCAACTGATCATCAACTCTCGGATAACAAAGCGTTTTTCCCTTCAACGTAATTTCTCGCCAAACAATCCCCGAAACTTGGTAATCCATCTGATATTGATGAACAGCCGCTTTAAAATCTTGATAAGCGGTAAACTTTTGAATGGCATCCGGCTTTAGAAAATGATCAACCACTGGGTTTCCCACCGCCGGAGTCGCAGACAAATTGAGACGCTCTCCATCTAAACACGCTTTGCGCTCACAATTCAAGATTTCAATCAGTTCATCGGTACTGTAGACTTTGGACATCTTTTGGCGTCCTTTACTCCTCAACAAATCCGTTGACTCGATTGTAGATTTTAGATTCAAAAATGGGAAGGGATAGGCTGTCACGACAGCAGAAAGATACCGATACTTTAGGCGTGCGGTTGACCCTTCAAGCCGATAAGATCAGGGGCGAATCTCTCTCAAGTCTATTATGCACGTTATTACTCGTAAACGTCTCAATGAATTTGCGGCAAAGTACCCAGATACAGAAAAGGCATTAGCTCGTTGGTATAAAATTGTAAAATCAGGAACATTTCGTTCCTTCGCTGAACTTCGCAGTCAGTTCCCCAGTGTTGACCAAGTTGATCACCTCACCGTGTTTAATATTGGCGGTAACAAAGTCCGGTTAATTGCTGCGATTCACTATAATCGACAAAAGCTTTATATTCGAGCAGTTCTGACCCATCCAGAGTACGATCAAGGAAAATGGAGACCGTAAAAATGTTGAGCATTGATGAAACTCAAAAATTGTGGCAACCCCTAGCAACTCAACTCGTTGTTCCCAGAGATGAAGCAAGTTATCAATCTCTCGTCAATTGGCTTGATCAACTCATTGATGAAGTGGGTGAAGATGAACAACATCCTCTCGCTTCGCTGATGGATATTCTCGGAATTCTCATTGAACAGTATGAAAATGAGTATATTTCTGAGCTTCAAGATTAATAGCCACAAAACACTTAATCAATGATGCCCAGAAAACCCATTTTTACCCGCTTCCCTAATCAGTGACCAGAACTTTATAGCCAGGGATTTTAATCCCTTTAAGAGAACTAAATTTAACGGTCAACTGTCTTCACTGGTCACTGATAACTGATAACTGATCACTGAATTAAGCCGACTCACTCGCTACCAATTGATTTTCTTGACGTAGATAAGCTTGAATAAAATCATCCAACTCGCCATTCATCACATCATCAATTGCCGTCGTTTCCACTGTGGTTCGCAAATCTTTAACCATCTGATAAGGATGAAAAACATAGTTGCGAATTTGGTTTCCCCAAGCCGCATCCACTAAATCTCCGCGAATTTCTGCAATTTCTTTCGCCCGTTGTTCTTGAGCAATAATCAACAACTTCGCCTTCAACAACGCTAACGCCTTTTCTTTGTTTTGCAACTGCGATCGCTCTTGAGTACAACGCACCGCAATACCCGTCGGAAGATGAACCACCCGCACCGCCGTTTCCACCTTGTTAACGTTTTGGCCGCCTTTTCCACCTGCCCGAGACGTTGTGATCTCCAAATCTTTTTCAGGAATGTCTAACTGCACACCTTGATCAAGCATCGGCATCACCTCCACGCCTGCAAAACTGGTTTGTCGCTTGCCATTAGCGTTAAACGGAGAAATTCGGACTAAGCGATGAGTCCCCTTCTCACACTTGAGATAACCATAGGCATAACGGCCTTCAATTTCCAGCGTTGCCGACTTAATTCCGGCTTCATCCCCCTCCGAGAATTCCGCCATATGTACTTTATAACCGTGAGCTTCTCCCCAACGAGTGTACATCCGCAGCAGCATCTCCGCCCAATCTTGAGCATCGGTTCCACCCGCCCCGGCATTAATCGTCAGAACCGCTCCATTTTGGTCGTAGAGGCCTGATAAAAGCTGTTGGAGTTCCCAACTATCTAAATCTTGATTGAGATGGGTTACATTCGATTCTGCCTCGGCTAATAGCGTCTCATCGCTTTCCAACTCCAGCAACTCCAAAATGGCACCTGTATCTTCTATCGTTTTGTGCCATTGTTGATATTGTTGCAAAATAGATTTAAGGTCGTTAAGTTCTTGGAGTGTTTTTTGAGCCGTGCTTTGATCCTCCCAGAACTCCGGTTGGGCGGCAATTTGTTCTAAATCTTCGATCCGGGCGTTGAGTGCGGGTAGGTCAAAGATAGTCCTGGGTTTTACCCAGGCGCTCAGACAACATTTCGAGTTCGCGCTTAATTTCTAATACTTCCATAGGGCGTTCGACTGACAACCTTTCTTTACAAAAGTTACACTGTAGATTTTAGCGGTAATTTATCGCTGCGTGTCTGCAATTTTCACTCCTCTAAGTATGTCTCGTCAAATTTTTGCTACAGGTCGCCCACGCAACCAGACTCATGCTCGTGATCAATGGATTGATTATTTGTGGATATTTGGACTGTTAACAGCAGCCCTATTATTATTTGGACTCAATCTCGGCGGTGTTGCGTTGCGAGACTGGGATGAAGGAATTGTCGCCCAAGTCGCCCGTGAAATTGCCCAAGGAGATCTCAATTGGCTTTATCCCACCTTACATGGAGATCCCTATTTTAATAAACCCCCGCTTGTTCATAATTTAATCGCTTTAGCTTACCAGTTCGCGGGAATTCACGAATGGACAGCCCGTTTCCCTTCTGCAATATTAACGGCAGCTTCTGTTCCCCTTCTCTACCGTTTGGGTTTAGAACTGTTTCGTCAACGAACTCCCGCCGTTTTTTCAGCTTTAGTCTATCTCACCTTGCTTCCGGTTGTCCGACAGGGACGGTTAGCCATGTTAGATGGAACGGTTCTATTTTTATTGATTTTAATGCTAGCTTGCCTGTTGCGATCGCGTCGAGATTTGCGTTACGCTCTCGGATCAGGACTGGCTTTCGGACTGTTATGTTTAACCAAAGGAATTTTACTAGGATTCTTGCTCGGTGCGATCGCCTTTTTCTTTGTATTATGGGATACGCCCCGACTGCTTCAGTGTAAATATCTTTGGATCGGGTTACTCTTGGGTTTAGTTCCCGTCACGCTTTGGTATACTGCCCAATGGCAACATTACGGTCAATCCTTTTTTCAAATTAATCTCAAAGATCAATCTTGGGAACGAATATGGCAGTCAGTTGAAAATCATCAAGCCGCCCCTTGGTATTATCTTTTAGAAATTTTAAAATACGCTTTTCCTTGGCACCTGTTTTGGATACCCGGACTGATTTTTACCTGGAAAAATCGCAATTTTAGTTGGGCAAAATTAATCTTAGTTTGGACAGGGATTTATTTCGTTTCGATTTCTCTGATGACCACCAAACTTCCCTGGTATATTTTACCCCTGTATCCCGCTTTTGCTTTAACAGTGGGTGGTTATTTTGCCCAAGTCTGGCGAGAAGGCGATCAAGAAACCGGACAATGGCAAGGAAACCTTCATCAACTAGAAGATTTACCTTCTCCTTTACCCCATCAATTTACCCCGATTTTTGCCCTGCTTGCGGTTGTCGCCTGGTTAGGTTGTCTGTATTTTGGCCAGATCATTCCGGGTTTTAAAGTGGCGGAAAATGAGATGGATATACAGCTAACTTTCGCCGCATTATCAATCACTTTTGCCCTAACAACATTGCTGCTTCATCGCAAAGATCGACAATTTTTAATCATTTTATTTTGGGGAATGTATGTTTCATTAATCCTGTTTGTGAGTTCTAATAATTGGGTTTGGGAACTCGCAGAAGATTATCCCGTTAAACCCGTCGCCGCTTTAATTGAACAAGGAACTTCTGCCAATCAACCCATTTATACTTCTCATCCCTACTCTCGTCCTTCCTTGAATTTTTATAGCGATCGCAAAATTCGTTCAGTCGAGGATGAGGAATTGAAACAAAAATGGCAAACTCCTAAACCCTATTTTCTACTCGATCGTTCTACCCTAAAACGCCTTAAACTGGATCAAGTTCAATCGATAGGTAGCGCCCAAGACTTAATATTAATCACGAAAAAGCCCCAGAATCCCTGTTGTGATACCCCAGTCAACGAATCGACAATTTAACAAAGGTTGATCCAAAAATCCTCGCCTAAAGTCAATTCATCAAAATTACCATTGGAGAGTTAATCTAGTCCAATCAATCACCCAATTTAACTCAAAAAAATGCCCGAGTTTTAGACAAATCAAGCCGATTAAATTATCAGGTTCACGATAGCAAAATAACATCTTTTCGAGCTGTATTGCCCAAATAGACGTGTAAAATCTCATCAAAAATTGCAGTCAAAACTTGCTGAACNCGCCTAAAGTCAATTCATCAAAATTACCATTGGAGAGTTAATCTAGTCCAATCAATCACCCAATTTAACTCAAAAAAATGCCCGAGTTTTAGACAAATCAAGCCGATTAAATTATCAGGTTCACGATAGCAAAATAACATCTTTTCGAGCTGTATTGCCCAAATAGACGTGTAAAATCTCATCAAAAATTGCAGTCAAAACTTGCTGAACCTTAATCTCAGTCACTCAATGAAAATCAGGAGATTGAGAATCAGATTCTTCTTCCTGTATAGACTCGGACTGCATATCGAGTGTACTTTGTTCAGTATTCAATTGATTAGTAGCAGCAATGGCTAAACTGATAAATAAAATGCCACTGACTAAAACCGCCAGGGGAAAACGTCGAGTCAGCCATAAATCTCGACGAATTCTCGCCCAAGGATGACTCTGACGGCGTAACATCTGCCCAACAGCCCACTTTTGTAGACAGAAAGGATCACGAACAAAATGGCCACTATTGCTAATCACAAAATGAGTATGACAATGGGGACAAGTGAAAAGTCCACCAAACACCCCCATTGAGGAGACAATGCTTGTATGATGACAAATCGGACAAGTAACAGAGTATGTATTGAAGGTATCAGCGTTCATAGAATAAATGACTCAAAATGACTCAGGTAGACAAAACTGACGACCCCTTGCAAGCAAAAGTAACAACTCTCGTAGAAGCATCAGCGATGCGGCACAATGTTGCTCTCTATCTCTAGTCTAACTCTCCTGCTATTTCCATCAACCTCGAAAATACGGATTTTTTCGGTAAAAAAGATACAATCAGTCAACATCCCTAAAAAAGAAGCAGATCGAGTCTGACAAAAACCGAA
>NZ_LATL02000213.1 GCF_000972705.2 Limnoraphis robusta CS-951 | reverse complement strand
AAGTTCTACTTTAACTGTTACATTAAGTTCTTCTATAAGAACTTTAAAAAGAGCATACACAACAATTTCGTAAATTTTATCTATACTTCTCTTTAACCCAGGATTATTTTGAAATTGCCCGATAAATTCAGTGAGTTCAAAATTTTCAATATCTGACTTCATACAATAGGCTAATCCCGAAGTCATTTGTGAGTATCTTTCTATAAATTTCCGATAGATATAAGCTTCAACAATGCCTGATTTATTTTTATTCTCCTCTCCAAGCAGCATCAAAACTTCGGGTGGAGTTGCGTTTTGCTCGAATAAATTATCTTGATACCGTGAACTCGAATTAGTAATTCTCCCTAAAAAACGTTTACAAATAACATCTCTCCATCTTTTTGAAGCTGTCCTATAGGTATTGATATCGGCGAGAGTCAAGTCATCAAATACTCGATGATGATACAGAATTTCAGCAACTTGAATCGGTTTATAAAAATGAACTCTAGCTTTGTTTATAATATTATCCAAAGCGTTTTTTGCTTCGTTTAAGCTGACTGACATTTTTACTATGACTCCTTTTATTCAAATTTAGCAAAGTCAATAAATAACTGTCTAGGTTCTTCAGGAACAGGTTGTTTTTCTTCTAAGGCTTTTAACATCTGTTTTGCGATCGCACGAACGACTGGAACCGGAACACTATTACCCGTTTGTTTTCTGATTTCAGCGTGAGATACAACGATTTTAAACGATTCTGGAAAGCCTTGCAAACGCAAAAGTTCCCGTGACGATAGACGTCGAACTCCATTCACTAAAAGATAGTTATAAGAAGCCCCACTTCTCAAAGCGCAGGAATAGGGAAGCACAGAAATATTTCCCGATTTATTTTCATGCCAAATTGATGGATAAAAGGGCTTAACTTTCAATTTGTTAATTCTCTTTTGTTGGATAAACTCAGAAGCAAACAAACTTTGATCAACTTTTTCATCGGGTTCTAATATATCGGATAAACTCATTCTTTTTTTTACGGGTTTGGGAAAGTCAAAATTGATGTTATCTAAAAATCCAACAATATAAGTTCGTTCTCGCTTTTGCGGTAAACCAAAATCTAGCGCATTGAGAACTTCTGTATAAATGTGATAACCTAGATTTTGCAGGAGTTCGGTAATAACTTTAAACGTTTTTCCTTTGTCGTGAGTTCTAAGCTGTTTGACATTTTCCAATAAAAACGCTTGAGGAAGATGTTCTCTTAAAATCATCTCAATATTATAAAATAACGTTCCTCTGGCTTCATTAAACCCTGCCATTTTGCCAATAATACTAAACGCTTGACAGGGAAACCCCGCCAATAAAATATCATGTTGAGGAATCAAACAAGGATCAATGGTGGTAATATCACCTAAAGGACATTCACCAAAATTTGCTTGATAGGTTTTTTGGGCGGCTTCATCCCATTCAGAAGAAAACACACATTTTCCCCCCAGTTCCTCAAAAGGGAGACGAATTCCCCCAATTCCCGCAAATAAATCAATAAACGTGAAATTGTATTTTGTTAATCTATTACTCATTCATCAGTTTTTAAAGCGATCGCGAAAATTACCACAAAAGCCAAAAGATTTAATTTCTTAGTGTCTTAGTGTCTTAGTGGTTTATCCTCCTAAAATTACCACAAAGGCACAAAGTCACGAAGATTTGATTTCTTAGTGTCTTGGTGTTTTATCCTCCTAAAAATTACCACAAAAGCCAAAAGATTTGATTTCTTAGTGTCTTGGTGTCTTGGTGGTTTATCCTCCTAAAAATTACCACAAAGGCACAAAGTCACGAAGATTTGATTTCTTGGTGTCTTGGTGGTTTATCCTCCTAAAATTACCACAAAGGCAGAAAGAGATGCTTGCTTAGTGTCTTAGTGTCTTGGTGGTTTTTTTTCCTGAAAATTACCACAAAGGCACAAAGTCACGAAGATTTGATTTCTTTGTGTCTTGGTGTTTTTTTCTCCTTTTTCTGTTACTTTCCTAACTGTTTTGAACGTTCACAAGCCGCTTTTACTGCTTCTATTAATGCGGAACGAAAAGCCGCCTGTTCGAGTTTGCCGACGCCTGCTATTGTAGTTCCGCCTGGACTGGTGACGCGATCTTTCAATTCTGCGGGGTGCATACCTGTCTGTTTTAATAATTCTGCGGTGCCTAGAACGGTCTGTAAAGCCAGTTTTGAAGCGATCGCTCTCGGGAGTCCTGCTGCTACACCGCCATCGCTTAGAGCCTCAACCATCAGGGCAACATAAGCAGGCCCCGAACCGGATAACCCTGTTACCGCATCCATCAAATATTCTGGTACTTCCACAACGTCCCCAACTGCTGCTAGAATTTGTTCAGCCAGTTTGAGATGATGGGGTTGAACAGCTTTACCGGGAGCGATCGCACTAATTCCAGCGCCGACGGTTGCGGGAGTATTGGGCATCACCCGAATCACGGGACGATGAATGAAAGCCGCTTCTAACTTACTTAACGGTACCCCTGCTAAAATCGAAATAATCGTCACCTCAGATTCAGGGTTCGGAGAATCTCCTAAACTGAGGGCTGCTAAATCTGAAATTACAGTGTCTAAGATTTGAGGTTTAACCGCCAACAGCAGCACCTCTGTGACCTGTGCGGCTTGGCTATTCTCATCTGTGACCTCCACCCCATACTGTTGCTGGAGAACAGCTCTACGCGGCTCATGGGGTTCGCTAACGATTACATCTGTTGGGTGATAGATATTCTGAGCAATTAAACGGGAGAGAAGCGCTTCTCCCATCACCCCGCCACCAATTAAACCGAATTTGAATCCTGTCATTTGTTGAGTGTAAAATGTCAGAGTCAGTGGTCAGCAATTGTAAAGTCTGATTTCTGATCTCTGACTTGGATAACGCTACTACTGCACCGCTTGTTTCTCGGATTGCCACATCGAAGTCATCGGGGAAGGAATGCGAGTGCGTCCTTGGCTGGGCATTTCGTTCATCACGCCTGACTGAGTTCTAACTTGAACACAACTGGGCGTAAACAGGAAAATGCTTTCACCAATTCGTTCTTGATGACCATCAAGGGCGTAGGTTCCTCCAGCTACGAAGTCTACTGCTCTTTGGGCTTGGTCTGGGTCCATCATGGTGAGATTGAGAACGACAGACTTTCTTTCTTTGAGCGCTCTAATAGCCGCAGGCATTTCTTCAAAAGTACGAGGTTCCATGACCACGACTTCTGAAATTCCGTTTAACGCTCCTGGCATACCGATCACATTGTTCATGGTTGACCCCAATCCTTCTGATGTTACCGTACTTGCTGTAGGGTTAGTAGCCCCAACTGTCCGTTCTCTAGGGCGACGGACGCTCCGACGTTCTTCCTCTACGGGTGCAGGGGAAGCGAGTTCTTGGGGAGGCTGATAAACATTTTGATATTGATCCCCCTCCATTTCATCGTATTCATAATCGTACTCAACAGAGTCATTGAGTCCTACAAAATCCCGTAGCTTACCAAAAATAGAGTTCACGGTTTCTTCTCCATAACGACTCTTTCTCCCGACTAGACACCCATTTTAGGGGAGCTAGCAGGGATTGACTATAGTCAGTTTTTCTCGAACTCGATAGCTTTACCAGAAAATATACTATCTTGTTTAGGTTGTACGCGCACCAAAGAGAATTTGTCCAGGCCGAATCATTGTTGCACCTGCTTGTATAGCTAAAGTATAATCCCCAGACATTCCCATTGAGAGTTCTTTGATCTCGAGATTTGACCAGCGTTGTTGTTGAATTTTTTGGGCTAACTGGCGAGTTTGCTCAAAGACATTCAACGTTTCCGAATCATTTAATCCTAAAGGGGGAATGGTCATTAGACCTTGAATTTGAATGTGCTGGCATTGATTAAGTTCCGCTAAGTCGTCTAAAAGTTGAGAAACGCTCCAACCATATTTATTGGGATCGCTTAAAATCTTAACTTGTAGGCAGACTTGAGGCTGACAACCCGATTCTTCAGCGAGTCTGTCTAGGCGTTGAGCGAGTTTGAGACTATCAACGGAGTGAATCCATTGAAAGTGCTGCACAGCTTTTATCGCTTTGTTGGTTTGGATATGACCAATTAAATGCCAGGTGATATCGGACAAATCTTGCAGTTGCTCTTGTTTTTCCATCGCCTCTTGAATGCGATTTTCGCCAAAATCCCGGATTCCGGCTGCGTAGGCGATACGAATCACATCAGCCGATACTGTTTTGGTGACAGCAACGATTCGCACAGAATCGGGGACTTGGGAGCGAATTTCAGCAATACGTTCGGCGGTGGAATGGGTCATAATTTCGTGATGCGTGGTTCGAGAAGGGAGGGAAAGTCGGATGTCAGGAAAACTCGGGTTCCCTCTGTCTTCTTTTCCCTTTCTTATTCTCTCGTGAAACCACAAACAATAAACACCCCAAAGTTATTGAAATGTGCGTTGATGAATGACTTGTAGATTTTTATGTTCTTCAACCTGGCCTGTTCGGCGCAACATTCTCAGACGGATTTCTACAACCAGTCGGGCGTCTGAACGGCTAACGGGTTCAAATTTCAAACCGCTTGGCCCGTGAGTGACTAAAAAAAACAGTCGTTGGGCGTACAGCGTGGTAAACAGTTCTTGATTATCCTCAACTTGACATACTCTAAACAGTAAGCCAAAGTTGGGGTGATTCATGTAAGTTTCAGTTGTCATTCAGCCTAAAATTTAGCAAATAAGTAGCTCTCTAAAACAGTCGATAGCAGTCAGATTGAGCAAGTTATGAAATCTAACTCTACCATCTATTGGCAGTCATAAAGATCCAGATATCTAGACAGGATACTGAACAAGGTTGATGAAATGCCACTCCAATAAATTCTTTCTCCTGTAAGATGATCTCTGTTGTTTTTGACTGTTTTCTAGGGTTACTAGAGTGAGTTTCTGAGGTTCAACTGAGCGGATTCTCAGATCCTTGATAGCCGGACTTGAGAACTTAAAATTTGGGAGCAGACCAGGCTCGAATCATTATAAATTGCATCATCGCTTATGGGTTTGTCGTTAATGTAAACTTTACCTTTTTGACACTCCCGCCGAAGACCTGCGGTATAGCGGGGGATTCTTGCTTCTCAGACACGCGCGCTAGAGCCGAAGCCCCCCGCCAGTAAGTCTCCACAAGCATTTTCAGACACGCTCTGCCCGAGCGCATCAATACCACGATTCCGAATCACCTGCGCGGCGGCGACATCCCGGTGGGTGATGTACCTGCATTCCGGGCAATTATGAACCCGCTCCGAGAGTAACTTCTTACCCGTCGTCGCCCCGCAATTCGGACAAATTTGGCTGCTGTAATCTTTGTTGACCTCACCCACAAAAACGCCCCGCTTCCATCCTACCCACTTGAGGATGGTTACGAACTGACCGAAGCCAGCATCGAGACA
Organism: Limnoraphis robusta CS-951; assembly: GCF_000972705.2. Next base: position 15,995 of record NZ_LATL02000213.1, on the reverse strand, counting down.
GTGCTTAGATAACATTCCCCGCCCCCACGAACGGAAGTCAATGTCTTCGATAAAGATGGACTGTCCGCGATCGCAGAGGTGGTGAGCAAGTTTAAAATGCCAGTCTTTTCGAGTTTCCTGAATTCGTTGGTGAAGTCGAGCAATTTTTTGGTTCAGCTTGTGCCGATTGTTAGACCCCTTCTGCTTGTGCTTTAATCTCCGTTGCAGCGATTTCAGCTTGCGATGGAAGCGGTTCAAAAATCTGGGTCTGTTTATCAGTTCCCCATCCGACGTTGCCAAGAATTTCTCTAACCCGAGGTCGATACCCAAAGGATGCCCGTGAAAAGGAACATTTGGGACGCTGACATCGGATTGCAGAGACAGCATCACGAAGTAGCCGGATGCCCTCCGAACAATTCGGGCTTGCTTGGGTTTGAATCCGTCAGGAATTTCCCGAGACTTGAAAACCTTAACCCATCCGAGTTGAGGTAACTTAATTCGGTTGCCGTTGACGATCTCGCCTTTAAGCTGAGGATAAATAAAAGACCGCATCCGGTAACGATTCTTAAATCTGGGAAACCCAAACCCTCTGGCTTTCATATCAACAAACGCCCGATCCAAGGTTCTTAAGATTTGCTGAAGAACCTGGGCGTTAACTGACTTCAACCGTTCGTTATTTTTCTTGGCTTGCGTCAGCGCTTTCGTTTGGTAGTGATAACCGGGGAAGGGTGCGTCGGCGGGGATGATGTACTCGTTAACAATCGAGCAGGCATTAACGGGAGCCAAGCGAGAGTTGAGCCAATTCTTACGTTCTTTCAAGGCAAAATTCCACACCGAGCGACAGACATCTAAGGTGCGTTCTATCACCTCTACCTGTTGCTGTGTGGGTTTCAACCTGTACTCGTAGGTCAGCGTCAACATCGTCGAAATTTCAATCCAATGCCCGGGTTATAGTATTAGAACAGATTCTACACAGATTGGGCTGTTGTGTAGACGTTCTCCCTGCGGTCGATTTTTATTGGCGAAAATTCATCTCACCGTTAACCCTGGGGGTATAACGGGAGTCCTCTTTTCGCATTTTCAGATAGAAGGGTCGGGGTCACTGCTCAATGTTGAAATTGGCTGAAAAGTTAAAGTGTACTGGAAAATTTACTAATCTTCAATCGGTTTGACTGAAATTTTTCCGAAATCGTCTTAAGCTTGCGCTCCCAAAATAAACCGCAGCGTCCAGAATACAGTTAAAGCAGCCAGTGCGAACCGATCAACCCATCGGATTTGCAGTTGATACCATTTGACATGATGTTGATTAGGAGTGGTGAAACCCCTGACGGTCATCGCACTCGCCATCTGTTCGGCTCGTAGTAATAAATTTTCTAACAAGCGTTCAGCAATCATCAACCAAACTTGAGTGGCTCGGCGAAATCCGAGTTTTTTCCAGTTAATCGCTCGGGTTCGCACAGAGCGGACTAAATTTTGAATTTCTTCTAAAACTAAGGGAAAAAACCGTAGGGAAAGCGTCAACGTTAAGGCGATTTCGGTGACGGGTAAGTTAAATCGTCGCAAGGGTTCCATCACATTTTGAATGGCGGTGGCGATTTCTTCGGAAGCTGTTGTCAGCAAATATAAGTTGGTGCTGTAGACCAGCGTAAACAGTAAGGTACTGACGCGAATTCCTAAATCAACCGAGTAGCGAGTAATTTTTAATGGCCCTTGCTCGACTAACACATAGCGATAAGAAGTGGGTTGGGGTAAAGGTGTAGTGATCTGTTCTGGGGGTTGAGGGAGTGCAAAGCTAATCTCATCAGAGGGGAGACGGGGTTGATGTTCGGCGATAATTCCATCGGGCATTATACAACTGACGACAAACAACAAACTACAAAACATCAGCAGCCAGCCCATTTGTCGTTTCCAGACTCGCAAAGGAATTCTCGCACCAAGAGTAATAATAATCAGTAACCCCACCAACGCGAGTCGCCAAATGGCGTTGGCTAACAACGGCGCTAACAAAAAACTCATCAACCAGGCTAGTTTGACTCGCGCATCCAGTCGATGTAGCCAGGTGATTGGTTCTTCTAAATATAAACCGATCGGCAGCGATCGCAATAAATCCATGATTTCATTCCAGCAGGGAACAGCTCATTAGGCAACAGGCAACAGGCAACAGGCAAAAGGGAAATAACTGTTAACACAAAAAACGGGTCACTGGTACGGGTAATTCATCAATTGCCCCTACAACTGTCAACTGCAAAGACTGGTGAGTGTTAAACTTTTGTGGCTCGGTTGGCTGTATTGCGTTCGACTTCTCGGGCTGGTTTCCCGCGCCAAATTAACCGAATAGGTGTGCCTAAAAAGCCCAATTGTTGGCGAAATTGACTTTCCATATAACGACGGTAATTTTCATTAAATCGTTTGGGATCATTGACAAATAATACCAGTGTTGGCGGTTGGCTACTGACTTGAGTCCCATAATAAATTTTCCCTTGTTTACCCTGGCGAGTGGTGGGGGGAGAATGCCAACTGACGGCTTCTTCGATCACGTCGTTAATCACGGCGGTACTAACGCGGCGTTGATGTTCGGCGACTGCTTGATCGACTAAATCAATAATTTTTTCAACTCGTTGTCCGGTTAAGGCACTGACAAAAATGGTTTTCGCCCATTCGATGAAATACAGTCTTGATTTGACTTCTCGTTCGTATTCTAAAATGGTGTAGGTATCTTTCTCAACGGTATCCCATTTATTGACGACAATTACACAAGCGCGACCTTCTTCTACGATGCGATTTGCTAACTTGAGATCCTGTTCGGTGACGCGATCAACGGCATCAATCACTAACAGCACAACATCGGCTCGACGAATGGCTTTAAAGGCACGATTAATGCCAAAAAATTCCGCCCCATATTCGACATTTTTTTTGCGTCGAATTCCGGCTGTATCAATTAAACGGTAAGTCTTTTCGTTGCGTTCAACGACGGTATCGATCGCATCCCGAGTTGTACCGGAAATCGGGCTAACAATGGCGCGATTTTCTCCTAAAAAGGCATTCAATAAACTGGATTTTCCAACATTCGGACGCCCGACAATTGCCACTCGAATTTCGGTGGATTCTTCGATTTCATCACGGCGGGGAATATATTGGATTAATTCATCGAGTAACTCGCCTGTGCCACTGCCATGTATGCTGGAAATGGGGAAAGGATTTCCTAAGCCAAGTTCCCAAAATTGCATCGATTGCATTAAGCCGGCTGTGGGAGATTCGCATTTATTCACGGCTAAGAGTACCGGAACCGAATGTTCACGCAACCAACTGGCGATCGCTTCATCTCCCCCCGTTAGCCCGACTTGTCCATCTACTACAAAAATCGCGACTGTGGCTTCTGCTAAAGCGACCATCACCTGTTCACGAATCAGGGGCAAAAATTCGGTATCATCATCAAAAATCAAGCCTCCGGTATCGACCACCGAAAACTCTCGATCTTGCCAATAGGCGTGGCGATAGGTGCGATCGCGAGTCATCCCCGGTTGATCGTGAACAATGGCTTCTTGGCTTTCAGTGAGGCGGTTTACCAGGGTAGATTTACCTACATTTGGGCGTCCAATAATTGCGACAATCGGTAAGGGCATGGGGTTTAGAGCAGCTCGTCACTGGCAATCTTCTATATTCAACCTTCTATTGTAGCGAGTTCTCTTGGAAATTGAGACAAAATGTGAGAAAACCCTGAGAAGGGTCTGAGGTCAATTTCATTAATTTTCAGCATTTTCTATTTTACATATCATCTGTTTCCCAAGTTGAGCTTCTATCTTAGTTAGTGTAAGGAAATCGGAAACGGAGATAAGTTTATGCTCATCAACACTTTAAAAACGGTTAGTATCGCTTCTGTTATTCTCTTAAATACAGTGATCGGTGAAGTGGCTTTGACCTCTGTCGCTTCGACGCTTCCCGCCTCGGCTGCAACTCCATTGATCGCTCAAAATAATAATATTATTGCAACGGGTTCTTTTGTAACAGTTGAACAGGATCATCCCACGAAAGGAATGGCTCGGATTGTTACTGAAAATGGTAAACGGTATTTAGAATTTGATGGTGCATTTACCACAGCTCAAGGCCCTGATGTTAATGTCATTTTACATCGAAATAGCACAATTCCAGTTAAACCTAAAAAAGAAGAATATATGACACTGACCTCTCTACAAAGTTTTGAGGGAGCGCAACGGTATCTACTTCCGGATAATCTGGATATCAGTCAATATAAGTCTGTTGGGATTTGGTGTCGTAAATTTGATGTGACATTTGGTTATGCAAGTTTTTAAGGTTTAGATCAGTTAAAAACAAGGGGCTTAAGCCCCTTGTAAAGATTCTATTTTTTCTCAAACTTACCGTTGTAAGTGATCAACAAAAGTTTCCGGGTGTTCGATAGTGTTTTGAGTATTTTCTTTCAACTTCTGAACGTTGCGTTTTGCTCCAGACGCTACATCTTCTGTGAACTGTTTAGCAGACTGACCGACATCTTCGGAGATATTTTGGACTCGTTCATTCAGTGGGGTTCCCTGTCTGTAATTTTCGGCAAATTCTTCAGGGCCATTCACTTTGCTAACATTTCTCTTTGCATTTTCTACTAACTCATTAGCCTTGCGTTTTGTGTAATTGCTCGGTTCTGGGTCCATATCTTCATAAGGATACATTCCACCAGATTTCTTATTCTGAACAGGTGCATAAAGCTCTTTCTGCTGTCCTTTACTGCTGTGATATTCTCCCGAACCTGTAATATTAGGAGCCGGAGGTTTAGCATTACAAGCCGTTGTAACAACGACTAAAATCCCCGCTAAAACAATAGTTAAAACACTTTTCAAAGAAGTAGATTTGATAGCGCCTATTAATCTTCTAATCATGCAAACTCTCCTGTAGATTTTATGGCTGTTATTTTGCAATTTAACTTGCTGTTTAATACTGTAAAAAAATAGCCGATAATTTACCTCTGGCTTAAGAAATATTTTTGAGGATAGAAGTTCAACGGGTTTTCTAACTCAAGAGAGAGGAGACTGAGAAAAGAAGATATAAAAATTATAGGTTCTCTCACCTTTGATATAAACTCAATGAAAATTTATCTTCATTAGGAAGATTAAAACTTAACTCTATTTTACACTAATACTCATGCAAAAAATGTGTTATACTAATGGGATTTTTTGGATGGGTAAATTCACCCCCACGACACAAAGACCCGAAAATTTTCTCTTGGTGTTCCTTGTGTCTTGGTGGTTTTTCGTCTGTTAATATTTTACATCGGAGTCACTTCAAACTGACTGATGATTTGACATTTTCCCCGTCTTGCTTGGGCTGAAGACGAGGATCTGTTCTAAGCTTTGTTTAGCTGGCGATACCGCTCAAAACTATGAGAGAGCTTTTTCGATTTCAGCCCGTAAAGTCGGATCATCTGGAGCAATTTGAGGTTCAAAACGAGCGACGACTTCACCTGTTCGTCCTACCAAAAACTTACCAAAGTTCCAGGCAATATCTTGCCCTTCACCAATGAGAAATTGATATAAAGGACTACGGTTTGAGCCGTTAACATCTTGCTTTTCCAGGAGCGTAAAATCTACTTCGTACTTGGTTTGAGTAAAGGTTTTTATTTCTTCAGGAGTACCGGGTTCTTGAGCGCCAAACTGGTTACAAGGAACGCCAACAATTTCCAAGCCACGAGCTGCAAATTCATTGTGTAGCGCCACTAGACCTTTATACTGAGGTGTTAGGCCACACTTACTCGCAACGTTGACAAAAAGGATGACTTTATTGGCCAGTCTCTCGGGTGAAAGGGGATGTCCTTCTAGGGTTTTTAGCTCAGTGGGTAAAGGCATTTTTGATGATAATGTCGTGGTACAGATCTTATTATTAAATAAGCGCACTAAAATTTCAAACTTTCTCCAAAAATTCTTTCAAAACTCAGGGTTATGGGGGTAAGGCGGGTTTACAACAGTGAACAGTTGTACCCGGGAAGAGTGAACTGATAATTGATAACTGTTATGAACCCGCCCCTACATTGGTACGGAATTGATGAATTATCCCTACTTTAGCCATGAGGGTAAAGCTAAAAGTTCTGGAATTTGTAACTGTTCTAGAGGGGAATAAAACCTCGCAGCTAAGATAAAATTGACAGTCTTTTTAGTTTTTGCTCTCTCACTCAACTGAGTTATTAATTGTTGATAAAATTCCTGTTCGGTTTCCGTTAACGGTTCGCTGATAAAATCACTTTGATATAACAATTGAGAACATTTTCCGATAGAACTTTGCTCAACTGATTCTAACTCCGTTTCTGCTAAATTTAACCAGAAATCAGCCAGTTGTCGCCGAATTTGACGTAATTCTTCTACAACAGATTGATTGGATGGATCAATACGATATAAGTTTAAACAACCTTGTAGGCGATTCTGATATTGTTGAGTTTTCAGATCGGGAGTATTTTGAGTTAAGGTTTCCGGTGTTGTTTTTAACTGTGCTGCGGCTAATGTCTGTTCAACTTTCTGCAAAGCTTGTTGATTTTCAAATACCGTTTGATAGTCTTTTATTAACCAACTGGGTAAACGTTTCTCTGCATCTCGAACTAACATTTTTCCGGGAACATAATACAACATCGCCGCCATTAAACAGTTGAGTGAATTTGGATGTTTTAAACCCGTTGCGACTTGCGTGAGTTGATCGACAAATTGACGTTCAGCTTCGATTAAAGCTTCATGCTGAATTCCGCGACTGAGTAACACTTGATAACCATTTCCCATATGTCCTTTGTAAACTTCTTCTAATTGATCAGGAGAAATTTTTAACCAATATTCCGCCATCACTTTACGAAGTTGCCGTAAACGTTCGATAATAGCTTCCTCAGAGGGATTAAGTGTGTAGAGATTAATATGATGAACTAACTCCGATAAATAGTCTCGTCTGGCGATCGCTGTGTTGAGAGGAATTTCAGGAAATTCTTGCTGTTGTTTCAAAGTATTGAACAGTTGCTTAAATAGCGACTCCATCTTTTTAGAATAACGATAACTATCTAAGAAAGGTGGATTGTGCTGCATTTTTTCTGCAATATTTTGACTATATTGTTGCCGGAGTTTAGCGTCTGTCGCCAACTGAACTGCTAAGTTGATATAAGCATCTTCGCTGTCAACAATTAAGTCATTTAAAGCTAGGCATTTTAATAAAGATGATCCCATTTTTGAACGGAAAGAATCACCCTCTTGAGTAATAGTTACTAAACCTACTTCTAAGGGATCAACCAAAGAATTCACCCCAGAAAAGGGATAGGAATCTAAATAAACATCTGCTAATTTTAGATATTGTTTAATATCCGTTCGACTGGGTTGAGTGTCTAAAATCATCAGACGACTGGGTTTAACGTTGTAACGTTCAAAAGCGGTTTTGAGGGTATTGAGAAAAGGAATTCGAGCATAATTAGATGTCCAGTTGGGGTTAAAGGGATAGAGAATTAAAACAGAATTCGGAACTTTTGCAAGAATTTTTGCCCAAGTTTCTCTCAACTCCGGTATAATTTTATAAAAGTTCGCACCCGAGATAAAAACAACCGTATTTTCATCAAGTTTCAAATCAGAACGTTGAGGATGAACTGTTGGTTGAGCAGGTGGGATAGCGTAGTAATTAAAACAATGTGCAGTTCCTTCAATGACGGCTAACTTTTCACTATATTGTTGGGGTGCTTGGGGAGATTCCGTTAAATTTCCAGAGATATAATAATCAATATTTCGCATTCCCGTTGTCACACAAGAAGAAGTCGAAGTGACTTGAATTCTGGCGAGTCGATGTAACGCTAACAGGGTAATAGAATGGGTGACTGCGGTAACATTAGTACCAATTAAAAGGATGTCTAAATCATCAGCACGAATGGTTTTTACTTGATCGCTTAATTTTTGAGGAAGTTTGATCCAACGATCCGCACGACTCTGACAATATTTTTCCAGAGGATGATTGTTGATTTGACAAGTGTAGAGAATAATTTCAAACTGATTTCTATCAAGATGTTCAAAAACAGGTAACGTTGAATAGGTTTCCGTTTGGGGGTTCCAGTGAGTGCTGAGAATTCCTAAACGAATTTTATCTAGGCTTTCAGAGCGTTTCGGAAAGGTATAATCTAGTTTATTACCCTGACTTAAGAGCGCTAACTCCATAATTTCCGCTCGTTTGATATAGATATCTTTGATATTTTCGGAACTAAAATAAAGCGGAATCGCGTTCATTCTAAGCAGAAACACATTAGCGATATCTTGCCAAGTTTTTGAGATTTTATCACTAAAGATTCGACTATGAAGATAGTCAACCCATCCTTTCAGATAAGAATAATAACGTTCAACTTCTCCGGTTTGCTGAAAGAAATGAGGTGGTGTCAGCATAAATGTCAGATAATCATTCACAAACCAGTTGGGAATAGGAGCGTTTTTGTACCATTGAGAGGGGAGTTGATGGGGATAGCAATACAACATTGTGGCGAGGAGATGTGGGATAGCATTAGGTTGATTTAAACCCTGAGAAAGATAGGCTATCCATTGATTAACTTCTGACTGTTCAGCTTCAGTTAACGGTTCATTTTTTATCCCAGTATTGAGTAAGGTTTGGTGAATTTTTCCGCAATCTTCTGTATAAAAATTATCTAATTTTTTAAAGGATGTATTCAGCCAAAATTGTCCTAATGTTTGGCGGATTTTTCGCAGTTTATCTAAAACAGTTATATTTTTGGGATTTTGGCGATATTGTTCTGATAGAGTTGTTACTTCTTTCAAAATACCATTGAAGTCTTGAGAACCCCATATTTCTGAACTGAATAGCTGAATAATCGCATCTTTGACAGGCTGAGACTGACTACATTGTACTGCGGCTTTAATTTGTGCGATCGCTGTTTTTTCTTCCCCCACTCCTAACATTTTTTTCGCTGTATTCAGCGCGTAAAACGCATAATGTTCTCTGGCTTTTTGGGAAAGTGTTTGTGCTTTTTCTGGTGGAAGATAAGAGTGAGAAATTTCAATCGATTTTAGAGTATCTTTAATATTTTCACCCACTGCAATTAAGCGAGAACTTTCGGAACTTGAATGGAGACGATAACAAGCCAAAGGTTGAGGTTCATAGACAACAGAATAGTGTGCGGCGATGCGTTTCCACATTTCCCAATCTGCTGCTGAACCCGCATCCAGACAAAATCCTCCGAGAGTTTCATACACACTTCGTTTAACAACAATTGAAGCAAATTGAACCCGTTGCATGACAGCAATTCGTTCGATCCAGTTATCAAGAATTCCATAATTTTCCTGTTCTAAAGCCGAGATTGAACGCTGTTTTCCTTCCGCATCTACATAATAATGACGACAAAAACCCGCACCAGCTTGGGGTTCTTTTTCTAAGAGTTCTCGCAATTTATGATAAAATCCTGGTAAGACAAAATCATCTTGATGGAGAATATGAACCCATTCTCCTTTTGCGCGTTGAATACAGTCATTCCAATTTCCAATTAAGCCTAAGTTTCGCGGTTGTCGATAGAATGAAATGCGATCGCCTGCAATTTGTTGAACCAGTGCTTCTATATCTTCATCTGGGGAACAATCATCAATTACCTCAATTTGCATTTCTGCGGAACTGGGAGCTTGATTTAACAGACTTTTTAGTGTATATTCTAAATACTTTGATCCGTTGTAAGTCGGAATCATAACAGACCAAAAAGGTTTATTGTTTTGTTCTATATTTGGCTGAATCTGAGTAAAATTTAGGGAATTTAAACGGGATTGAGTCTGATTTTCTGATGTCTTTTTGAAGGTTTGCATTAATTGAGATTGTAGCTTTGAGTCTAAATCATTAAAATAAGAGCTATTAACAATTTTATGATAGAATTTATGAATATCTCGCTGACTATTTCCTTTAAGTTTATTGGCAATCGATAATTGTTCTGGATGAATCCGAAAGTGAGACAAGCTTTTATTAACGAAACCGATTTTATATTGACTCATAATCCTGAACCACAGTTCTAAATCAAGTAGTTGATAGAGTTCAGGATCGAAGATTCCGACATTCTTAAATACACTTTTGCGGATTAAAACTGTACTGGGTTCTCCGATTTTATTGATGGGATGATTTAATAGATAGGGAACAGCGAGGAGTTCTTTTCCCTCTTGTATTGATTTTAGATTCAGCCAATGTTTATCAATATCTTGAGCGTAAACACTAATTTCTTGGCAATATTGATTAGATTGTGCTTCTGGAGAAACCAATATTTCACGACGAGAAAAGACTAATCCTATTTTTTCATCTTGTTCGGCTAAATTTACTAAGTCTTCAATACAGCTATTTTCTAAAATATCATCTTGAAATATAAATTTTATATATTTTCCTTGAGTCTGAGAAATCGAGTAATTCCAATTAACAGCTAATCCATACTGACAATGACTGAAAATTTGAAAGTTACCCGAGAATTTAGATTGAAAAGATTGAGCAATAGCTATAGTTTTGTCGGTTGAACCATCATCAGATATAATAATTTCTAAATGAGGATAGGTTTGAGATAAAACACTCTCTAAACACTCGGCTAAATATTTCTCACCATTATAAGTCGGGATGCAAACACTGACTAAAGGATAACTCACGGTTCTCTGATGCTGGTGAACAGCAGGAACTTCTACGGATTTAGCGGTAAATTTTTGAATAAAATGAGGATGACAACAGGGATCAGAATTAAATATTTTACCCCATCGTTCTTGGATTAATTGTTGAGCAGAATCCTGAATTTTGCTACGTTGATAGGGGGTTAATTCGACATTCCAACTTTTCAACTCTTGATGATAGAGTCGAACATGAGGAAGATAAATATTTCGATAACCTTGATGGATGAGTTTTAGACAAAAATCAACATCATTGTAGATCAAGGGTAATGCTTCATCAAATCCGCCAACTTCTTCAAATACAGTGCGACGACAGGCTAAACAAGCGCCACTCACCGCAGAAACATTATTAATTAAGCTGATTTGTAAGAACGTATCATAATCATTTATTTTAGTAATTCCCTGATAAAAAGAACTCGATATTTGATTTTTACTTAAAACAAATCCGGCGTTTTGCAGGGATTTATCAGGATATAGAAGCAATCCACTGACAGCACCAATTGAAGAACGTTTAGCTTGCTCAACCAACGCCTCAATCCAATCAGATGTCAGAATTTTAGTATCATTATTCAAAAAGATGAAATATTCTCCGTTGGCTTGACTCACGCCATAGTTATTCAACTGAGAATAATTAAAGGGAATGTCTAAACGATAGGTTTTAAATTGAGCCGATTTTTGCTGTTTCCAAAAGTTTAAAATGTTTTTGGTTTCGGCTTCAACACTCCCATTGTCAATCACAATAACTTCATAGTTGGGATAGCTTGTATTCTGAAAAATAGAAGTTAAACACTGATGCAAAATACTGCCATAATCTCGCGTCGGAATAATAATGCTAACAAGTTTAGATCGATCAATTTCATAGCGAATACTGTAATACCCCGGAGAATCTTTTAAAGGAATAACCTGTCCGCCTTCATTCCGTCTTTGCATAGCTTCAGTTAACGCTTTGGTTGCGGCTTCATAAGCGTAGGGTTTAGCCGTTTGTGACATGGAAGCTGAAGCCGAGTGCATTCTCCAGTGATAAAGAATTTTAGGAATATGAAAGATTTTATTTGTTTTTTCGGTGAGTCTCAAGACTAAATCATAATCTTGACTTCCTTCAAATCCTTGTCTAAATCCTGCAATTTCATTCACTAATGATCGACGATAAACCCCTAAATGACAGGTGTACATTCGGGAAAGAAATGAATCGGGACACCAATCCGGTTTATAAGCGGCTTCTCTAAATTGATTGTTATTATCTATTTTATCTTCATCGGAATAGATCATATCCGCTTCGGGATGCTGATTGAGTAGCCGCACAACCTCTTCTAACGCATCAGAAGTGAGTAAATCATCGTGATCCAGCAACGCAATAAATTCACCCGTTGCTATTTCTAACGCCGAATTTGAACAAGCAGAAATGTGACCATTTTCCGTTCTGAATATCGGTTTAATGCGAGTATCTTGTTGAGCGTATTCTTCTAAAACCCTTCGCACATAAGGGAAAGTTGAAGCATCATCAGCAATACACAATTCCCAATGAGAATAGGTTTGATCGAGAACGGATTGTATAGCCGCTCTTAAATAGGGTTCGGGTGGATTGAAAACGGGAACAATAATACTAATTAGAGGTTGATGATTCAATTCAGCTTGAGAACGCATATTTTTTTCCTAGATCAGATTTTTAACTTTAAAATTAAATTCGGGAACTTTATAAGCCAGCCAAAACCCATTTCCAACTTTACTATCTGGATCTTCAACGCCAATTAACGTCCAATTAATTGGGGGTAAACCTGCAACTCCTGATTTTAACTTTTCAAGAAATCCTCTTAAGGTTGTCGAGGTAAATTTCCAATAGTGATCGGAATAACAACTTCCGGGAGGTGCGGTGTCAATCGTCCAGTTTTCGTGATAAGCTTGAATCAGTTTATCATAAGTTGATAACGGTCTATTATCACCCAATAAAGCATCCGGTTGGGGAACAATCATCACAATATATCCTCCCGATTTAAGGACTCTTTGCCATTCTAAAAAAGCTTGGACTGGGTTAGGAATATGTTCAAAAACATGACTGGATAATACAAAATCTTGGCTGTGTTTTTCGACAGGAATATCAGTCGCATCTCCATAAAGATCGATTGGAGTAGGAGTTTCACCCATTTCAACCTGACTTTCTCGATAAACCTTTTCATCAAATTTAGGTGCAACATTAATCGCATTAACACCAAAAGGGTTATGAGCCGCAGCGCCAAGTTCTACTCCTGATAATCCTTCTAATAACTTTAAGGTAGGTTGATGGAATCTAAATTTCATAACTTAATTTTAATGCCAATTAATATCGAATTAAAAATCCTTTGGGTGCCCAGGTAAAACCAAATTTCTGCTCTCGTTGTTCATCCAGTTTATAATCATCAGGATATTGGGAAAAATAGGCTTCTATCGCTTCATAAGGCCCTTCTCCCCATTCTGGTAAAACTGGATGACCGTTAATATTCCCATCTTCGACAATTAAATAATCTCCTGATGTTAAAAGAGGACGTAACAAGAGCATTTCTTCTAAGACATGATCTTTGCTGTGGTCACTATCCAAAATGGCAAAAACTCGCCCCGAAAATTCTTGTCGCAACATCGAAATTCTTTGAGCAACGACAGGATGAGTTGAGGATGAAAGCATCAGTTCAATGCGAGGATGTTGCTTAACTTGATCATCGAGACAACTCTGATCATTGTCAACGGAGAAAACTTTAGAAGTTTGAGGAATTTGATCGAGGAGATGAGCAAAAAATAAGGTGGCTCCTCCGTAACGAGTTCCAAACTCAATAATTAAACTCGGTTTTAAGTCAAAAATAATTTCTTGATAGTTCCACATATCACAAGGAGACTTGAGCGCACTGACTCCTGCCCAAGTTGTAGTTGTCCAAACATGACTATTGTAGTACCATAAGTGATAAGCCTCACCCGAATAATTGTTGACCTGTTTCGGCTTCAAATTCTGATGATGAATTTTGCCTAACAGTTTCATGGCAATCTCACAATTGGGAACATTTTCCAAAATTTGATGGCAAACTAACTCGGCTTTAAAATAGTCTCCCGATTGAAAATAACTAACAGCCGATTTAATTGAAAATTCAAGTTCAAACATATAACTTTAACACAATCGCTTTTCTTTATAAATAGAAATTAAAGTCAGCTTTTTTTGCGATTGAAGCTCAGATCAAGAATCACAAACGGCGATTTTAACTTGAACCCCTTCTCAGAGGTTGACAAAAAAATAAATTTATTGTAGTCAAACAACTCCCTGTGTCTGATTAGAGCATCACCTATTTTAAGATGTTAAGGCTTCTTGTCCTGATCCCCAGGATTGGTGAAAAATACGTTAAGATTGGTAAACATAATAAAAAAGATACCAGAGTCCACAGGACTCTGAGCAACATTAGGAGGATAGACCCCGGTGAACAAACGCTGGAGAAACGCAGGCTTATACGCACTTTTAGCAATCGTTGTCATCGCCCTGGCAACCGCCTTCTTTGATAAACAACCTCAAACACGGGAAACTTGGAAATATAGTACCTTCATTCAGGAAGTCGAAAATAAGCAAGTTGAGCGGGTTAGCCTGAGTGCTGATCGCTCTAAAGCCCTGGTTACGGCGGAAGATGGTTCCAAAGTCATGGTTAACCTTCCTCCCGATCCCGGCTTGATCGATATTCTGAGTCAGAATAACGTTGACATTTCCGTGATGCCTCAAAGTGATGAGGGTTTCTGGTTCAAAGCTCTCAGCAGCTTATTCTTCCCTATTTTACTGTTAGTTGGCTTATTTTTTCTGTTGCGTCGCGCCCAAAGCGGCCCCGGAAGCCAAGCCATGAACTTTGGCAAGTCTAAAGCGCGAGTTCAAATGGAACCCCAAACTCAAGTCACCTTTGGGGATGTGGCCGGAATTGAACAAGCCAAACTCGAACTCAGCGAAGTGGTAGACTTCCTGAAAAACGCCGATCGCTTTACCGCCGTTGGTGCGAAAATTCCCAAAGGCGTGCTGTTAGTCGGCCCTCCTGGAACCGGTAAAACCCTCCTCGCCAAAGCCGTCGCGGGTGAAGCAGGTGTTCCTTTCTTCAGTATCTCCGGTTCAGAATTTGTAGAAATGTTCGTCGGTGTGGGTGCGTCCCGCGTCCGCGACCTGTTTGAACAAGCCAAAGCCAACGCTCCCTGTATTGTATTCATCGATGAAATTGACGCCGTTGGTCGTCAACGGGGTGCGGGTTTAGGTGGTGGTAACGATGAACGGGAACAAACCCTCAACCAGTTACTCACCGAAATGGATGGTTTTGAAGGCAATACCGGAATTATCATTATTGCCGCCACCAACCGTCCTGATGTCTTGGATGCAGCGTTAATGCGTCCGGGTCGTTTTGACCGTCAGGTTGTTGTTGATCGTCCTGACTACGCGGGTCGTCTGGAAATTCTGCGGGTTCATGCACGCGGCAAAACCCTCGCTAAAGACGTAGATCTCGAAAAAATTGCCCGTCGGACTCCTGGGTTTACCGGGGCTGACCTGTCGAACTTACTCAACGAAGCGGCTATTTTGGCGGCCCGTCGCAACTTAACCGAAATTTCAATGGATGAGGTGAACGACGCCATTGACCGCGTACTCGCAGGCCCCGAGAAGAAAGATCGGGTAATGAGCGAAAAACGCAAAACTTTAGTCGCCTTCCACGAAGCGGGTCATGCGTTAGTCGGTGCGTTGATGCCAGACTACGACCCTGTACAAAAAATCAGCATTATTCCTCGTGGTCGTGCGGGTGGGTTAACCTGGTTTATGCCCAGTGAAGATCGGATGGACTCTGGGTTGTTCAGTCGTTCTTATTTGCAAAATCAGATGGCCGTTGCTTTAGGCGGACGTCTGGCGGAAGAAATTGTTTTCGGCGAAGAAGAAGTCACCACTGGCGCTTCTAACGACTTGCAACAGGTGACTCGTGTGGCGCGTCAAATGATTACCCGTTATGGGATGAGTAACCGTTTGGGGCCTGTAGCTTTGGGTCGTCAACAGGGGAATGTGTTCCTCGGTCGTGATATCATGTCTGAGCGGGATTTCTCCGAAGAAACAGCCGCAACCATTGATGATGAAGTTCGTAAGTTAGTTGATGAAGCTTACGTTCGTGCTAAAAATGTGTTGATGGAAAATCGCCACGTTCTGGATAAATTGGCAGAAATGTTGATCGAGAAAGAGACGGTTGACTCGGAGGAGCTGCAAGAACTCTTAGGAAATAATGATGTTCGAGTCGCTGCGATCGCCTAGTTGATCGTTCTCATCTGAGAAACTTAATCTTAATCAGGCTACTCTAGGAGATTCTAGGGTAGCTTTGATTTTTTCTCAATGTTTTATATGGTATATTAAAT